>NZ_CP040908.1:842083-1156666 GCF_013488205.1 Empedobacter falsenii | reverse complement strand
ACTGCAACTTGGTGTATCGTCCTGTTGTTCGGACTGCTTCAGCAAATGTCCAAATTCATCGGTAACCATTGGCAGATTAGATACCGTTTCGTATCTGTCGGAATTAGGCTGTTTTATATCTCCAATCGTTGATAATAATACCTGTCCTGTATATTGGCTGTTTCCATAATCCAACCAATATTTTGGTTTATGATGGTAATATTTTCCGTTATCCAATGCTTTCAATATTTCAGCAATACCAAACCTTGCTTTTACAATATCTAAACAGGTAATAAAGATAGTAGCCTGTGCGTTTTCGGGAACTTTGCCCAAACTATCTTTTTCAAACTTCTGTGTTTCGGCTTTCCAGTTAGTACCTGTAAAGCGGTTTGCTCGGTTGATGAGAGCAACGGATTTATACAACCCGACCTCACATTCTGCAAAACGCTGTCTTCCCAAATTTGCTTCTGTGATAACATCATCATCCCAAAGACGAACGGACAATCCTGCGTGTCCTAAAGCTATTAAACTGTGGTTCATTTCCATTAAGGCGGTCAAAACCTTTGAGCCTGTGCCACCTGCACCGATAAGGTTTATCGATATGGGATTGGTGGCATTTATTAAACTATTGTCCGTAAAATGGACTTTTATTCTTTCGTTGTTCATCGCAATATGTCTTTTAAGGTTAGGTTATTTTCTGTCAATACTTCCATTGGAAAGGCGTCGCCTGTGGCGATTAAATTCTCCCAAAGGCTTACGCAATTTCCATTTATCGGGTTATGACCGTGCATTAAATGACTGAAATAGCTGTTAAAGAAAAAGCCTTCCCATTTGTTTATAAATTCTTCCAATGAAGCGGTTTTCTTTATGCGTACATCTACTGTACCCATACATACATTGCCGTCCTCATACACGTTAAAAAAGGGGGCATTGTACAGCTTTGTGTTTATTGTAGGTCTTCTTCTATTCGGTAAGGCGAAAACGGCTAAACCGTTGCGGTTGGCTACCCACAGCATAGGTGGTACATTGGCTTTGCCTTTGGGTATTCCCAGACTTTCAATAAAATATAGTTCCCTTTGTGTGGCTTTTGTAAACCAAACTACTTTGTTTCCATTAGGGTCGAAGTATAAAACCTGATTGCTCAATACTCCCTGCGGTTTCAATAACGGTTCTTTTTCTTCTTTGGCAGTTTTCAACGCCTTTGCCAGTTGGTTTGCTTCTTTTACGGTCAAAGGGTGAGCATTAATGGGAGTACCGTTTTTATCCATATCAAAATGCTCTACATAAGTATTGTTACCCTTTCCAGTAGTCTGATAAAATACCAATGCTGATTTTGGGTAGTATAGCGTTCCGAAATCCTGTGTTATATCGTTCATAGCCTTGTTTTTAAAAATTATTCAAAATGTAGGTCAATTCATTTATCATCGTAAGCAAACGGTTTTCAAACTCCAATGTGTTGGCGGTTATATCACTTCCGTCAAACCGTTTTATAATAATGGGTTCTTCCATCTGTCCGTATTCCTGTAATTCGTTGTTTACTGATTCTACCACATTATCCATAAGCCAGCCTGTACCATCTGCACAGAATGAAACATACTTTTCCATTGAAATGATATTTTCCATGTCTTCTTCATTGGCTTCGCCATTTGGTCGGGCATTGCGGAATACGTTTGCATTAGGGTACTGCTGATAAATTGCATAGGCTTCCTGTGCTACTTTAAAGCAATCAGCATCAATCTTATCTTTCGCTTTAAAACGGTTTAAACGTTCTTTAAAGAGCCTTAAATTAGCTTCGTTGTAAATCTTCTTTTCCATACAGTCGCCAATCCATTCTGCTTGAGAAAATTCGCTGAGGTAGGCTTCTGTATCTTCTCCGTAATCATCCTCGGTTACCCAATCTTTGTGCATTTCATACATCCAGTACAGGTAACTACTTTCCTGTCTGTAGTATGGAATATCGGCAATGTGGTACAAATAACTGCAAACTGACAAAAACAGTTGAGCGGTATGTTTTCGCTTTGGGTCTTTCAACCAACGAAATAAGGGTATTACAGGAATGTAATACAGGGTTGTACCAGTATTATATCTTTCCTCGCTTGTAAAAAACACTTTCTTGCTATCCTGTATCAGTCTGATTTCTTCCCAATCCGTTATTTTAAGTTTTAGCTGTTCTTCGGTGTCTTTTAAAGCCAATGCGATATTGTAGGGATAGCCGTAAGATTGCGTTGATTTCGGAATGATGCCGTAATGCTCTGCCAATTGAGAAAGGGAACTATAAAAATCCCTTTCCATTTTGATATTATCCCTGCAAGCCTGTACTGTTTCTGTTTCGTTCAGTTTAGGGAGAAACGAAGTCCTTAAAAAACCATTGGTAACATGGCTACTGGTACGGACTGTTGTTTGTCCTTTTGGATTTCGTTTGCGTCTTTCGGTCGTTGCATCCAGTTTGCGAACTCGCTCAACTGACGGTGCAATTGCTTTTGCTTGGGTTCTTGGGGCATTTGGAATGTTCCCGATACGGTATGTCGTTGCATAAGTCATTGTTTTACTGTTTTAGTTTAACCTTTTGTTCCCATTGCACTTTCAAAACGGTACTGTACCGTATCGTCCTTGATTTGTGGTGCTGATACTTTTGCGGTAGTCAGAATGGGGTATGTATTGGAATAAAAATTCATTACTGCCTGTACACTCCATTGCGGTTCGGGGTCGTTCAGTTTGATTTCCTGCCCCTTATCATTCAATATAAAAACTCGTTGTAATTGCGTTGCTAATAACATAACATTTGATTTTTGGGTTAGTACTTTTATTCTTCTTCTCCTGCTTCATCAATGGGGTAATCGTCTGTAACTTCTGCCGATTGTATCGGTTCGGGTGTTGCTTCTTCTGTCGCACCGAAAAGGCTCGGTGTGGCAAATTTGCCCGATAGTGAAGTTTTACGTTTGCGTATGGCATCGGCATAGTCGGGAAAATCGGCAGGGTTCGGCACTTTCATCCACGCTTCACTGAATTTACCCTCTTTTTCCAGTTCGTCAGCCTTTGCCATAGCTTCTTTATATTTCTTGTCCCTGGCTTCCTTTTCTTTCTTCTCCTTATCGGCTTTTTCCTTCTCCATTGCCGATTGTTTTTTGACTTCTTCCATTTGCTTTAAGAATTTCTCCATATCCACCATCAAACCCGAAACGGTTTGTACTGGTGCGGTTATCTGTTCAAAAAATCCCTCATCAAACTCCTGTGCGGTAGCATTGAATGTAAGGGGCGGAATAAGGTTTTTTGCATTATCCCCGCATTGTTCATTGTTAAGCATAACCGATACGATTAGCTTGGTTTCTGCTCCCTTTGAAATGTTCAGTTGTAATACTCCTGTAAAGTTCAACTGCTGTATCTGATTGAAAAAATTTGTATTCATCGTTCTAATTTTTTTGTTTGTCCTCTAATCGTTTTTTCTTAGCTGTCAGTTTATTGTACATATCTGTCCAGTATGCGTTCTGTCTCTTGTCGAACTCGTAGAAACTTTCGTCCTCGTGTCTGTAACCAGTGAACCGCTTGCTAATCTTTATGGCTTCATCAAGGTCAGTGACTTCGATAGAGCATCCGTTTAAATCCGTTACTTTCATAGCAATGATAATTTGCGTTCCAAAAGCGTTTCCAGTATTTCGCAATCACTTTCATAAGTTTCCCCCTCAAAATGGTAAGTGTCTGTATCTTCATCAAAATCATACGCTTCTATGTCTTCATCGCTCAAACATACATCGTCCAGTATGCCATTTTGATAGGTTGCTCTACCATATATCCCGTTTCCCATTTCCTCATAATCCTGTACAAAATCAACTTGGTATCGGTCTGCTATGCTCCGCAGTATCTCGGAGTTAGGCGACCATTTGGTTTCGTACTGAAAATTTCCTTCATCGCCCTCGTTCCAGTAGATATTGAAGAAATACCCACCGTTCGTACTGTCTGAAAAGTCGGGCAATTGCCCTTCTTCGGCTTGCTCTTCCTTTTCCTTTAAGATTTGGAAAAGTTGTTGTATCTGTGTGATTGCTTCGGGTTTTCCCTCGAACACAACCGTATTACTACACCAGTTCGCCATTGCTGTTATCATTTAAGGTTATTTCAATCATTTTTTGTTCTCCGAAAAGCAGGTGTATAGCCTGTTTTAGTTGGTGGTTACATTCGGGTTTTTCCGCATATTCTATCAAGCTATTTGAAACAAATATGGCATTGTAACCGTCAAAAAGTTGGTCAGAAAATACTCTTGGGTTTCGCTGTAACATCACGTTGTACTGCTTTAAAATTCTTTCGGTATTCTCTACAAGACCAAACCAAAAATTGGCTGTAATAAGGGTTTTATCTGCCCATATACTCCGCATATATTCCTCGTGTTTTCTGAAACGCTCGGTTTCCTGCTGTATAAAAAGGCTTATTTCCTTAAGGTTTTTGGAAAACAGTTTTGCCAGTATATATCCCTTTTCCACATTGTTCATTTCTTCTAATGCTTTCATTGTAATGCTTTTTAAAGGCTACCACCGTTTGTAAGGCGGTAGCCTGTGGTTTAATTAATTGAGTTGAAAAACGTCTGCACCGACTTTCTGAAAAGAGGTACATAATTCAAATGCTTTCTGTGATTTCAGTTGAGCAGTACCACCCATTACAATACTCTGTAATTTGGCTTCGTTGTCTTTGTAATTTCTTACGTTCTGATAGTAGCCTGTTACCGCATTGTATGCTCCGAACAATGTACCTTTGGTGGTTTCCATTTGTTGGGTATCGCTTATCATTGCATAAGCAAAAGCATCTTCAACAACGTTTTTGAATACGGTGGAAACTTCATCTTCCGCACCTTTTTTCAGCAGTTCCAATGTTTCCTTATTTGGGCAAAGTGCCAATTGGATTAGCTTTTTAACCTCTTGGTCTGATACCTTGACTTTCGTCCACTCATTGAAAATCCCTTCTAACTGGTCGCTGAACTGGTTAGCAAGTCCCATAACTTTATGTGCGTTGTCTAAACGTTGTTTTGCTCCTGCGGTGTGCTTGATGCGTACCACATTGCTCATATTGCGTAAAGAAGCATTTAAGGTATTTTGGCAAACAATTCGGATAGGTGTAAAAGCGGCTGTAATACTTCCGCTACCGTCATGCGAAGTGGTTAGAAAAATGTATTTTTCTGTCACATCATCGCCATTGCCCACACGGATATAACTCGGCAATTTGGCTGTAATAAAAATGCGTTCACCGTTGCCCAAAGCTCCTGCGGTTTCGTATAAAATGCCGTTCGTACCGCCTACAATACTGTCAAAGAATGAAAAAGCATCTCTGTTTTGTACGATATGGTAGTCTTTACCCACAACACCCAAAACCGCATTGTTATCGGTGCGTATGTTGGCGAAATAATTAGGTACTTCCAGTTCGCTATTTCCAATCTCGATACCGTTAGCAGTTTCTATAATGCCTGAGCTTTTTGTAAAGAGTGGAGATTTTACCACTTCATAATCTAACCCTGCGTGTCTGATTGCTTGTTCGCTTGTTGGGTAATCCTGTACGATTTTCCCCAAACCGTGCCACGCTTTTTCCTTTACGCTAAAGAATGAGTAACGTCCTGTCTTGCTGTTGAAATTGATATTATGTGCCATGCTGTTGAAATTTTAAAAGTTTGAAAAATGAGTATTTGATAGCTGTTAAAATGGTAGGTCATCTTCGGTTTGCTCCGCCTTAACCTTACCTTTGTTATTGTCAGTAGCCTGTGTGGTTTCTGTTTTCCTGCTACCTCCGTGCAGTTTGATTTGCGAGGTATGAAAATTCAGTCCTGCTTTTGGTTCTCCGTCATTTCCTGTCCACGCTCTTATACTTACTCTGCCTGTCAGTTCTACCAGTGTGCCTTTTGTGAGTAGTCTGGCTACTTTGGGAGTTATCCAGTACGAGCAGTCGAAATAGGTTGTTTGATCTATGCGTTCGCCCTGCTTGTTTTTGTAGCTGTCGTTTGTTGCTACTGAAAAGTTTACTACTTGTTTGTCCTGTGACGTTGTGCGTACTTCCGCATCCCTTGTCAGTCTTCCTGTGATGTTCATGATTTTCGATTTTTACGTTGTTAAATTCCTGTTTGATTTTTTTTGATTTGATTTTATTCGGCAATGAGAGGAGGTGCTTGTTTTCGTTTCACTTTTTCCATTTCCAATGCTGATATTTTTCATTTCTGACATTTTTTTTATTCGTGTAAAGAGCCGGAGTATGCTTTGTTTCGTTTCACGAGCATAAAAGGTTAGTGTTTAGCAGCAGCAAGGTTTTGTCAAAAAAATACGACCCGCATGGGTGGAGATTATTTTGCAAACCCAAAGGGCACGACCTTGCTGTTGCGTTATGAACACTGAAATACCTTTGCTCTTGAAATGGGACAAAACCAGCATACCGGCTCTTGGATAAAAAACAATGTGGAAGCCAGTGGAAAAGGCATTGGATAATGACCCGATGCGTGTAGAAAACACGCAGCCATCGAAGCTGAATTTTACAACACTTTAGTGTTCAATCAGTAGCTTATTATTTGCTATCTCATTCGGTCGCCAATAATATATGGTCAAATACTGCCTTTAAAAGACAAAGACTACATCTTTGGGCTTTTGCTTTAAAATCATACATAATTTCAAAATCCATATTTTCTAATAGGGTTGGTTATGAGAGATAATTCACAAAAAACTAAGGTTACCGCTGAAAAACTTAAGAAAGTTCTGAAAGGTGATAAGACGGAAATGTCAAATGAAGATGCTACGAGAATGCTTCAGTTTTTAAGAAAACTAGCACGGATCGCTGTAAAAAAATATTTGGAAAGATGAGAGTAAGCAGAGAGCCCATTGCAGACATTTATGTACGTGTAAGCACAGATGAACAGGCCGATAAAGGTTACTCGCAACGTAACCAGGAAGAAATGCTACGCAAATACTGTGAAAGCCATTCCATAGAAATACGTCATGTCATATACGAAGACCATTCTGCCAAAACCTTTAATAGGCCTGAATGGAAAAAATTGATAGCTAATCTGAAGAAAAACAAGAATCGTATCGATCTTATTCTATTTACCAAATGGGACCGTTTTAGCCGTAATGCAGGCGATGCATACCAAATGATAAATCAACTCCGAGATCTCAATGTAGAACCACAGGCAATTGAGCAACCATTGGATCTATCAATACCAGAAAACAAAATGATGCTGGCATTTTACCTTGCAGCTCCAGAAGTTGAAAATGACAGGCGGGCATTAAACGTATTTTATGGTATGCGACGGGCGAAGAAAGAAGGAAGGTATATGGGGCTGGCTCCGGTTGGTTATAAGAACAAGATTGATGAGGCCGGAACTAAATACATTACACCAAAGGAACCAGATGCTTCCACCTTACGGTGGTCGTTTGAGCAATTAGCAAAAGGAACATACAACACCGAACAAATTTGGAAGAAAGCAAAGGAAAAAGGTCTAAAATGCAGCAAGAACGCTTTTTGGCAAGTAATAAGAAATCCACTTTATTGCGGAAAAATATTTATACCCACATTTAAAAATGAAGAGAGTTATTTTGTGCAAGGGCAACATGAAGCGATATTAAGTGAAGAGCTATTTGAACAAGTGCAGGACATTTTGGATGGTAGAGGTAGAAAATACCGCTTAAAGATTGAAACTCGTAATGAATTCCCACTACGAGGATTTCTGATCTGCCCAGAATGTGGAAAATTATTAACAGCAAGCCGTTCCAAAGGCAGAAACAAATATTACAATTATTATCATTGCTATAAAGGATGTTCTATGCGAATCGGTGCGGAACAATTAACTGAATTACTTGAAAATGAGCTAAGACGTTATGTACCTTCAAAAGAAGTATTAGAAGTCTACAGAGATATTTTAGTAGAGAGCTATTTAGAACAGACCAGGGACATTCAAACTTCAAAAAAACAAATTTCTGTACAACTGAAGGATTTAGAAAAGAGGGTATCGCATATCAGGGACTTGTTGGCCACTGACAAGATTGATGCTTCGGAATATCATGAGATAAAGAACCAATACAGTACGTCAATTGACCAGCTAAATAAAAAGTTTCAGGAAGTTTGTGGGCGAATACCAGATATAGACGAGCTGTTGAAAAATGACATTGCAGAATTTCTCAAGCTCGATAAGGTTTTGGAACAAAGCAGCAGTGAAGACTTTAGGGGATTTTTAAGCCTGATCTTTCCAGAAAAGTTGCTATTCGATGGGATATCGTTTTCAAAATCAAAATTCTGCACCGCTGTACAAATAGGTTATAGTTATATCTGATTATCCCAACTATAAAAATTACTGTAGAAAAAGCACCTATCAAAAATGCCCAAGTTGGGCATTTTTTTTTGGTTTATTCCGTACAGGATTGCATGAGATTTATCGCTGACAATCCTGAAAATCATTTTTAAATAAAACGGCTATTTTATACCAATATTCCTGAAAAGTAAGGGATTAGATGATATTGTTTTAGTAATTTAGTGCCAATGAAAGCCAACGAGTGCCATTAAGACAAAAGATACTGTTTAATACTTTGCAACGCAGTTTTTTTATCGGACAACTCTTAGGTCATATTATGTGCAATTTTAGATTTAAAGCGATGGGTTATATAGCAGACATTTACATACGAGTTAGTACAGACGAACAAGCTGATAAAGGTTATTCCCAAAGAAATCAGGAAGAGATGTTACGTAAATATTGTCTTAATCAGTCTATTGAGATAAGGGATGTTATTTATGAAGATCACTCAGCAAAAACATTCAATAGACCGCAATGGAAAAACCTTATCACAACGTTGAAAAAGAAAAAGAATCATGTGAACCTTATCCTTTTCACGAAATGGGATCGTTTCAGCAGAAATACTGGTGATGCCTATCAAATGATTAACATTCTTCGCGGGTTGGGCGTAGAACCGCAGGCGATAGAACAACCACTTGATTTGTCTATCCCTGAGAATAAAATGATGCTGGCATTTTATCTTGCGGCTCCTGAAGTTGAAAATGACCGTCGTGCATTGAATGTATTTTACGGAATGCGCCGAGCGAAGAAAGAGGGTCGCTATATGGGATTAGCTCCTGTAGCATATGAAAATAAAACTTCCGAAAATGGAAAGAAATTTATTGCACCGAAAGAGCCTGACGCTTCCGTTTTAAGGTACGCATTTAAAGAAATAGCGAAAGGTATATTCAATACCGAGCAGGTGTTTAAGCAAGCGAAAGAAAAGGGATTGAAATGTAGCAAGAATGCTTTTTGGCAGGTTATACGAAATCCATTGTACTGTGGTAAAATATTCGTTCCCCAGTTCAAAGACGAAGAAAGCTGTTTCGTTGATGGGCAACACGAGGGAATCATATCTGAATCGCTCTACTATGAAGTACAGGACGTATTAGATGGACGCGGACGAAACTATCGTCCCAAGATAAAAACCATTGATGAGTTTCCGGTTAGAGGATATTTGGTTTGCCCTGAATGCAGTAAGTTATTGACTGGAAGTAAATCAAAAGGTAGAAGCCGTTACTATGCATATTATCATTGTATCGGAGGATGTACGCATCGTGTGAATGCTGAAAAAGTCAACGCGGCTATTGTAGAAGACTTAATTGAATTTCTTCCTAAAATCCAAAATAGATCTTTCTATGAAGAAACCATTTCGAAAGACTACCTAGGTGGAACACTAGAAGTACAATTAGAAAAAAAGGAGATTTTGGCAGAAATTAAAGATTATGAAGATCGATTATCTCACACGCGAGACCTGCTTGCTACTCGTCAGATTGAAGCTGAAGACTATAGAGAAATGAAATCAGTCTATAGTTCAAAGATTTCTGCTCTGGAAGCAAAGCTAAATAGAGTTAATTATGATTCAGATAACATTCAAGACCTTATAAAACAAGGAATTAACAAGATAATTGAGATAGAGAAAAATGTAATGAAAGGAGAACTTGCAGAGATATCAAAAGATATTGGTTCAATTTACCCTGAAAAAATCATTTTTTCAGAAAGCCAAGTTCGAACCGCTCGTCGAAACGATTTTATACAACATATCAACTTGATAAACAAAAAGTTATATACAAAAAAAAACGGGACAAAAGTAGATTTTTCTACTTTGTCCCGTGAAGTCGGGGTGGCAGGATTCGAACCTGCGACCTCCTGCTCCCAAAGCAGGCGCGATGACCGGGCTACGCTACACCCCGAGTGGTGTTTTATTTCTAGCTTTAAAAAAGCGGAGAGACAGGGACTCGAACCCTGGCATCGGTTTCCCGATGACAGATTAGCAATCTGCTCCATTACCGCTCTGGCACCTCTCCTAACTTTTAAAAATAAGACTGATTAGTCTCATAAAGCGGTTGCAAATATATATTGACTTTTATTGCAAAACAAGTCTTTTTAGAAAAAAAATTAAATTATTTGGCTTAATTTTGGCTATTCAAAAGACTATTTAGAACTAAAAGAATGAATTTTAAAGGATTAGTATTTTCGGCAATTTCTTGTTTTTTTATTTTGGCTAGTTGTGCAACTAAAACAGTTCCACCAAAAACAATTACAAAAGTAATTCGTGACACAGTCATTATCAATTCAAAAACAGATCAACCGGAAATGACTCGAGCTGCAAAACTCGACAAGTACAAGGTGACAACAGATTATTATCCATCTATTTCGCAAGATGAACGTGTACGATTTTTAGTGTTACACTACACAGCAATCAACACAGAGTTATCGTTAAAAGTATTGACTCAGAAAGATGTAAGTGCACATTATTTGGTAAATGATTATGATGACAAAACAATTAATCTTTTAGTTGACGAAACAAAACGTGCATGGCATGCAGGTGTTAGTAGTTGGAAAGGATTGGATAATATAAACTTTTCTTCTATTGGTATCGAAATCGTTAATCTTGGAAACAAAGGAACGGATGCTTATCCAAATTACACGCCTTATCCAGATTATCAAATCAAAAAAGTAGGTGAATTGACACAAGATATTGTAAAACGTTATAATATTTCTCCTTTTAATGTAATTGGGCATTCTGATGTTGCGCCAGGAAGAAAACCAGATCCGGGTCCACTTTTCCCTTGGAAAAAATTATATACAGATTACGGTGTTGGTGCTTGGTACGATGATACAGACAAGTATGTATTTATGCAACAATATCCTTGGGATACAACAAGTTCCGTTTTTATCACACAAGTGCAAACTGATCTTAAGAAATATGGGTACAACGTTCCTACAAATGGAATGATAGACGCGCAAACTAAGAATGCGATTGTAGCATTTCAGATGCATTTCCGTCCAGAAAAATACGATGGAGTTGTAGATGCTGAAACTTGGGCAATCTTGAAAGCGTTGAACAAAAAATATAATCCCTAAATCAGTTTTGATTTATTGAATGAAACTCCTACTTGTTAGGAGTTTTTTTATGGAATAAACTTTCGGTAAAATAATATTAACAATATAACCTCTTGTGTACTTTGAATTAAAATTCGTCAGTTCGAGTGATTTTTAGAAAATTATTTCTAAAAATTGTATCGAGAATTAAGATGAATTTTATCTACTAAAACCTTATTCTCGATACAAAATTCTAAATGAATTTCACTCGAATTGACGGTTTTCTTAATAAAATTATCAAAATACACTACGGGTTAATAAATAGCATAATTATCATTAAAAATGGAATTGAGAGTTAAGAAAAATTGAAGTAATTTTATCCAAAATAATATAACATGGCTTTTAAAAGTTTGCGCCCAATTATTTGGACGAAAGATTTACAAAAAACAACAAAATTCTATAAAAAATTAGGATTTAAGATTGCTGATCAAAATGAAGATTGGATTTGGGCTTGCTTGCAAAAAGACGATGTAGAAATTATGTTGGCTTATCCAAATGAAGGAGCAGATTTTGAACGAGCTAATTTCACAGGTTCTTTTTATTTTGTTGTAGACAACGTAGACGAGTTGTGGAATCAAGTAAAAGATGATTGCGAAGTTGTATATGAAATTGAGACCTTTGAATGGGATATGCGCGAGTTTGCAATCTACGACAACAATGGTTATATCTTACAATTTGGACAAGAAATAGAAGTTACATTCGAAGATTAATTATGATCTCAAAACGATATTACAACATTATTTTAGCGATAATTATTCTTATTATTCCAATTGTTTTTTACATGATTATTAACACTATGGTTAGTATAAAATATGAAACCGACGGAGTTGACACTTGTATTTCTACTGTAACAGGAAAAAATCTTTGTTCGCAAATCGATCAACTAAAAGTTACTATTTATATTGACATGATTGTGATGATTTTCTGGTTAGCCTTAAGAAACTTAATCGTAAAAAAATAACTTATGGATTATCATTTCGAAGAAAAATTTGAACAAATTAATTTCTCAGAAAATCAAAATATATCTGGTGAATACGAGAATTGCGAGTTTATAAATTGTGATTTGAATGGATTAGATTTAAGCGATATCAAATTTATTCAATGTCAATTTATCGAATGTAATTTGAGTAATGTAACTTTAGAAAACACAAGCTTTCAGCAAGTTGAGTTTATGAATTGTAAAATGATAGGTTTTAATCTCGAAAATTCGAACAAATTTGGGTTAAGCATTTCATTTGAAAATTGTACGTTAAACGACTCATCTTTTTATGAATTACCGCTAAAAAAGACAAAGTTTAGCAATTGTTCTTTACAAAATGTAGAATTTTCTTTCGCAGATCTTAGTCAAGCTTATTTTATGAATTGTAATTTGGCTCACACCATTTTCTATCAGACCAATTTAAAGCAAGCCAACTTCAAAACGGCTTATAATTTCACGATAAATCCGAATGATAATCAATTGAAAGGCGCGCAGTTTTCCAAAGAAAATTGTGTTGGATTATTAGATTATCTTAGAATTACAATAAATTAAAAAAAGGTTTCGAATAAAATCGAAACCTTTTTTATGCTTTCTACTTATACTATTCTAATCAGAATAAATAATTTCAGATTATATTTTACTAAATCATAACATTTTAGAATAAATTACTTCTATATTTTATCAATTAGTCAATAATTATTTCTTGATTTAATAAATAATAAGATTATTATTGCATCTTTTTTTGATAAATTTTCTGAAATAAATCCAACTCAGATTATCAACTTAAAACTTTTCTTGACATTTTTTTAAGAAATTAAAAAAAATATTAGCGTATTATTTACACTAATAAAATAAAAAAGAAATTCTTTATCAAAAAAAGCATTATTATTATTCAATACATTATTTTAGATAAACTTAAGTCTATTAATTAAGTCAATACAAAATCACAAATAATGTACAACTAACACCATTTATTAAAAAATGAAAAAAATTTTTGTCGCAATTGCTCTACTATCCATTTTTGGAGCCACGGAATTGAAGGCTCAATATGCTTCTGAATATGACGGCGGTTTGGTCGTTAAATTAAATCCAGAAGGAAGTAAATATGTCCGATTTATTCTTTGGGGACAAACTTGGTTTCAGGATTACGAAGGAAAACACGCCAATGATGGATTTTCTATCAAACGAGCGCGCGTTCTTGCTTATTCACAAATCAATGATCGATTTATGATTTTAACACATTTTGGTGCAAATGGAATCTATGATAATAATCTTTCTCCGATGGGAAAAAGTACAGATGTATCGTTTTTCTTGCATGAAATGTTTTTACAATATAAGGTAACAAACAATTTAGCAATTGGTGCTGGAGTTCACAATTTTGGTGGAATTTCTCGTGGAAATGGTCAAGGTTCTATCAATATGTTGACCTTAGATAATAACAGAGCTGACTGGTCAACACTTGGTTTGTCTGATCAATTTTCAAATCATTTGGGAATGTTTGCAAAAGGGCGAATTGGAAAACTGAATTATCGTTTAGCATTAAGTGATGCTATTACTAATACTTTAGATGGAAACTCTTCGACAGTTTTAGAAAACGGACAAGAAAAGTATTTAGGAAAAGCGATACTTGGAGAAGGAAAATATGCGGTTTCAGGATATTTTGATTATCAATTTTTAGATCAAGAATCAAATGCTTTACCTTATCGCGTTGGAACCTATTTAGGAACTAAAAAAGTATTTAACATCGGAGCAGGATTTTTCAATCAAAGTAATGCAATTGTCAAAAAAGAAAATGATAATTTGGTTGGAGAAAATGTAACTCATCTTGCTGTTGATGCTTTTTATGATGCGCCAATCGGAAAATCTTCTTCGATAACAGCTTATGCGAAATATCAAAATTCGGACATGGGCGAAAATTATGTACAAGGAAATGTTGTAGGAGATGGAAATCAGTTTTCTGGACATGTCGGGTATTTATTGCCTAAAAACATCAAAGAAGGAGAAGGAAAATTCCGTAATAGAATTCAGCCGTATGTAGGATATTCTTACAGAGATTTCAAAGGTCTAGTAAAGCCTGCAAACGAATTAAAATTAGGTGGAAACTGGTACATTGATGGTCAGAATGCTAAAATTTCTGTAGAATATCAAAAATCTTTCGATCAACCAAAACACATGGACGACATGATAACAATACAAGCAATGATATTATTATAAAAAAACACACAAGAATTAACACAAAAACACATTATTTATGAGCGAAACTGCTAACAAAAAAACAATCTGGAAAGTGATTGGTGCTTCCTCGATGGGAACGCTAATTGAATGGTATGACTTCTTTATTTTTGGAAGTTTAGCTGTTGTAATTTCTACTAAATTTTTCCCTGCTGACAATCCTACAGCTGCCTTTTTATCAACATTAGCAACATTTGCTGCTGGATTTGTTGTACGTCCATTTGGCGCGTTATTCTTTGGTCGATTAGGAGATATTATTGGTCGTAAATATACATTTATGGCAACTTTAGTATTAATGGGAGGAGCAACTTTTTTAATAGGATGTATTCCATCTTACGAATCAATTGGTTTTATCGCACCTTTATTAGTATTAATCTTACGTTTATTACAAGGTTTAGCACTTGGAGGCGAATATGGAGGTGCTGCAACATACGTAGCAGAACACGCACCAGACGGAGAAAGAGGATATTGGACTTCTTGGATACAAACCACTGCAACAGTTGGTTTATTTGTTTCGTTATTGGTTATTTTATTAACGAAAACATTATTATCAGAAGAGCAGTTTGACCTTTGGGGATGGCGAGTTCCATTTATCTTATCAATCTTAATGGTTTACGTTTCATATTTGATTCGTAAAAATATGGACGAATCGCCAGCTTTCAAAAAAGCAAAAGATGAAGGAACAACTTCTAAAAATCCTTTGAAAGAATCTTTCGGGAATCGTTACAATATGAAATTCGTTTTATTAGCACTTTTTGGAGCTGTGATGGGACAAGGAGTTGTGTGGTATACAGGTCAGTTTTACTCGATGAGTTACATGAAAACGGTGATGAATGTAGAATCTGATCAAGTAGATTCTTTGTTAGGAATTGCTTTATTATTTGGTACACCTTTCTTTGTGTTCTTTGGATGGCTGAGTGATAAAGTTGGTCGAAAATGGGTGATGTTAATCGGAATGATTGTCGCTGTATTCTCGTATCGACCAATTTACGAATCAATGTATCAAACAACAAATCTTGAAAATAAAGAAGTAATTGCAGCACAAACAATTGAAAAAGCTGAAATCAAAAATGTTGACGAAAAATCTGATTCTATTTATACAATTCAAAAATCATTTACAGATGGCACGACTTATAAACAAGTTACAACGCTTCATTTAGAAAATGGTCAAGCAAAAATTGTAGATGGAAAAGTAAGTGAAATTGTAAAAAAATCGACACATATTAATAGTGGTGATAAATGGAAATTAGTTGGATTAATTTGGATTCAAATTATTTTTATCACAATGGTTTATGGTCCAATTGCTGCGTTCTTAGTAGAAATGTTCCCTGTTAAAATTAGATATACATCGATGTCTTTGCCTTACCACGTAGGAAACGGAATTTTTGGAGGTCTTTTACCTGCTGTTTCTACTTATTTGGTAACAAATGCCAAAAACAACGGAGATCCACAGTTTTACTTAGAGGGTCTTTGGTATCCTATTGGAATTGCGGCTGTTTGTTTTATCATCGGAGCAATTTATATCAGTAATAAAGACAGAAATGTTAACTAAAAAACTAATTAGAAATGGAAACAATTAAAAAAATATTAGGAATCGTTTGGATCGCATTATCACTTGTTTTAGCCTACTTTTGTATCATGGAATTTGGAATTCCAAAATTATCATCAGGTTCGCAAGATGATTTAGTATTCGGAATTATTATTCTATTTGTCCTTACACCAATTATAGTTATTGGAATGGCACTTTTTGGATATTATGCTTTACTCGGCGAATATAGCGAAGAAAAAATGTAAAAAACTACACACGAAATCCTCAACACATGTTGGGGATTTTTTATATAAAATGTATTTTCAATAAACGTTTTTATTAAATCCATAAAAAACAAATCATAAAACGTTAATATCTTTTTAAGAGTTTTAGCATAGTTTATGTCAATTAATTTTAAAATCAACAAAGGTACTCGAAGTTAAACTGAAATATAATTCAAATACAAAAAACCTTGCAAATACAAAGCTTTTCATTTATAATATAATTTCTAAAATTGTTTTATATCTGTTCTTTTTCCGTGATAGAAAAGTATTTTCCAGTGTTCTGTTTTCGCATCAACTTCCCACCGCAAACGATCTTCCATCGCTTTTACACCATCTACATCATTCTTGAAAGCAGCATGATATTTAAAATAATTTAATTGAGGTAGATTGTCAGCTCCATAAAATACAATTTCATCATTTTCTTTGATCCAAAAAACTTGTTGAAACGGAACGTGTCCTCCTGTTACTTCGAATTTGATATTATCCGTTATATTTCCACTATCATCATTCATCCATACAATATTTTTGAATGATTTCAACTTTTCTAAACGATCATAGTTATAAGAATTATTTGTTTGAACAACCGCATAATCATACTCGCGTTGTTGAATATAAATTTTTGCTTCAGGAAAGTTACATACAAACTGATCCCCTACCCAATTTCCAATTCCGTTGATATGATCTTTATGTAAATGCGAAATCAATACTTTCGTAATTTGATTTGGATTAATATTATATTCGCGTAATTTTTTTAGAATGATAGGTTCACAATCTACTTCAGTTCCGAAACCACAATCAATCAAAATATTTTCATCTCCAATTTGTATCAAAAATGGACGAACAATAAGATTATATCCGTCAGCGGGATTTTTAACATCAATATTATCACCTAAATAATGAAACTCTTTTTTTGCATCAACATGAAAAACACCTTCTAAAAGAGGAATAACTTTCATTTACTTTTATTTTTTACAAAGGTAATTCGTTTAGATTCTCTCTACAAAAAAAGGCTTCCAAAATAGGAAGCCTTAAAAATTATTATGATTCAAATCTTATTTTACAATTGTCATTTCATCAACGATGTGTTTTGCTCCAGCAAATTTATCAACAACCCATAAAACATAACGAATATCTACAGAAATCGTACGTTGTAATTTAGGATCAAAGATAACGTCACCAGCCATTGCTTCAATGTTTCCGTCGAATGCAATACCGATTAATTCACCTTTACCATTCATTACCGGAGAACCAGAGTTACCTCCTGTAATATCATTGTTTGATAAGAAATTTACGTGTAAATATCCATCTTTATCTCCATATTGTCCATAATCTTTCGCTTTCGCTAAATCTAATAAACGTTGTGGATTTTCGAACTCTTCGTCACCTGCGATGTGTTTTGCAACTGTACCTTCTAATGTTGTGAAATAGTTAGAAGCAACATCTGGTTGACGTTTTGGATTTGTACTTTTTGGTAAATTTTGAATAGAACCGTAAGTTAAACGTAACGTAGAGTTAGCATCTGGATATAAAATATTTCCGATTTTAGACTCACGTAAACCTTTTACCAATAAACGGAAGTTTTTAGAATAAACATCATTCAATTTTGCTTGTTCATCAGTTTGCTTAGAAGCTCTTTCTACTAAAGCATTTGACAAAACATATAAAGGATCTTTTTTCAAGACTTCTACATCTGGAGAAATTAAGAAATTCTCAACTTGTTTTTGATCAGCGAAGAAACTTCTTTCAACAGCATCATTTACATAAGCTGTAAAGTTCTTGTTATTTTGCTTCGCTAAATCAGCAACATAAGGCGCTAAACCAGCTTCGCTCGCTTTAGAAGCATAAAGATTTAATTGAGCAGCCAATAAATCTTTTTCTAAAGGTAAATACATTTTTTCGTAATATGCATTGATT
This sequence comes from Empedobacter falsenii, assembly GCF_013488205.1. NCBI lineage: Bacteria > Pseudomonadati > Bacteroidota > Flavobacteriia > Flavobacteriales > Weeksellaceae > Empedobacter > Empedobacter falsenii. Next base: position 1,138,361 of record NZ_CP040908.1, on the reverse strand, counting down.
GCATTCTGAATTTTCGGACGCATTTCATCACGTTTTGCATCATTCGCTGCTGCATAGTTTTCTAATGCTTTTCCAATAGAATATGGCGCACTTGCTAAAGTTGAGTAACGCAATAAAATGTTGATGTAATTGTTATGACGAGCATCTAAATTTGTTTTCGCATAATAATTATTCAAATTCGAAACAACATCACCATATTCGGCTTTGTTTGCTCCTTTTAGAGCCCATTTATTGAATTTTTCTTCTTCTTTTGTTTTCTTCGCAACAGTTCCGTGAAGTTTTAAAGCTTCGATCATTCCATCACGATTTTTCCAATAGTTCGCAACTCCAGCATATTTAGAAGCATAATCAATATTTACTTTTTGATTTTGCTCCATATATTTTTTCATTTGATCCATTGTCACTTTAGAAGCTTCAACCCATGCAGGATAAGCGTACTCTACATTTTGAGCAACACCTTGCGCTGGCATCCAACGATTTGTACGACCTGGATAACCTAAAATCATAGCGAAATCATTTGGTTGATATCCTTTTAAAGAAACTGGTAAATGATGTTTTGGTTGCAACGGAACATTGCTTGTAGAATAAGCTGCAGGATTTCCATCTTTGTCACCATATACGCGGAACATAGAGAAATCTCCTGTGTGACGTGGCCATTCCCAGTTATCTGTATCTCCACCATATTTTCCAATAGAACTTGGAGGTGTTCCTACTAAACGTACATCCTCATAGTCTTGGTAAACAAAATAGTAATATTCATTTCCTTGGAAGAATGAACGAACAGAAACAACATATTTTCCGTTTTCACTGTTCTCTTTTTCAATTTTTGCAATCTCTTGGTTAATCGCTTTTTCACGATCTAACTCAGACATTTTATCATTTACAACACCTAAAATACGTTTAGAAACATCATCCATACGAACGAAGAAACGTACTTTTAAGCTTTTTGGTTTTAACTCAGCAGCTTTATCTTTCGCCCAAAAACCATCTTTTAAGTAATCATGTTCTGGAGCAGATAATTCAGCAATAGCACCATAACCACAGTGGTGATTTGTCAAAACTAAACCTTGTCCAGAAACCATTTCAGCAGTACATCCACCACCAAATTGTACAATAGCATCTTTTAAAGAGTTATTGTTGATACTATAAATTTCTTCTGAAGTTAATTGTAAACCTTGTTTTTGCATATCACGGTGATTCAGACGCTCGATGAACATCAAAAACCACATTCCTTCGTCAGCTTTCACTTTAAAAGGAAAAAGCATAACCACTAAAAGCGTGGATAATAAAAATTTTTTCATTATTTGTTTGTCTTCAATTTTACGAATTGCTAAAATAATTGATTATCTGAAGTTCTCCTAATCTTTAAGTATTTAATAAAGTTTTACTGAGGTTTTATTGTTAAAAAAAGATTATTTTTATTTAATTAACACAAAATTTGAATAGTGAAAATTAAAATCATTAATCTACTTTGCTTTCTAATTGGTTTTATTGGAATGGTTGGTTTCATTATTATTTTGAATAATCAAACTAAATCAAAACCTGAATATTTTTTTGATGAAACTAATTTATCATTTGAATATACAGATGAAATTAGAAAATATAATTTTGAAAAAAATCAATTCGAGCAATATTATATCGAAGATACTATTATACTAAAAAATGTTCTTAATCAAAAAGAAAAAGAAAAGATAATTTCCTTAATTAGAGATAAAAATATTTTTAAATTAGACTCTATTTATCAAACAGGTCATGAAATAATTGTTACACTACCTAATCTAAGAAAAAATATTATTATTAGTGATAAAACTATCAATAGACATTTTGTTCTAACTGCTGCCTTTGAAGAAAATAATTATTTATCAAATAAAAAAGATTATAATGAATTAATCAATTTTATTAATGAACTAAATAGCATTTTAGACAAAAATGATAAAATCAAACATCTTAAAAAGACAGATTTAGAATTTATGTAACAAAAAAAATCCGAGAAAATCTCGGACTTTTTACTTTATATCAAAACTTAATTAAGCTTCTTTATTATCTTGAGGTTTATCCTCTTTTTTCTCTGCTGGTTTAGCAGGTTTTTCTGTTCTCTCTGGTTTTGGCAATAAAGCTTTACGAGATAATTTCATTTTCTTTTTATCATCGTAACCTAAGAATTTAACATCAATTTTATCACCGATGTTTACAGAATCCTCAACTTTTTCAAGACGTCTGTGCTCTAATTCAGAAATATGAACTAAACCTTCAACACCTTTAGCAATTTCTACAAACGCTCCAAATGGTTTGATAGATTTTACAACTGAATGATATGTTTCTCCAACTTCTGGAACGAAAGCAATTTGTTTGATTCTTTCTACAACGCGATCGATGTTTTCTTGAATCACACCATTGATTTCTACACGTCCTGTCGTATCTAACTCAGTAATTGCAATAACTGTTTCAGTTTCTTTTTGCATTTCTTGAATTACTTTTCCTCCAGGTCCGATTACTGCTCCAATGAATTCTTTAGGAATTTCGATTACAACAACTTTTGGTGCATTTGGTTTCAATTGTGGACGAGGCGCTGGTAAAGTTTCTAACAATTTACCTAAAATATGCTCACGACCTTCTTTTGCTTGCAACAAAGCTGTTTCCATGATTTCCATAGATAAACCTTGTACTTTAATATCCATTTGACAAGCTGTGATACCATCTGCAGTTCCTGTTACTTTAAAGTCCATATCTCCTAAGTGATCTTCGTCTCCTAAGATATCAGACAATACTGTAAATTTCCCTGATTTAGTATCTGTGATTAATCCCATTGCAATACCTGAAACTGGTTTTTTCATTTGTAAACCTGAATCCATAATTGCTAATGTTCCTGCACAAACTGTTGCCATAGAAGAAGAACCGTTAGATTCTAATACTTCAGAAACGATACGAACTGTATAAGGACAATCGTCTGGTAACATTTGCGCTAAAGCACGTTGTGCTAAGTTTCCGTGACCAACTTCACGACGAGAAGTTCCTCTTAATGGACGAGCTTCACCTGTTGAGAATGGTGGGAAATTATAGTGTAAAAAGAATTTTTCGTCGAAGTTTGTTACAACTCCATCAACCATATTAGCATCTTTAGAAGAACCTAAAGTTACTGTAGCTAATGCTTGAGTTTCTCCACGTGTGAAAATTGCAGAACCGTGAGTTGATGGTAAATAATCAACTTCTGTCCAAATTGGACGAATCGTTTTTGGATCACGACCATCTAAACGAATTCCTTCGTTTAAGATTAATTGACGTACAGCTTCTTTTTGTACATCGTGGAAGTAAATGTGAGCAAAAGGAGCTACACGAGCTAACTCTTCTTCATCTCCTTCGTATTGAGCTAAGAAATCTGCTTCAACTTGAGCAAATTTATCACCTCTTTCGTGTTTATCAGATGGATGTTTAGCGATATCATAAAATTTATCATATCCATAAGCCCACACTTTTTCGCGAATTTCTTCATCGTGTGTTTCGTGGCTATATTCACGTTTTGGTAAAGATTTACCTACTTTCGCTGCTAAACTTTCTTGTGCTTCAATTTGTTTTTTAATTTCAGCATGAGCAAATTCAATTGCGTCTAACATTTCACGCTCAGAAATTTCGCTCATCTCCCCTTCTACCATAACAACAGAATCTTTAGAAGCACCAACCATAATGTCGATATCAGCTTGATCTAATTGCTCTTTTGAAGGATTAATCATTAACTCACCATTCAAACGAATAACGCGAGCTTCTGAAATTAATGTGAAAGGAATATCTGTAATTGCAATGGCTGCTGATGCAGCTAAACCAGCTAAAGCTTCTGGCATTACATTTTTGTCGTAAGAAATAAGTGAGATCATGACCTGAACCTCAGCATGGAAGTCTTCTGGAAACATTGGACGTAAAACACGGTCTACAAGACGCATTGTTAATACTTCATCGTCTGATGGTTTTGCTTCTCTTCTGAAGAAATTCCCTGGGATGCGTCCTGCAGCGTAAAATTTTTCTCTATAATCTACTGTTAAAGGTAAAAAATCTACACCTGGATTTGCTTCTTTGTTTGCTACAACTGTAGCTAATAACATGGTGTCGCCCATGCGTACAACCACAGATCCGTCAGCTTGTTTTGCTAATTTCCCTGTTTCGATTGTAATTTCTCTTCCGTCTGAAAGAGTAATTTTTTCTGTGATCGCCTGTGGAATCATTCGTCTTCTTAGTATTTAATTCGTCTAAAGTTAAAGCCGTTTGCTTTAACCGCATTATATAAAGATATATATCTTATTTTAATTTATAACAAAAAAAAAGGCAATTTCTACGTAATTGCCCTTTTATATTGTGTTTAAAATTACTTACGTAATCCTAATTCAGCGATAATCGCACGGTATCTTGTGATATCTTTTTTCTTTAAGTAGTTTAATAACGCTTTACGCTTACCAACTAACATAACTAATGATCTTTCTGTGTTAAAATCTTTGTGATTTTTTTTCAAGTGACCAGTTAAGTGGTTAATTCTGTAAGTGAATAATGCGATTTGCCCTTCTGCAGATCCTGTATCTGTTGCAGATTTACCATGCTTTGCGAATAATTCGCTTTTTACTTCTGATGTTAAGTACATGCCAATATTATTTAATAATTATTATGTAATGAGGTGCAAATGTACAACTATTATATGAAATAATAAACTTTGTACAAAAATAAAAGTGACCGATTGGTTAATTCGATCACTTTTTAAAAATTTGGTTTAGTTTGATTTAGATAGATAATAGAAAGTGATATTTTAATTTTCTACTAAATCGAATAGGTTTGTTAGTTGTAAAAGACTTGCTTTCACGATTTTTGGTTGGTAGGTTAAAAAGTCGGCTTATTTCAATAATTAAATATAGGTTAGTTAATAATTATTAAAATAGGTTTAGGTAGGCAAGATTAATCTTCTATAATTCGTATTCTTTTATTTGTTATTATTTTAATCGGATAAACTACTTTTTCGTCCGCAGTTTGTATTGTCATACATATATTGTTAATAGCAATTATCACACCTTGTACATCATCTTCGATGATAATTCTTTGTCCAATTTCAAAATTTCTATTGGTATAAAAGGACAATAATAATCTGTAAATAACGTCTTTTGATCCTAATCCAAACGCGATGGCTAATGTCAAGAACACCGACCCTAAGATTAAGGATAAATTATTCGTAATTAAATCTGTATTAACTCCAGCTTGATTTAATGAAGTAACAATTGTAAATATCAAAATGATATAAAAAATGATATTGCTAATAATATTTGCTCCGTTTAAATCAATTGATTTTATTAAACTTCTCAAAAAAGTTTTGATATAGTTAGCTAAATAAAACCCTCCAGCAAATATCAATACTGCACTAAAAAATTGTGGAAGATAATCTACAATTCTTCCTATTTGGTTAGAAACAACTGTTAAACCAAAAATATCTGAGCCAATAATAATAATCAATAAGATGATAAACAATCTTACAAATTGTAATATAATCTTAGATGGATCGACTTCTATTGACGAATTTTTTAATGCTTCATTATTATTTAATGCTTTTTTTAATTTATCTATTTTAGATAATTTCAATATGTACTTGGTCAATATTAGAATCAATCTTAGCAAGATATATGACAGGATAATGAATATAATACCTCCTACAACTTTAGGAAAAACGAGTACCATTTCTTGATATAAACTTTCTAACAAGCTAAAATTTAAACCTATATTCATATAATCTATTTATAGTTAACCTTCTTTATCTTTTTTGTTCGGTTTGTTAGTTGATTTTTTTCCGATTCCGAAGAAATTTCCAATTGTGCTTGGATATTTTACTGAAACCAAATCGGCTACCTCCAACGATAATTTTATTAAAGCAACATCATCCATAACTTTTTGTTTTATTGTTTCTGGAAGCTTTTCATTGGCTAGTATAGTCTTAAAAGGATTTTCCATTTTACAAAGCGTTATAAATTTTTAGTAAACGATTTTTTGCTCTATTCAATCTCATCTTAGTTGCACTTTCACCAATCTCTAAAGTTTCTGAAATTTCTTTGATTGAAAATTCATCTTGATATTTCATGAGTAATATAGATTTCTCTTCGACATCCAACTCCTTTAGGGACTGCGTTAGTTTTTCGATTTTTAATTCAAAAATTTCTTTGTCATCAATAATTTCATCATTATAGTTATCAACCAAATCATCCGTTACCGAATAATTTTTTCTTTCTTCTTTTATCTTTCGTTGCACATGATTGACACAAAAATTATATGTAAAAGAATATAACCAAGTAGAGAATTTAGATTTTGATTGATATGTTTTCAGTTTTACAAACAACTTTACAAATATATCGTGCGTCATATCTTGTGCCTCAGCTTGATCCTCTACAAAACTCAAACATTTATTATATACCGTATGTGCATACCTATCATACAATATACCGAACAAATGCTGATTTTTTGTTTCGACAATCTTATACACCAAAATGTCATCTGCAATATTTTCTATAGAATCTTTTGACATTTTAACTGCTTACATTTATATGACACACCTATTCCTATTTGGTCACTTGTTTTTTTTGATTTTTTTATATTTATTTTAAAATAGCTTTAACTTAAACGAATATCTATCTAAAATACAATAATATATAAAAAAAACCGACAAATAAAAATTTATCGGTTTTTTTATAAAATAATAATTGTTACGAATTATTTCTCCAAAACATCTAAGACATCCTGAAAACCTCCTCCATTAAAAATTTCGTCTACACCTTGTGCTTGTAAATATTGTGCAGCTTGACCAGAACGGTTACCACTTCTACAAAAAACCACAATAGGTCTTGACATTTCTTTAAACTCCTCTACTCTCGTAGGAACTTCTCCTAATGGAATATTGATCGCATTTGGAACAAATCCATCTGTATCCAATTCAAAAGGCTCGCGAACATCTACTAATGTTACATTAGCATTGTTTATTGCTTCAACTGTTGTCATTTTAATAATTCTATTTCTATTTTTTATCCAATCAATAATTTTGCCAAGCATCTTACCAAATTCTAATACGGTCTTTTGGTGCTTTGTACAATTTATCTCCTGGTTTTGTTTTAAACGCATCGTGGAACGCATCAATATTAACGATTGGTCCAAAAGAACGGTAATATCCAGGCGAATGTGGATCTGTTTTCACTTGATTTACTAACGCTTCGTCAGTCGCTTTTGTTCTCCAAATAGTTGCCCAAGATAAGAAGAAACGTTGTTGCGGAGTATATCCATCTATATTTCCGTAAGTTCCTTTATCTTTCAAATACATTTGTAATGCATCAAAAGCAACAGAAGCTCCTCCTAAATCTCCAATATTTTCCCCAGATGTAAATGTACCATTAACGTGTGTTCCTGCTACTGGTTCATAACCATCATATTGCGTAGCCAAAGCTTTAGTAGCTTTTGCAAATTTCTCTTCGTCTTGTGGTGTCCACCAGTTTACTAAGTTACCATCACCGTCAAATTTAGCTCCCGAATCATCGAATCCGTGAGAAATTTCGTGACCGATAACTGCTCCAATTCCACCAAAGTTTACAGCTGCATCCGCTCTATAATCATAGAAAGGTGGTTGTAAAATTGCTGCTGGGAAAACAATTTCGTTATTAGTTGGATTAAAATATGCATTTACAGTTTGTGGCGACATTCCCCAACGAGTTTTGTCAACTGGTTTTCCAAAATCTTTCAAGTTTTCTGCTTGACGCCATTTGCTAATTGCCATTACATCTTCAATTAAGTTTCCTCCATCTGCCAAAGATTTTACTTGTAATCCAGAATAATCTTTCCATTTATCAGGGTAACCAATTTTTACAGTAAACTTGTTTAATTTTTCTAACGCTTTCGTTTTAGTTGCGTCAGACATCCAATCTAATTCTTTGATGTGTTTGTCAAAAGATTTGAATAAATAACTGATTAATTCTTCAGCTTTTGCTTTTGCCTCTGGTGGAAAATTATCTTTCACATAAATTTGTCCTAATAATTCTCCTGTTGCGCCATTTACAAACGCTAAACCTCTTTTTTCTAATGGACGTTGCTCTTTTTGACCAGATAAAGTTTTTCCGTAAAATTCGAAATTAATTTTATCTAAATCAGATGTTGAATAACTTGCATAAGAATTGATTAATTTAAAACGTAAATAATCCTTAATCAAAGGTAAATTCTCTTGATTTAAGATTTTATCTAAATTTTTATAATAATCTAATTCACCAATAATTACCGTTTCTGGATTAATTCCTAACGCTTTTACATAACGCTCAATATCAACATTTTTCGTTAAATTTTTAACTTCTGATAATTTTACAGGATTGTACGATTTATTTGGATCACGATCTTCTTCAACAGTTTTGATGTATTTCGCCATCATTTTTTCGAAAGCCACAATTTTTGGACCTTTCAAATCACGTGTTTTAGAACCTGTATAAGGCATCAATTGATCGATAAACTTGTTCAAATTAGCTAAAGTTTCAGTGTTTTTAGCATCTTCTTTTTGGTAATATGTTTTACCTAAAGTCAAGTCAATATCTCCTAAATAAACAGCATTTTGTTTACTATTTTTAAGGTCAGTATAAACATAAGCACCATAAAAAGGGTTCTCTCCGATAGCAGCTACATCGATTAAATAATCTTGTAAACCTTTCATATCTTTGATTGCATCAATCTGCTTAAAATATTTTTGTAATGGCGCCAAAGCCGTTTTGTTGCGCGCATCAATATTCATATACGCATCATACAAATCCGCAATTTTTTGCTCACTTGTTCCTTTAGCGTGTTTCGTTTTAATAAGATCTTTCACTAATTGCAAAGTGACCTTATCCGTATTTTCTCTTAATTCATCAAAACTTCCCCATCTTGCTCTATCAGAAGGAATTTCTGTAATTTTCATCCAATTACCATTTACATAATTATATAAATCATCTTGAGGACGAACAGACTTATCCATATAATTTGGATTAAAAGCCTGATATGATTCTTGCGCAATTGCCAAAACAGAAGTACATGCAAATGCAGCAACAAATAGTTGTTTTTTCATATTTCTACTAAGTATTTTTGATATGATATGTCGAAATTAATACGACGTTTGTTACAAATTTACTAAATAAAGTATTAATTATTCATTCAATTTTCAACACTTTTTGATGATAAAATAGAACAATTTGAAGATTTTAAATCAAAAACATCCTATTCTGCAAATTTATTTTTCAAAAGAAAGCTTATAAAACAGAATAATATTCTATAAACAACTTCGTGAATATACTTTTTTAACATTAATAAGTCGAATTATATATTAATATCTAAATATTATTTTGTTATATCCAAATTCAATAGAAAATTTTTAAATTTGACACCAAACAAAAGTAACTTTTTAAAATGGAAACCGATACGATTTTGATCACCGGCGCTTTAGGACAAATTGGTTCTGAATTGGCTGAGAAATTAAAAACCATTCATGGAAAAAATAATGTAATTATTTCTGACATACGTGATCCTAAAGATGTTGATTACGATGGAATTTACGAAGTAATTGACGTAATGGATGCTGATCGAATAAAAGAAGTCATTGCAAAACACAATATTAAAACTGTTTATCATTTAGCGGCTCTACTTTCTGGTACAGCTGAAAAAAATCCAATGTTTGGTTGGAAATTAAACATGGACACTTTACTTACTTTCCTTGAATTAGCGAAAGATAAAGTAATCGATAAAATCTTTTGGCCTTCTTCTATTGGCGTTTTTGGTCCAGATACACCAAAAGACAATACACCACAAAATACAATTCAGACTCCTTCTACGGTTTATGGTATTTCTAAATTATCAGGAGAATATTGGTGCAAATGGTACCAACAAAATCATAATGTAGACGTTCGTTCTGTTCGTTTTCCTGGTCTTATTTCTTGGAAAACTCCTGCTGGAGGTGGAACTACAGATTATGCTGTTGATATTTATTACAAAGCAATCGAGGATGGAAAATATACTTCTTTCTTGAAAGAGGGAACTTATTTACCTATGTTGTATATGGATGACGCTATTAATGCAATTGTTGAATTAATGTCTGCTGATCCAAAACAATTAGGTGAATTTAAATCTTATAATTTAGGAGGTTTAAGTTTTGCTCCAGAAGATTTAGCAGCAGAAATCAAAAAACATATTCCAAATTTCACAATCGATTATGCGCCAGATTTCCGTCAAGCTATTGCTGATTCTTGGCCTTCTTCTATCGATGATTCTGTTGCAAAAGCAGATTGGGGATTCGAACCAAAATTTGATATCGATAAAATGACAACAACAATGTTAGATAATTTGAAAATAAAATTAGGTAAACCTTAATTTTTTCTTACAATACAATATTTTAGGAATGCTCTTTGATAATTTTTTGGTTAAAAACCACAAAATATGTCAGGAGCATTTTCTAATTTAAAAAATATCGTTCATCTACTAAAATCTGTTGATTTAGAGCAATTAAATAAAATTTCTCAAAAAGTAGATTTACCTCTTTTAATGGAAAACTTTTCGAAACTCGATGATAAACAACTTCAAGGAATGATGAAAATGTTAAATCCAAATAAAAAACACAAAGAACTTCCTCCAATTGATGGGGATTTCTACGATGTTTTCCACACTTTAACTCCAGAACAACGCGAATTACAGTTAAAAGTAAGAGCTTTTATGGAAAAAGAAGTTAAACCAATCGTTAATGATTATTGGCTTCGTGATCAATTTCCTTTCGAATTAATTCCAAAATTTAAAGAACTCAACATTTGTGGCGTCACTTACGACGGTTATGGTTGTCCAAATTTACCTTTTATTATGGAAGGTGTTTTGGCTATGGAAATGGCTCGTGTAGATGCCTCGATTGCCACTTTTTTTGGCGTACAATCTGGCTTATCAATGGGATCAATTTATATGTGCGGATCGGAAGAACAAAAAGCAAAATGGTTACCACAAATGCAAAAATTTGATAAAATCGGAGCATTTGGACTAACTGAACCCGAAGTTGGTTCTGGTGCAGCAGGAGGTTTAACCACAACATGTAAAAAAACAGAAGAAGGTTGGATTTTAAATGGTCAAAAGAAATGGATTGGTAATGCGACTTTTGCAGATTTAGTCATTATTTGGGCAAGAGATTTGGATGATGGAGAAGTAAAAGGTTTTATTGTAGAGAAAGATAATCCTGGTTTTTCTGTAGAAAAAATCAAAGGAAAAATGGCTTTACGAATTGTTCAGAATGGCTTGATTACTCTGAAAGATTGTTTAATTACTGAAGAAAATCGTTTACAAAAAGCTAATTCATTTAAAGATACAGCAAAAGTATTGCGAATGACAAGAGCTGGAGTTGCTTGGATGGCAACTGGCTGCGCGCGCGGAGCATATGAAAGCGCTTTGGATTACACACGAAATCGAAAACAATTTGGAAAACCAATTGCTTCTTTTCAAATGATACAAGGACATTTGGTCGAAATGTTATCTAATTTAACAGCAATGCAAACTTTAGTTTTTCGCTTATCTGAAATGCAAGATGAAGGAATTTTACTAGACGAACACGCATCTTTAGCAAAAGTTTTTTGTACAATGAGAACACGAGATGTTGTTTCACGAGCACGAGAAGTAATGGGTGGAAATGGAATATTATTAGAGCATGACGTCGCTCGCTTTGTTGCCGACTCCGAAGCTATTTACAGCTACGAAGGCACAAAAGAAATCAATTCACTTATTGTAGGGCGTTCTATCACAGGATTTAGTGCATTTGTTTAAAATTAAAAAAGCTGAGCAACCTACTCAGCTTTTTTGTTGTTTTATATTTTGACAAAACCTATATCTTAGGCTCTTGTTGACTTAAACAATGGAAAGATCCTAATCCCCAAATAATATCTGTAGAATCAATTCCTACAACTTTACGATCTGGAAAACATTTCTGAATTATATCCAAAGCAATCGCATCTTTTACACAACGATAGGTTGGAACAATGACAGATTTATTCGCGATATAAAAATTTGCATAAGAAGCAGGTAGACGCTCACCTTCGCAATAAACCGCATCCGGCATTGGCAATTCGATAATGTTTAATGGACGTCCATCTTCCAATTTCATTTCTTGCAATTGGCGAAGATTCACTTGCAACAATTCGTAGTTATCATCCGATTCATCTGTTTCAACAACCGTCAAAACTGTATCTTCATTTACAAAACGAATTGTATCATCAATGTGTCCATCCGTATCATCACCAACAATTCCGTCTTCTACCCATAGAATTTGCGAAACTCCGTAATAATTTCTTAAAAATTCTTCGATTTGTTCTTGCGAATAATCTGGATTACGATTTTCATTCAATAAACAAGATTTTGATGTCATCAACATATCTTTTCCATTGAATTCGACTGAACCTCCTTCCATAATAATTCCAGGATGAAAAACAGGAAGATTAAATTCTGCACCAATTCTTGTTGGCACAATATCATCATTTTCGAAAGGTGGATATTTTCCTCCCCATGCATTGAAACCCCAATCGACAATAACTTTTGGGTTATAAAGATTGTTTTTATTTAACAAAAATGCAGGACCATGATCGCGACACCATGCATCGTTTGTTTCGTTGAAATAAAACTCAACTTGTGACAAATCAGCATTCGTTTTTTCGATAAAAGATAAAGCAAATGCTTTCATTTCTTCATCTTTTACATTAATGCGAACTTTTTCACCTTTTGATAATTCAGCAATAAATTCAGCATAAGCTGGATAAATTAAATGAATACGATCTGGCCAAGATTCTTCTTTGTGTGGCCAAGACAACCAAGTTGCTTCGTGTTCTTCCCATTCGGCAGGAAATCTATATCCTAAATCTTTTGGGAATTTTGATGTATCTATAGTATTCAATTTTATTTCTTTTCTAAAAGTTTAAACGTATTTTCGATATGTCCAGTAGCTTTCCAATTGTCATGTCCTGGAATAACTTGTTTAATCGTTGGATGTTTTGCAACTAATTTGTGTACTGTTTTTGGCCATTCAGCAACATTAGCTTCGCCTGTATAACCTAAATTTACAGCATCAGCACCTTTTATCAAACAACCCCCGTTCAACACTTTATATTTCGGAAACCAAACCACAACATTATCAGAAGTATGTCCTTCTCCAAAATATTCAACAACAAATTTTTCGTTACCAAATTTGTATGTTTTCCCTAATTCAATCTCAAATTTAGAAGTTGCTTTTCCTTCCTTTTTTAATTTAGAATTGGTTAGAGAAGTTGCATAAGTAGGAATATTCAAATCATTATAAAAACTCAAATCTCCTGCTCTATCATCATGCGAATGTGTTGCAAAGACAGCGATAACTGGCAAATTATACTTTTCTTGCAACATATCATTTAACTCTTGATACTGCGATTTCTGCCAAGGAACATCAAACAAAACAATTCCTTTATTCGTTACCAAATACATTCCATTTGCATTATACTCAACACCATTAAACGAATTAAATGTTTGATAAACAAATAGATTATTATTAATCGAATCAATTTGAATTGGTTTTATTTGACCAAATGCAAAACTTCCTATCAATGCAATAAGTGAAAATATTTTTTTCATTAATCTTCGTCTATAAAACGTTTTGTAATTGGTTGATAAGAATCGATTCGGCGATCTCTTAAGAAAGGCCAGTGTTTACGGAAGAAATCAGATTCATTCAAATCCAATTCAACCACTTCTGTTTCCTCTTGATCATGCGTTGCCAAATACAACAATTTTCCTTGTGCATTTGTCGCAAAAGAACCTCCCCAGAATTTCATCGCTCCATCTTGCTCAAAACCAACACGATTTACAGAAATAACTGGAACTCCATTCGCAACCGCATGTGAACGCTGAATTGTTTGCCAAGCATTGTATTGATCTTGATTTGTTTCTTCGTCTTGCGTTGTATCCCAACCAATCGCAGTAGGATAAAATAAAATTTCCGCACCCATCAATGCTGTAATACGAGAGGCTTCTGGATACCATTGATCCCAACAAATTAATACCCCAATTTTTCCAAATTTAGTATCAAAAACTTTGTAACCTAAATCGCCTGGTGTAAAATAGAATTTTTCATAAAACGCAGGATCATCTGGGATATGCATTTTACGATATTTTCCTAAATATTGTCCATCAGCATCTAAAATAGCTGTTGTATTGTGGTATAAACCTTGCGCACGTTTCTCGAATAATGAAGCAATAATTACAACTCCTAATTCTTTTGCTACAACTGATAACGCATCTGTTGATGGTCCAGGAATTGATTCTGCTAAATCGAAATTGTCGTAATCTTCGACATCACAGAAATATAATGAGGTAAACAATTCTTGCAAACACACAATTTGAGCGCCTTTTGCAGCTGCTACTTTTATTTGTTCGATTGCTTTGTTTAAATTTTCTTGTTTGTTATTAGTACAAGTCATTTGTACCATTCCAACTTTAACTTTTGCCATTTTATAAATAGGTCTAAAAATAAAAATGAATAATAATTACAAAATTAAGAAATTTAGTATGACATAATCTATTAGAAATGATATTTAAGAATATTTTATGTTCAAATGAGATGAAATTTAAAATTCTATCAATCTATCTAACAATGCTATTTTGAGAACAGATTTAAGAAAATTTTAAAAAAAGTTTACCTAAATATTATAATTTTTAACAAGTCTTTATTAAATTGTAACTTCTAATTTTGTCGCGTAATAATTTAAAACATGAAAAAATTAATTGCCCTTTCTTGTCTTTTTAGCGGAATATTTATTTCAGCTCAAAGTCAAGAAAGTTACATTTTAGCAGAAAATTCTGCCTCTTCATCCACTTCTATCTCTACAAAAAAAGTAACTTATGACGACCATTTAATGGCAGCAGAATCATTCAACGTTCCAATCGTTAAGAGTTTTGATGATATTGAAGGTTTAGTTGCTACAAAAAAATTAGTTGCTATTCCTGAGGAAGGAAATGGGTACACAATTGAGAAATTAACACATAGTAAAGCTTTCTTAAACAACAGAGCTAAAACTGTTTTAGAACGAATTGCTTCAAAATTTTTGGACGAAAATAATGCTACAATTACTGTAACTTCACTTACTCGTTCAGAGGAAAGTCAAGCAAGTTTAAGACGAGTAAATAGCAATGCTGCAAAAGATGAAAGTTCTCATAACTATGGAGCTTCTTTTGATTTGTCTTATACAAAATTCAATAATAAATATTCGTATAGCAAAACTCATCGTGATAATTTAGAAGCAATTTTAAAACAATTACAAGATGATGGCAAAATTTACTATATCAAAGAATATAGACAACACTGTTTTCATGTAACGGTTCGTAATCCTGATCAATTTAAATCAACAACAATGTAATATATAAAAGTTCTTTTCTATTTTTGCAGAAGAGAATTGAATCATGAAACAATTTTTAACAACGTTTTTTATTTGCTCTTCTTTATTCGGTTACGCTCAATCGCGAGTTGTTATAGAACCTTCTAAAGAATATGTTCAGCATTTGAATGCCGCAAAATCTCATAAACTTGAGCTAATTGATGGTGATAAAAAGTTGAACAAGTACATTAATCAAGGTAAATTGGTTAAAATAAAACAGCGTGGTTATGGTTGGCGAGTTGGAGATTTAACACATAGTCATTCATATCTTATTCCAAAAGGTCGAGATATTTTGACAAGTATTGCAAGTGATTTTGTAAAAGCAACAGGTCAAAATTTTTTCGTTGTTACATCGATGACACGAACGCTACATGATCAAAATCGTTTGAGAGGAATTAATAAAAATGCATCTTCTAACGATAGTTCGCATAATTTTGGTGCTGCTTTTGATATTTCTTATGTTAGATTTAATCATAAAATTAGACCTGATTCTAAACTAGAAAAAGAATTAGAACAAGTGCTAAAAAATTATGTCAGAACAGGCAAAATTTACTACGTAAAAGAATCTAAAATTAGATGTTTTCATATTATCGTTCGGAATTATTAAATTCTGAACGATTTTTTTTTGTTTGTAAATAATAACTATACAATAACCCTATAAACACAAACAAACTACAAAAACCAAATAAGTTTGACATTCCAAATAAACTGATAACACCACCAATTAGAGGTCCTGTAATTCCCAATGAAATATCAATAAACAAGCCGTACGCAGCTAAGGCAGCTCCTTTACTATTGTCCGAAACCAACGCTACAGCTTCTACTCCCATTGCAGGGAAAACTAATGAAAAACCAATTCCTGTAATTCCAGCACCAATAAGAGCTATAAATGAATTTGGTGCGCTAAAAAGAATTAACAGACCTATCGTTTCGACTATCATGCAGATAATTCCTACTTTTAATCCTCCTAATGTATTAATTGAACTATTAAAAAATAATCGTCCTACGATAAATAATAAGCTGAAAACACTTAAACATAAAGCTGCATTTGACCAACTATAAAAGTCGTAGTAAAGTGTTATAAAATTGGAAATTCCTCCAAATCCAAGACCTGCCAATGCTAAACAAATTCCAAAAGGAGCAACTATTTTCAATACACTTATAAATGGTTGCGGAACTTTTGAAACTGCAGTTAATATATTTTCTTTATTTCTAGCTAAAAAATAACCTATAATCGCACAAACAATACTAAACAAACCAATAAAACCAAGTCCAAAATATTGATTTAAGATCACTCCCAATGGTGCGCCAATTGCCAATGCGCCATAACTTGCAACACCGTTATAAGAAATCGCTTTAGCTGTATGTTCTTGTCCAATTTTTAAAATTGCCCAGTTTATCGGACTTCCACCTACCATTCCTTCTGCTGCTCCAGTAACCAATCTCGCAAGTACAAGAATAGCTAATGACAGAAAATGATTGTTTCTTGTAAAGTAACAAAAGTATAATAAAACTCCAGCTAAAATAAACAAACTCATACTTAATAAAACGGCTGGTTTAGGACCTTTTGTATCTACAATTTTTCCCGCATAACCTCTCAAAATAAAAGTTGTCACATATTGCAAACTAATTACAATACCCGCTACAAGCTCAGTAAAACCTAATGTTTTTGTAATAAAAATAGGTAAAATAGCCAAAGGCAAGCCTATCAGTAAATAACCTATAAATGAAAAACTTACATAACCTATAATTTGCATGAAAATTTGTCGTGAATTCATGCTTAATTTCTCTTCCATAATATAATGCAATCGGTTGCAAATTTAGACTATTTAATAATGAAAGACAATTATTCATCCATTATTAACTTTGAAAATATGTTATTCTTATTTACTTAAATTTAATCTTTACTTATTGTTGTGTTAATCCAAAACCCGCATAAAATATAGAATTTTAGCATCTACAAAACAAGAGATTCACACAATGAAAAAAATCGTATTATCGCTGGTATTATTTGGAAGTTTTTATACTTCTGTCAACGCTCAACAACTTGCTAAAGGAATTATTTTTGAAGATAAAAATCAAAACAACAAATTCGATAAATCGGAAAAACGTTTATCGAATGTACAAGTTAGTAACGGAAAACAAGTTGTTTCGACAAATGATAAAGGAGAATATCAAATCGAGATTGATAACGAAACTATTTTGTTTGTCATTAAACCAACAAATTACAAAGTTCCGACAAACGAATTCAATCAGCCACAATTCTACTACATCAACAAACCTAATGGTTCTCCAAAATTAGAATATGCAGGTTCTACTCCTACTGGAAACACTCCAAAGAGTATTGATTTTGCTTTAATTCCTACAAAGGAAAACGAAAAATTTTCTGCTTTAATTTTTGGTGATCCTCAAGCTTATACAGAAGAAGAAATAGAATATTTCTCTAAAGGTGTAATTGATGATGTTAAAGGAATTAAAGGAATGGAATTCGGACTTTCTTTAGGAGATTTGGTTGGTGATGATTTGAATTTGCATCCATCTTATATAAAAGCTGTTTCAAAAGTTGGTTTGCCTTGGTACAATGTAATGGGAAATCACGATATGAATTATGATGCAAAAGAAGATCAATATTCGGATGAAACGTTCGAGAAAAATTTCGGACCAAATAATTATTCATATAATATCGGTAAAGCACATTTTATTGTTTTAGATGATATTTTATATCCTGATCCTCGCGATGGAAAAGGATACTGGGGAGGTTTCCGTCCTGATCAATTAGAATTTATTAAAAATGATTTAAAATTTGTTCCAAAAGATCATTTAATCGTTTTAGCATTTCATATCCCGTTGCGTGACACACGTCCAGAAGATAGAAATCAATTATTCGAATTGTTAAAGGATTACCCAAATACAATTTCAATGTCTGCTCATACACATTTCCAAGAACAGATTTTTTATGCAAATCAAGATGGTTGGCAACAACAAAAACCTCATCACGAGTACAATGTTGGAACAACTTCTGGTGATTGGTATTCGGGACCGAAAGATGCAAAAGGAGTTCCAGCTTCTACGATGCGCGATGGTACACCAAAAGGTTATGCTTTTTTACATGTAGATGGTAATCAATATAAATTTGATTATAAAGTTGCAAATTCACCAAAAGAAAAACAAATCGATCTGTACCACACAAAAAAAGTAAAAGAAGGTAAACGCAATCGTGCTTTTTTATATGCTAATTTCTTTATGGGACATGAATCAAATAAAGTGGAATATCGTGTAAATAATGGTGAATGGAAAGAGATGAATTGGGATCCAACAGTTGATTACAATTATATGGAAACCATAATGAAAATTGATAATGCAGAAATTACAAATATTGGTAACAGACCTTCTGCTCCAGAAATTTCGAAACATATTTGGTCTGTTCGTTTACCGAATAAGTTAAAAGCTGGAACTTATCCAATTGAAGTTCGCGCAACCGATTTGTACGGAAATACTTTTACAGAAAAATCTTCTTTCGAAGTTATCAAATAATCGTTTTATACACATCTTGATGAGCCACTTCAAACGAAGTGGCTTTTTTAAATAAAATATTCCACAATTTATTCATGTTAAATAAAAATCAATAAACCTTTACTCAAATGTAAAACTAATATCAAGACCTCTATTTTAGTAATGTTTACTTAAAAATCTCTTAACCATGAGTTAAACAACTTCATAAACAGAAGTTCTAGTTTTGTTAAAATTTTTAACACATAAACATTTCATTTTTACAGTCATGAAGCAATTAAAATTACCACTACTTCTACTAGGTGGATTTTTAAGTTTACACGCCAATGCTAAAACTTATACCAAAACAGATTATCATCAATCGATTTCTCAAGATCAAAATCCAATCAAAGGTCAAATCGTTGATCAAAACGGATTAGGAGTTGCAGATGTAGAAATCATCATCAAGGGAACATCTTTTAAAACATTTACAGACGGAGATGGTTTTTTCGAATTTGTTTCAGTAAATGTTGCTCATCCTACATTATTGGTAAATTCATCTCAACACAAATTTATTGAATACACACCGAAAGATATTTCTCAAGTAAAAATTACTTTACAAGAAGAATCTAACCAACTGAATGAGGTAATTGTAACTGCTTTGGGGATAAAGCGAGAGCAGAAAAAATTAGGATTTGCTCAACAAAATATAGGTTCGGAAGAACTTGCAACAGCAGAAGCGAATAACTGGTCTTCGGGATTGAAAGGAAAAGTAGCTGGTCTTAATATTATTTCTGGAGGAAATGGACCAATCAATTCTCAGCAAATTATTTTACGCGGAGCAAATTCAATCGATCAATCAAAAAATTACGCTTTAATTGTCATCGATGGTGTTCCAATGAGCACAGAAATGACTTCTTCTGGAAATAATACTGCTTACATGGGCGATGATTCGCCTATCGATTTTGGTAATGGTATTTCTGATATCAATCAAGCGGATATCGAAAGTGTAACCGTTTTAAAAGGTCCTGCCGCAGCAGCGCTTTATGGAAATAAAGCTGCAAATGGAGCTTTAATTATAACAACAAAATCAGGTAAAAAAGGTAAACAATTAGGTTTAGAATATAAATCAACTGTAGCTATTGACGTTATTAACAATTGGCCAGATTTTCAATATGAATATGGTCAAGGAACTGGAAAGAGTTTCGATAAAAATGGCAATCCTTATTACTCATATCAAACCTCAGCAGATGGACCAAATACAGGAAGTACTTCTTCTGCATTCGGTCCAAAATTTGACGGACAATCATTTTTTCAATATGATCCAACTTTAGAAAAACAAGGGGCTGAAAGAACTTTATGGCGTGCTTATAAAGATAATAGAAAAGGATTTTGGCAAACTGGTTTTACTTTCAGTAATGCAGTTACACTTTCTGGTGGAAATGACAAAGGAAGTATGAGAGCTTCTATTGGACATCAGAAAAATAGCTGGATTATGCCAAATACAGGCTACGAGAATTATACTGCTGCGATTAATGGAAATTATCAAGTGAGTGATCGTATCAAAGTTTCGACTGCCTTAAACTATACTCGAAAAACAAGTGATAATTTACCAGGAACTGGTTACAATAATGGATCTATAGCCTATTTTATGATCTTCCAAAATCCAAACGTAGATTTAAATTGGTACAAACCAATTTGGAAAAAGGATTTCGATGGAGTAAAAATGATTCGCCCATTTAGTTCGTACATGGACAATCCTTATGCTATTGCTTACGAAGCTGTTAATCCATTAAGAAGTAATCAATTGATTGGTAATATTGAAGCCGATATTAAATTAAGTAACAAACTAAGTTTAATGCTTCGTCCTGCAATTAATACCTATACTCAATTGCGCGAACAAAAACGTCCATTTGATATGAATCGTACGCCGAATGGATATTACAAAAGACAAGACATATCTAAAACTGAAACAAATATCGATTTCTTATTAACTTATACTGATAAATGGGGAGATTTTGGTTTCAATGCAAATGTTGGAGGTAATAGAAAAAATTATGAATACAGAAATTTAACGGCTTGGGTAAATGGTTTAGCTTCGCCTGGAGTTTATAAACTTTCGAATGGATTAACTTCTCCTTTTGCAAGAACGTATGATTCTAATTTAAAAGAAAATTCATTATATGGAATGGCTTCATTTGGTTGGAAAGACATGATTTTCGTTGATTTTACAGGTCGTAACGACTGGAATTCTTCTGTTGCAGTAAAATATAGCTCATTCTTTTATCCTTCAGTCTCTTCAAGTTTTATTCTGTCAGATTTATTCAAAATAAAAGGACCAATTAATTACTTAAAATACCGTTTATCATTTGCTAAAGTTGGTAACGGAGGTACAACAGGTTGGACAAATAGATATTACGATCAAAGCGATTTTACAGCATCTGCAGTAGTACCTGGAAGATTATTTAATCCTGATATTAAACCTGAATCTACAACATCATGGGAAACTGGTTTCGAAGCTTTATTATTTAAGAAAAGATTAAGCTTAGATTTTACAGTTTATCAACAAAGTACAAAAAATCAAATCTTCGAATTACCAAATGATATCACAACTGGCTATTCAAGAAGAGTGGTAAATGGAGGAGAGATTGAAAACCGTGGAATTGAAATAGCAGCTACATATTCTCCAATTAAAAGTAAAGATTTTGAATGGAAAATGATAGGAACTTGGTCTAAAAATGAAAACAAAGTAAAATCTTTAGTAGAAGGAATAGAAGGTGATCAAATGATTCTTGGTCAATCTGGAACAGTTTATCAAATTGCTAAAGTTGGCGGTTCTTCTACAGCTCTATATGGTGAAAAATTTGTAAGAAACGATGCGGGACAAATCATTTATGATGCAAAAACAGGTGTTCCACTTAAAAATGGATTAATAGAATATGTTGGAGACGCAACACCTAAATGGAGAGCAGGTTTCACAAATGAAATCAAATTCAAAACATTGCGTTTCAGTTTTACATTAGACGGACAATATGGTGGAATTGTCTATTCACAAACTTATCACAAAATGATGGAGCAAGGAAAATTGGCAGATTCTTTACCTGGTCGAGAAGATGGTTACATCATTGGAAATGGTGTTGTATTGAATGCTGACGGAACTTATTCTCCAAATACAACAAAAGCTGATGTGGCAACTTATTATGCTGAATATAATCGTCGTGCAAATGTAGAATCTAATTCATTCGAAGCTTCATATTTAAAATTAAGAGATGTCAGTTTAACATTTGATTTTCCTAAAAGATTATTATCAAAAACAGGTTTACAAGCATTGTCATTAACAGTTTACGGACGCGATTTATTCACGATTAGTGATTTTCCTTTATACGATCCAGAAACAGCATCATTAAATGGAAATACTTATGTACCTGGAGTTGAAATGGGACAAATGCCGTCAACAGCAACGTATGGAGTAACCTTAAAAGCTTCATTATAATTTACAACATTCAATTTATTAAAATGAAAAAGATTTCAATTCAACTATTTTTTGCCTTCACTATAATTTCAACTGTTTTCTCTTGTACAAACGATTTTGAGAAAGCAAATGAAGATCCAAACTTAATCACAGAAATTAATTCAGGTTCTGTTTTAAATCCTGTTCTTTATGATTTGGCTGAAAATAATGTTTTAAAAAACTACGATATTACAGCTCAATTGATGCAAGTTCATATTCCTTATCCAAGCAATGCAATGGGACTTCATCGTTATGATGTAACAACAGGAACGGGAAATTCGACTTGGAATAATGCCTACACAAATCTTGTTAATTTGGAGGAAATGCTAAAAGTTTCGCAAAAAGCTGGAGATGTCAATTATCAAGCAATTGCATTAACGCTTCGTTCTTTAGTTATTTCTAATTTAACCGATATGTTTGGCGATGTTCCTTTTTCTCAAGCAGCCAAAGCAGAAGAAGGAATTACAAAACCAAAATTTGATACACAACAAGATATTTATAAGCAATTATTAAATGATTTAGAGAAAGCAAATCAATTATATGTAACTAATTTAGGTCTAAAATATGGTACCGATATTTTATTCCCAAGTAGTGAAAAAAACATCAATATAACACGTTGGAAAAAATTCACAAATTCTCTTAAAATGAGATTATTATTAAGAATTTCGAATCGTGATGCATCTGCCTTAACAGAACTTAAAAAAATAATTGATAATCCGACAACTTATCCTATTTTCGAAAGTGAATCAGAATCTGCTATTTTACAAATTTCTGGTTTAGCACCAAGTTTATCTCCTTGGCCAAGAGCACAAGATTATAGAGATAGCCGAACATTCACAACATTTTTTATTGATAAAATGAATGAAACTAATGATCCTCGTTTACCAATTTTAGTCAATAAAGCTTCTAATTTGGATGGTTCTTCATTAGGTTACAAAGGAGTTCCTGCAGCTTACGAAGGAAATAGTTCTGATTACAAATTCAATCCGTCATCTCCTAACAATGCAATTGTTGTCACTCCGATGAAAATTCCATTAATGACTTATGCAGAGGTTGAGTTTATAAAAGCTGAAATGGCTCAAAAAGGTTTAGGTGGTGATGCAAAAACTCATTATGATAAAGCTGTAAAATCTGCTGTACAATTATGGACAAATATCGAGCCAACTGCTGAATTTATGGAGCAAGAAAAAATCAAATACAACAATACTTTAGAACGTATCATTGATCAAAAATATTTTGCTTTATTCTTTACAGATTACCAACAATGGTTTGAATATAAAAGAACTGGTTTTCCAAAATTACCGACAACTTCTACCATGTTGAATGATAAAAAAATGCCTCGTCGTATGCTTTATCCAACAAGTGTTAGAAATTATAATCCAGAAGGCTATCAAAATGCACTTCAACAAATGGGACCAGATAACATCAACACGCGTGTTTGGTGGGATGTAAATTAATTGCATACATTCCACATTTAATAGAAAACGACCTTGTAATTAAGGTCGTTTTCGTTTTATTTGTATCTTCACTAAAAATATCTTTATGCATATCGAAGAATTAAGAGAGTTTTGTTTAGGACTTCCATTGGTCGAAGAAAAATTTCCTTTTGATCAAACTACTTTGGTTTTTTATATCGCTGGAAAAATGTTTTGCCTTTGTGATATTGACAATTTTGATTCTGTAAATATCAAATGTGATCCAGATAACGCAATCGAATTACGTGCAACTTTCGAAGCTGTAATTCCTGGTTATCACATGAACAAAAAGCATTGGAATACCGTTAAAATTCATCAAGATGTAAAAGACGTTCAAATCAAAGAATGGATAAAAGATTCTTACAATTTAGTCATCTTAACTTTACCAAAATCCAAACGACCTGAGGTACTTAAAGAATAATTTAAACTAATTCTTAATATTTTTAGGTTATTTATATAGATATTATCATCTTTGTCTTTCAATGGGGTGCTAAAAAGCTGAGAATATACCCAAGAACAATTTTGTTCTATACCTGATCCAGATAATGCTGGCGGAGGAATTGATGTTAGCAATAACTTCTATCTCCTCATCAAAACAAATTATGATGAAGGAAATTATTTTACAAACAACTTGGCTCGAATGGCTGGGTGTCACTTTTTCTATTTTTCAAGTCGTATTGGCGAGATTCAACAATCCAAAAAATTATTTATTTGGAATTGCAGGAATTACATTATCGCTTTTCGTCATGTTCAATTCTAAGCTATATGCCGAATTCACACTTAATATTTATTATTTAGTAATGAGCATTTATGGTTGGTTGTATTGGAAATTTGGACAACAAAAACACGAAATCGAAATTACGAAAACCAACAAAAAAGAATGGGGAATTGTCGCAGGAATTGTCTTAAGCAGTTTTACTATTTTTTATTTAGCACTCACACATTTCACCGATTCTGACGTTCCTATTTGGGATTCGGTTGTAAGTGCATTTGCTTGGGCAGGTATGTGGTTAATGGCAAAACGTAAACTCGAAAATTGGATTTTATTGAATATTAGTAACATTATTTCAATTCCATTAATGATTCACAAAGATTTGTACTTATACGCTATTTTATCGTTGATTTTATTTTGCGTGGCAATTTCTGGATATTTCAATTGGAGAAAAATTTTGAATGAAAACAATGCTTGATATTCCCAAACTTCGACAAGAATTATTGAATAAAGAATCCTTTAATCAAGTAGTTCTCGATCATATTTATATTCAAAACTGGTTGAATATTTGGGTTCCTAAACAATGCAATGGACTTGGTTTACATTTTTCCGAAGGATTAAAAGTTTTACAATCTGTTGCTAAAATTGACGGAAGTTTAGGTTGGTTTGTAACGCTTTGTAGTGGTGCAAATTATTTTTCTCGAAATTTAAAACCTGATGTTGCTTCTAGTTTATTTTCTTTACAAAAAACGTGTTTTGGAGGAAGCGGAATGCTTGGTGGAACTGCTGAAAAAGTTGGAGATAAATATATCATAAATGGTTTATGGCATTATGCAACTGGCGCTCCTTACCTCACTCATTTTACATTAAATGCGAAAATAATCGAAGATGGAAAAGAAATATTGGACGAAAATGGTGAACCAAAGTTTTTGTCATTCATTTTAAATCAATCTCAAGTTAAATTAATTTCAACTTGGAAATCAATGGGAATGGTTGCAACATCTTCTCATAGTTTTGAAGTAGAAAATGAAATCGTTCATCAAGATTATAGTTTTATTTATAATCAATTTTATAGTGATGATTTGGTCGAAAAAATACCTTTCCGAATTTTTGCTGATTTAACTTTATTGGTAAATTATCTTGGAATGGCTGAACATTTTATCGAAAAAAGTTTAGAAATTATTCATTACCAAAAACAAACAGATTTCGAACATTTCGTTATTAAATCAACTTCGAAAACTATTGAGTTTGCTAAAACAATAGAAAACTTATTAGTAAATAATTCTCCTATTTCAGAAGAAATCGAAACTGAAATTCATTCATTTGGAATAGAAACTGTTGAAAAAATCACTCAATTTATCATTGAAATTTATCCACAACTTGGAATTAAAGCTTCAAAAATCAATGAAGAAATCAATCAAATTTTCAGAGATTATTTTACCGCAACTCAACACCGAAATTTTAGACAAAATATTCAACTCAAATAGTCTATTTATCTATATTTGCAAAACTTTTGACTGCGTAATTTAATGGATAGAATATCAGATTCCGGTTCTGACAGTAAGGGTTCGAATCCCTTCGTGGTCGCTATTTTATTTTTTTTTGCAATTTTTTTTTCATAGTTTAGCATATCACTAATTATTAATTAACACGTTATTATGAGAAAAAAATTACTATCTCTTTTATCGATAGCAGCAGTAGCTGTATCTTTTGGTCAAACTTATACAACACAAAATAGTGGTATTCCATTACAATCCTTTGGAGCAAGAGAATACTCTATTGTAGATCCTAATACAGCATGGATTACTTATTTTGATGGAGCTGGTACTCAAACATATCCTAAATATGTAGGAGTAACAACTAATGGAGGATCAACTTGGAAAGCTAATTTAGTATCTAGTTTACCTTCGAATGCATTAATATCAGATATCGGAGCTGTAAATGGTACAACAGCGTTTATTGTAACAGCACCTGCTTCAGGTTCTGGAGCTGCAAATGGTTTATGGAAAACAACAAATAGCGGAACATCATGGGCTAAAGTTTCAGGAGTATTTGGAACTAGTTCTTTCGGAAATATCATTCATTTCTTTGATGCAAATAATGGTTTGGTTATTGGAGATCCTATTAATGGTAAATACGAAATGTACAAAACGACAGATGGAGGTAATACTTGGAGTACATTAGGCACAGCTCCTTCAACTTTAGTTAGTACTGAATATGGATACGTAGCTGGTAGAGTATTTTTAGGAGAAGATTTATGGTTAACTTCAAATACTGGTAGAATTTTACATACAAATGATAGAGGAGCTACTTGGAAATCTTACTTTTCTCCAGTCGATGATTTTTCAGGTGAAGACTCAAGTGCTAGCATGTCCTTTTCTTCATCTAAATATGGATTGTTAGTAGATAATACAGCTGTATTATGGTTCACTGAAGATAGTGGAGCTAACTGGGATGTTATGTCATCAAATAGTTATTATGATGGAGATATTTCATATATCCCTGGATCTAATGGAATCTTCCTTTCAACAGGATTTAGCTCAGCTTCAGAATTAGGTGTAGGATCTGCTTATTCTAAGGATAATGGTAAAACTTGGACTAAGATTGATGATGGGCAACAAAGATTATTTATCGGAGCTTACGATTGTAAATCTGTTTGGGTTGGTCATTACACTTCAGATACAAAAGGAACAGGTGGCGTTTTAAAATTAAATGATATTCCAGGCTGTACATTAGCGACGACAGAACAAACAGCAACAAAAGTTGAATTAAAAGCTGTTGTAAATGGTGGTACACTTAATGTTATTTCAAACAAAGAAATAAAAAGCGTATTGGTTGGAGACTTAACAGGAAGAAAACTTTCAGAAGTACAATCTAAAGATGTTAATATTTCTGCATTAAAAGCTGGTGTATACTATGCTCGCGTAGCTTATGCTGATGGTGCTTATGGAACAGTGAAGTTTATTGTAAAATAATTTACATCTTATAAAAAAATTAGAAAGGACAAAACCAAGGTTTTGTCCTTTTCTATTTCTACATTTGCCAAAATTTTTCAGTTTTGGAAATCGAGATTTTATTCTATTTATGCATGGCAGCTTTTTGTGCCGGCTTCATAGACTCTATTGTTGGTGGTGGAGGATTAATACAAACGCCTTTATCGCTTGCTTTTTTGCCTAATTTACCTGTTTCAACAGTAATCGGAACACTAAAAATTCCAGCATTTAGTGGAACAGCTTTAGCAACTTCACAATACCTTAAAAAAGTAAAAATAGATTGGAAACTTTTTGCGATTATGGCGATATGTGCTTTTGTTTCCGCTTTTTTAGGATCGCAATTGTTAACGGTTATCAATAATGATTTTATGAAACCTGTTTTATTAATCATTTTGATTGTTTTAGCCATTTACACGATTTTCAAGAAAGATTTTGGACAAGCTACCGAACGTAAAATCCCTTATCACATTGCGATTATTAATGGTTGTATTGTGAGTATCGCTGTAGGTTTTTACGATGGTTTTATTGGTCCAGCAACTGGAACTTTCTTTATTTTGGGATTCGTAACACTTCTTGG
This sequence comes from Empedobacter falsenii, assembly GCF_013488205.1. Taxonomy (NCBI): domain Bacteria; kingdom Pseudomonadati; phylum Bacteroidota; class Flavobacteriia; order Flavobacteriales; family Weeksellaceae; genus Empedobacter; species Empedobacter falsenii. The sequence continues at coordinate 1,110,170 of NZ_CP040908.1, read as the reverse complement.
AATGGATTTTTTGAAAGCTAATACCAATGCAAAACTGATCAATTTAGCGACTAATTTTGGTTCGATTTGTTTATTTTTAATCAAAGGGCAAATTATCTGGAAAATAGCTTTACCAATGGCTGTTTGCAACGCTTTAGGAGGTTTTATTGGAGCAAAATTAGCCATCAACAAAGGGAATAAATTTATTCGATACATATTTATTTTGGTAATCCTACTCTCAATTTGTAGATTTGGTTATGAAGTAATTTTCAAGTAAATGAAAACCATTTTTTCAATCATTTTTGTTTCGATATTTATCACTGTTTTTGCTCAAAAGTTTGAGTTAAAAGATTCTGTTTTGATTGAAAATAAGACAATCAAATCAATTGATACTGATCTAAATAATTCGATTTATTTGATTTCGGACACTAGAATTGAAAAAATATTTCAATCGAAAAAGAACAAAAGTATTGATCTTAAAAATATCATTACTTCGGTTGATGTCAATAATCCGCTTCGAGCTTATGTGTATTCAAATTTTAATCAACTCACTATTTTAGATGAAGATTTGAATCCTATTCAGGATATTGTAAAGATTAAATCAAACGATTTTATGCCTGCTGCATTAAAAGTTGTTGACACGCAATTTTGTTGGTTTTATGATTTGATTGGGAATAAAATTGTTTACTATAATTATCAGTTGCAAAAACCAATTCTGACATCAAAACAAATCTATTTGAAGCATAATGATCAATCAATCGATAAAATACATGTGTACAAAAATTTGGTGTATTTAAAAGGTCAAAAAACGATTTATGTTTATGATGATTATGGAAATTTCAAATCTAATTTTGAATTTGACACCAATCATCAACCTTTTTATTTTTATAAAGATGTTATTTTCTATATAAATTACAATAAGCTAATATCAAAAAATATTATCAATCAAAATTTGACAACTTTTATTGATTTAGAAAATGTAAAAAGTTTTGCACTTAACGAAAAAAATCTTTATACATTGGTCGAAAATAAAATTTACACTTATACGATTTTAAATACAAACTATTAATAACAAACTATTTAATCAATTAAAATTAATTACTAAACCTTATTTATTTTTAATTTATAATTGAATAAAAAATCATAAATCAATCGGAATAATTTTTTTCTAAAAAAAGATTTTTCTATGAGTCGCTTGCTTAGATTTTGTTTTGAAAATTAAGCTTTAGTATATTTGCAAGCGTTAAAATAATTGGAAAATGCATATCGCCATAGCCGGAAATATTGGAGCAGGTAAAACTACTCTAACAAACCTTTTAGCAAAACAATACAACTGGACAGCTCAGTTTGAAGATGTAGAAATGAATCCATATTTGGATGATTTTTACAACGACATGGAAAAATGGGCGTTCAATCTTCAGATTTATTTCTTAGGAAGCCGTTTTAATCAAGTAAAAGAGATTAGAGAAAGTGGAAAAGACATTATTCAGGATCGTACAATTTACGAAGATGCGCATATTTTTGCGAGTAACTTGAACGATATGGGATTATTGTCTACGAGAGATTACAACAACTATTTGCGTGTTTTTAATTTGATGACAAGTTTTGTAGAAGCACCAGATTTATTGATTTATCTTAAAGCTTCAATTCCTACATTGGTTTCGCAAATTCAGAAACGTGGTCGCGATTACGAAAACTCGATTAGTATTGATTATTTGAATCGTCTAAACGAGAAATACGACAAGTGGATTTCGAATTATAAAGAAGGAAAAGTGTTGGTAATCGACGTGGATAATTTAGATTTTGTTGAAAATAAAGAAGATTTAGGATTCATTTTCAATAAAATAGAAGGAGAAATTAACGGACTTTTTTAGTCAAAAAAAATAAAGTAACTTGCACGGCTTGATTTTAAATTTAATCAGGCCGTTTTTTTGCGTAAAAAATTATGGAAAATAAAAGTATTTTGAAAGGAGTTTTGTTCGTTGCAATGGGCGCCAGCTTCTACGGAATGTTAGCAACATTTGTAAAAATTGCATACGATCAAGGCTATACAACTGCCGAGGTAACGACTTCGCAGTTTGTATTAGGAATTTTGATTTTGGGAATCATCAACTTGTTTATGATGAGTAAAAAAGATTTACCAAAGATTGAACAAAAAGATAAAAAAAGGTTGGTTCTTGCCGGAACTTCGTTAGGTTTCACAAGTTTATTTTACTATCTAGCGGTGCAATATATCAATGTGTCAATCGCAATTGTATTGTTGATGCAAACGGTTTGGATTAGTATTTTGGTTGAAAGTATTTTGGGTAAACAATTTCCTTCTGCCAAAAAATTAATTGCAATGGTTTTGGTATTATTTGGAACTGTTTTGGCTACAAATTTAATCAACCAAGAAGTCGAATTAAATCCTAAAGGATTGTTTTGGGGATTTTTAGCAGCTTGTTCTTTTACAGCTACTATGTTTACATCTAATAGTTTAGCCAATTATTTACCAGCTTACAAAAAAAGTTTGTGGATGCTTTTTGGAGGTGCTATTATTGTGTCTTTATTTTTGTTTTTTAGCCAAATCGGACCTTATTATTTTGATGGTTTAATGAGCTTTTACAACAACTTTTCGAGTGATGTAAATGGAATTCATGCATTCAATTTTAGCATTTTTTATACTTGGGGATTACCATTGGCAATTTTCGGGACTGTGTTACCTCCTATTCTTTTAAACAAAGGTTTTCCGCACACAGGATTAGGTTTGGGAAGTATTGTTTCTTCGTTAGAATTACCCGTTTCCGTAACTATGGCTTTTGTCCTTTTACACGAGCAAGTTCTCGCAATACAATGGACAGGAATCGCCGTTATTATTTTTGCTATTATTATATCAAATCTAAATTTCAAGAAAAAATAAATTCAAAATCCCCAACAAATGTTGGGGATTTTTTTTGAGTTCCATTTTTTATAAGCTGAATTTATTTCAGCTTATCATCATAAATAATATGATTCTAAGATAAATTCTGAATGACAAATTCAATCACAAAAAAAGCCAACTCTAATAAGTTGGCTTTGTATTTTGAATAAAATCTAAATTATTTCACCAAAATTTTATTTGCTAATTGATTTGTTCCATCAATTTTTTCTTGAATTGGCAAACCTAATAACTTCGCAAGCATTGGATAGATTTCTGTATTTGGAAAAACTTTAATCTCTTTACCAGACTTAATATTTGGTCCCCAAGCCATAAAAGTCGCTTTCATTTCTGGCGTTTCTTTTACATAAAAACCATGCGAACCTTTCGGTGCATTTTTGTTTGAAAAATAGTTTGGCGCATGTGCAATCAAAATAATATCTCCAATACGATTGTATCGATCATTCTTTTTATCAAAATGATATTTCGACGGAACATTTGTTGTTTTATAAACTTCGAATGTATTATTCTGAACAGCTTTTATTTCTTTGTAAATAGATTCAATATCATTTTTATCTTTTACAAAAAGGCTTACATAAGATCCATTTGAAGCAACTTGTACTTTCGATTCATCAATTTTGATTGGTAATTTCAATGGATTTTCATCATCGATTCTTGTCATTCCATGATCAGAAACAAACACAAAATTCACTTTCAAACCTGTTTTTGCAACCTCATCATTCAATTTCTTGATTGATTGATCTACAAACTGTACAGCTTCCTTTGTTTCAGGCGCATCAGGACCAAAAGAATGCCCCGCGTGATCTACTTCCGGAAAATAGAACGTAATCAAATGTGGACGTTTTTCAGCTGGTAATTCCAACCAATTAACTACTTGCTGAATACGATAGTCAATTGGTGATTTTTCCGAATACTTGTACGAATACGTTGGAAACATACCATTAATAGGCGCTTCCGAACCTGGCCAATAGTAACAAGCAGCTAACATTTTGTTCTGCTCTGCAAGATTCCAAATTGGCGTTCCTCCGTACCATTTCGGATTGATAACTGCATTTCTATTTCCCAATGAATAACGATCGCCAACTTCTCTATCTAACATATTATTCCCCACCAAACCGTGATGAATAGGCGTTAAACCAGTTACAATTGTGTAATGATTTGGAAATGTAACCGATGGAAAAGACGGATACATGGCATCAGCTTTTACTCCATTTTTAGCCAAAGCTAATAGATTTTTAGCTTCATGTTTTTGAGCATAATCATAACGAAAACCATCTGCCGAAATCAAGATAACATAAGGTTTATCTTGTTGTTTAGCATCATTCACACGATTTTCGATTACTATTTGTTCTTCGATTTCTTGCGCATTTGCTGTAACAGAGAACGTTAAAACAATTGCAGAAAATATACTAAGTATTGATTTTTTCATGCCTCAAATTTAGAAAGTTTTATACTTAGAATGAATTAAAAAAATGTCAAATCTTCATGAAAAACAATAAAAAAACTGATTTATAAATAAACCAGTTTCATAATATGTTAAGCAAAACTTATCAAATCTTCGTAGGCTTTTTTAGCACCTTCAAAAACTTGTTGTTGCTCTTCTTCTGTTGTAAATTCTTGATTGATATAACCAATAAAAGTTTTCCAGATTTGACCAAGGTTTTCACCATAATGTCCAAAATAATTGAAACTTTTATTCTCTAAAAATGGATATTTTTTCAGTGTTTTTGCAATCACATTTCCGCCAAGCATAGAACCTTCTATCACATATAAAGCTCCAATTGCTTCGGCTCTATTTTGTAATTCGAATTGTTTTGGTATATTCAATTCTTCTAAGCCCAACTCGTTAATATCTTGTTCAATCAAAGACAATTTATTGAGTTTTGTTAAGGCTAAATTTTCTAAGTCTTTTTCATTCAAAAATTCTTTAATAGAATCTTCATACGATTTTAGAAAAATATGATTAACCTGCAACATTTTATAATAATTTTTATCTGTAAATGTGCTGTTAAACAATTTATTCGATTCTAATTTATCTTCAATTTCTTTGTGATAAACCGCTGTTTTTTCTTTTAAATAATCAGATAGCATTTGTTAGATTTTTTTAAATGTTAATATAAAAGTTGTTTCTTCTCCCACTTTACTTTCAAAAGATATACCACCATTCATTCTATCCATCATTCTGTGCGCAATAGAAAGCCCTACACCATTTCCAGAGATATTTCCTGTGTTAGACATTCTGCTAAATAGCTTAAACATCTTGTTGTAATCTTCCTGTTTTATTCCGATTCCGTTATCTTTTACTTTAAAAATAACCTCCTCTTCATTCAATTCTGACCATATTTTTATGATTGGATGTTGTGCTTGGGAAGAATATTTTATTGCATTACCAATAATATTCAGAAAAACCTCATAAAACATCGTTTTATCCCCCAAAACATTATGTATTTCTTCTACAACAACTTGTGTATCATTAGTTTTATAATACAATAAAACATCGTGTATAATCTTTTCTATGATTGGTTTTGTTTCGATTGTAGACAATACAATTTCTGATTTTTTAGCTTTACTCAACGCCAAAAGATCCTGCATCATTTGTGTCATTCGATCAATTTCTTCAATAACACTTTTTAATCGATCATTTTTAATTTCATCATCTATCAAACTTCTTTGAAGCATCTGACAATTCAATTTCATCACCGATAAAGGTGTACGTAAATCGTGAGAAACTGTATAGGTAAACGAGTCTAATTCGTCATTTATTTCCTTTAATTGCTCATATAAACTATGAATTTTGAATGATTGTAAATGAAGTGTTTCTATAATTAACTTTATTACTTCTTTGGCAACATATTTCTCCTTATCTAACCAAATAAACGATTTATTCTTAATATTCTCTTGCCAAATTTTGAAAGAAGTTCGAGGAGAAAAACTATGTATTTCATCGCCATTTATAACATCTACATTTTTAATTTTACTTGGTTCTCCAGCCCAATCTAAGGTTTGAACTTGTTCTTTTTTGAACCAAATAATAAAATGTTCGTAAGTTTGATTTAGAAAACAAAACATTACACCAGCCGAACTTGGACTAAGCCTAATCTCTTGTCCATAATCTAGATAAAAAGTATTCGAGGTAAATAAACGTGCTGAGTTTCTTTTAAATGCCCATTCTTTTATTCTCAAAATTTCTTCTTTATCTGGCGTTTCGCCTTCTACAAAAACATCGTCAAAATTAACCAATGCAATTCCATCTGCCTTTGTAAGGTTAAGAACCTCTTTTAGATTATTGTTCATTGATTGCTGAAGATTTTCTTCTGTTAAAAGATTCTCTTTCAATTTAATCGCTGTTTCGTTAAAATGATTTTGGAACTTTAATCGTTCAGTTGATTTAAAATTCACATAAGTCAACCTTGCTTGACGCGTCAATAATTCGGTTTGCAAACGAACTTGATTTGGAATAAATTTCGGCTTGGAATTCTGACATGCTACAATTCCCCACAATTTTTCGTTAATTACAATAGAAATAGAGAAACTTGCTTCACAATTAGCATTGCGTAAATACTGTAGATGTATTGGAGAAAGTGCTCTAACAGAAGAGTACATCAAGTTTATTTTTTGATAATTCTCATTACCAATTAAAATGATTCTTTTACTGTCTACATCTGCAACCAAACGGCTTTTTTTCTCTAAATACAGTTGACGTGCTTGTTTAGGAATATCAAATTCGGGAAAACGCAAACCCATATAAGAATCTAATCCCTTATCAATTTCTTCCGCTATAACAACGCCACTACCATCTTCCAAAAATTTATACAACATTACTCTCTCGTAATGAATCAAACTCTTGATAGACGAAATTAACAAATCCCAAGTTGAGCTTATAGACTTAGAGTACAGGATTTGTTCAGAAAAATTATAATAAGCTAATCTGTTTTCTAAAATAATTAATTCTTCTAACTCTAAATAAATCAATTCATCAAAATGATAAACTGTTAAATGATAGGTTTTTGAATTAACTTTTGTATTAGTTCGGTAAAATTCACCTTGTTCTAAATTCAAAACCTCATCAAAATCAAGCTCAAAATCATGAAGTTGATTAATATGTTGGCTTAATATCTTTTCGGTAGAAATTTCAAATAATTCATCAATATTTTGAGAAAAAAATTCAATTTGATGCGAATTTTTATGAATTCCTATCAAATATCCAAAAGGTTGAATTTCGTTGAGAAACTGAATTTCTTCGTCTTCACAATTTTTGATGATTTGGTTGATCATATAAATGGTTTAGGAGTGTAATTATGAATCTAAGGTAAATTTATTTTTTAATCTTCTTGTCTTTTAATTTTCAGAATATAGTTTTCTAACTCTAATTCATCGGTATCTACTAATTCGAAATCACTAAAATGAGTTAAACTTTTCTCAAAAAATGTTGTAACTTTTTCTTTTTCTAACGAAGGATGAACTTTAATTCCGTTAAATTTTATGTTCTTCATATAGACATAAAAATCGTAATTAAAATCAGTTTCTCCTAAATAAGTATTGGCAATTTTCCCTTTCCATTTGATATCGAAAACACCAAATTCTTCTGTATCTAAAAACGTAATTTCGTGCTGTGCAACCGTGTCATTTCCTAACATTGAAATACCAAAAGCAAGATTTATTGAATCATCAAGATTTACTGGAAGAGGATCAATTTCGAATGTTTTTTTATTGAGTTGATTAAAATCTAATTGCGCATCATTTTCGATCTTTATCCCTTTGTTGTTCCAATATGTACTCGAGATGATAGCATGATCATAATTAATCCAAAGCTGTTTTTCGGCATTCTCTTCAGAAATGTCATCTATCTCATCCAAATCATCTTTATATTCCTCTTCTTCGTCATAATTATCTGACTCTAAATGAAGATCCATCCAAAGGTCAAAATTTTCATCAAGGCGAGCACTCCAAACAAAATCTATTACTTTGTGTCCGTTTGTAAATGGGCTATTCGAAAAATATATTTTGTTATTATCCTTACTCATAAATTGGGTTTTGACTTATGTTTTTGAATTTACAACGATTATTCTACTCTACAAAATTTAAAAAAATAATTGGTTCGTTTATTAGATATTGTCATTGATTTTCAAAGAAATAAAAAAAGTGCAATTTCTATAGAAATTGCACTTTTAAATTATAGTTATGATTTATAAATCAATTGAATTACAAGGTTTCTTTTAACCATTTGAAAAATTCGGTATGCCAAATCACAGAATTCTGAGGTTTTAACACCCAGTGATTTTCTTCAGGGAAATAAATAAAACGAGATTTGATTCCTTTCAATTGTAAAATTTGATAAGCCTCTTGCCCTTGTCCCATTGGCACACGATAATCATGACCTCCAACATAAATTAACATTGGCGTATTCCATTTATTTACTAATTCTGTACTACTTGGATCAAATTTAGAGTACGTTTTTTGCGCAGCTTTGTTATTTGTTTCCCACCAAGCGCCACCAGCATCCCAGTTTGTAAAGAAAATTTCTTCTGTAGTTCCGTACATCGATTTCAAATCGAAAACACCATTATGTGCAATAAAAGATTTGAAACGACCTTCGTGAATACCTGCTAAATAATAAACAGAATATCCTCCGTAAGACGCACCAACAGCACCACGACGATCTTTATCTACATAAGATTCCTTCGAAATATCATCAATCGCAGCCAAATAATCTTGCATTACTTGTCCTCCCCAATCTTTAGAAATTTGCTCATTCCACTCTACTCCATGACCTGGCATTCCACGACGGTTTGGCGCAATTACAATATACCCTTGTGCTGCCATTAATTGGAAATTCCAACGAGGAGAATAGAATTGAGTTAAAGCAGATTGTGGTCCACCTTGACAATACAATAAAATTGGGTATTTTTTATTCGGATCGAAATTTGGCGGATAAATTACCCATGCAAACATTTCTTTTCCGTCTGTTGTTTTAATTTTACGTGCTTTTACATCACTCAACGCAATATTATCGAAGATCTCTTTGTTTTCGTTTGTTAATTGCGTTAATGCTCCAGATTTTAAATCAACCACATAAATTTCTGCAGCGTGATTGATATCTGTTTTTGTAACAATTGCTTTATTACCAACAATTTCTTTGATGTCTGCAATATCAAAATCACCTTTTGTAATTTGTTTGATGAAAGGCATTTTTCTCATTTTGAAGTTTACATCAACCTCAAATAATTGAATTGTTCCTCCTACTGGCGCATTGAAATAAATTTTGTTACCATCATTGCTCCATTTATAACCTTGTACGGTTCCGTCCCAATGTTTTGTAATATTCATTTCGATATCACCACGACGAACGATTAAGTCATTTTTATCTGCTTCGTAACCATCTCGTTCCATGCTCAAAAACGCAAAATCTCCTTGAGAAGAAAAACTTGGTGTATTGTCATAACCCATTTTTCCTTCCGTGATATTTTTTGTCGTTTTCGTTGCTAAATCGTATTGATAAATATCTGTATTTGTGCTTAATGCGTAATCTGTTCCGAATTTTTTCTTAGAAACATACAAAACTTTTGTTCCGTCTGGTGTCCAAACAAATTCTGAAACAGAATATGGTTCGTCTTTTAAAACATCAATTTTAGTCGAACCTTCTTTATTTTCTGACACAAATAAATGATCGTAATTTCCATCATTCCAAGTATCCCAATGTCTGTAATTTAATTCATTATAAATCTGCACATTTGATTTCTCCATTTCTGGATAATAATCAGAACCAAAAACCTTTTGTAATTTAACTTTATCAGTTTCTGCTTTATATTGTTGAGATTTATTCAACGATTCATCAGCCAAAAGCGTTTTATAATCTTCGATTTCCGAAGCTTTTCCTCCTGCCAACGAAATCATATACGTTTTCGATGTATCTTCTTGTGTTTTTACGTTAGTAGAAGTTACTTTGTAAATCAGATTTTTTTGATCTTTCGTTACTCCAACTGGAGCTACTTTTTTTACTTGCCAAAGAAGTTCTGGCGTCATTACTTTTTGTCCCATTGCTGTTGTCGATATCAAAATACTTGCGACTAATACAGAAAATCTATTCATGTTAATTTCAAATCTAAATAATTGTAAAAGTAACAATTCTTTATCGAGAAAGGTTAAATTTATAGATAAAAAAAGACATCATCCAGTACAAATTGTACTTAAATGATGTCTCCGCTAATAATTTTTTTCAAATCGTCTAATCGATTCTTAAAATTAGGCTATATATTTTATATTAAACTACTTAATTAAAAGTTTAACTTATTTTTATGAGTAAAAACTGGAATAATTGCTCCAAAAACTAAATTTTGTTGAGAGAACACAATATCCTGTTTTGCTTTATCAGCTTTGTTTGCAGTTGTACGAATATCACTTAAGTTAGCATATCCACCTTTTAATTCGGCTTGTACAAAGAAATAATCCCAGAAAGTAAAGTTGATCCCAACCATTGCAGCTGTAGCAAAACCTGCTAAGTGAAACTCATCATAACGTTCGTTACCCATTAATTTTACGTTAGAACGTGGATATAAAATCCCTGCTCCCAAACCAGCTGTTACGTTAACATCGATTCCTTTTCCATTTTTTGTAATTGGGAAATGTTGAATATTATCAAAACGACGAACCTCTAAATTAGCATAGTTCAAACCATCTGTATGTTCAAACGTTAAGAAATCTTCTGTTAATTTTTGATCAACATTATTATATGTTCCATCGTAATCTGAACCTGTGTTGATGTGACCATTCATTTTTACAACTTGGTCTTGATCCATCACATATTTCATGTGGTCAATCCCGAAAGAGATATTCCAATTATCCGAAACAAAGTAACCTAAACGGAAGTTATATTGCGGAATCGTCATAGAACTTGGATTGAAATACTTGATTCCAAAAGAAGTTTGACGGTCATGAGCTGCTACATTATCTAACGTAAAATCGTATCCATCTCCTTTGAACTGAATATCTGATTTTGTATACTGCGCGTGATTCCAACCCCAATAAACATAAAATTTACCTTTATTATTTTTTCCTTGCCCGAAAGTAGTTGCAACTAAAGCAACTAAAAACATTACACTTATATACTTTCTCAAAATTTAACTTTTTGCAAATTTATTCTTAAAAAAATTGAGTAAAAATGATTTATGATATCAATTTTATATCTAGACAATATTTAAAATCAATAAACATTGTTAAGCGTCATAAAATAAAATGATAAATATTTATTAAAAATGATGTTCTCTATTTTGTAATTAAAAATTAAAATATATTTTTGTGACATAATGAAAGACTACCTGATAAAACATAGCATTGGAATTTTTTTCACGCTTCTTTTGGTGTTCAGTACGAACATGCAAGGGTTGGCGGGTTATGTAGATTATCAGATGAGAATGGAGCAACAAGACAAAAAAGATTCTTCTGACAATGATCAAAAAGCTTTGTTTTCTCAAACTTCAACTGAAGAAGAAAATAATCAGAAAAATTCTTCGAGCGAAATCACAGAAAAAATACATTATTTCCACGAAATAAAATTGTTTACATTTTTTAATGTGAAACAAACTACACATTCGGATTTTCATCATTCTAATGCATATGCGTCTTTAGACAATGGTGTGACAACTCCACCTCCTGAATTAGTTTAATTTTTTAATTGATTTTTTGCATCATTCTATTCAAATCTATTGAATGGACAGCAAATTTATTTTTATCATTTCAAATTATTAAATAATTCATTTTAAAACTATTATGAATCTTTTTCAAAATTGGAAAAAGGACATACCTGCGAGTATTGTTGTCTTTTTCGTTGCATTGCCTTTATGTTTAGGTGTTGCGTTGGCCAGTGGTGCGCCTTTATTTGCCGGAATTATTGCGGGAATTGTAGGAGGAATTGTTGTTGGTCTTATTTCTAAATCTCAAATTGGTGTTTCTGGTCCAGCGGCTGGTTTGGTCGTTATTGTATTAACTGCTATTACAGATTTGGGTGCTTACGAACTATTTTTAGTCGCGGTTGTTATCGCCGGAATTTTTCAGATATTACTAGGTATTCTAAAGGCTGGAGTTATTGGTTATTACTTTCCATCTTCGGTGATTAAAGGAATGTTGTGCGCGATTGGTATTTCAATTTTCTTGAAACAAATTCCGTTAGCGTTAGGATATACAGAAACGTTTAGTTTTAGTAATTTTAGTTTAGATTTTATCACGCCAGGAGCGATTATTATTACAGCAATCTCTTTATTTATCTTGATTGTTTGGGATAATATTTTAGGAAAAAAATCAAACTTTTTCAAATTATTACCAGGATCATTAGTAGCTGTATTAGTGGGTATTTTGTACCAAGTTACAATTGGTGATACCAACCACGAAGTATTTTCTATCGACCACAATTTATTAGTAAAAGTTCCTGTTCCTGAAAGTGTTTCAGATTTCTTAGGACAATTTACTATGCCCGATTTCGCCTCTGGATTAACAAATCCTATGGTTTGGCAAGTTGCATTTACCATCGCAATTGTAGCATCATTAGAAACTTTATTATCTGTAGAAGCAACTGATAAATTAGATCCTTTAAAGCGTCAAACACCTACAAATCGAGAATTGATTGCACAAGGTGTCGGAAACTCTTTAGCTGGTTTAATTGGAGGTTTACCTGTTACGCAAGTTATTGTACGTTCATCTGCAAATGCAATGAGTGGCGGACTTACAAAACTTTCTACAATTACGCACGGTGTTTTATTATTAGTGAGTGTGATCTCTATTCCAATGTTTTTAAATTTAATTCCAAATGCGGTTTTAGCCTCTATCCTATTGGTTATTGGATACAAATTAGGTAATCCGAAACAATTCTTGGATATGAAAAAATTAGGAAAAGATCAGTTAATTCCGTTCGCAGTAACAGTTATTGCAATTTTGGCAACAGATTTATTAAAGGGTATCATCATTGGTCTTATTGTTGGTGTAGTGGTTTCCTTAATCAAATCTTACAATAACTCGCACGTAATGTTGGTGAAAGAAGGAAATGTTTTCCATATGAATTTTGCTGAGGAGGTAACGTTTGTAAATCGCGGTGCAATTGTAAAAGAATTAGATGGTTTGAAACCTGGTTCTAATCTTGAATTAGATGTTCGTAAAACACGAATTTTAGATTATGATATTATTGAATATTTAGATGAATTTAAAGTCAAAGCAAAAAATAATAACATTAATATTCGACTAATTTCCGAACGTGGAACAGTCGATAATCCACCATCATTCAGAGAGTTTTTTGGTTACGTATTAGTTGCCGGAGCTCATTAATCTGTAAAAAACATATAAAAATTAAAACACACACAATAAAATTAAATATAATGAAAGCACATACATCAGAAACTCAAGCAACAACAACTCCAGATAAAGCGTTAGAATTTTTAAAAGAAGGAAATGCAAGATTTGTTCAAAATTTAAAAGCAAACAGAGATTTACTTTCGCAAGTGAATGACACAAGAGAGGGACAATGGCCGTTTGCGGTTGTTTTGAGCTGTATTGATAGCCGTACTTCTGCAGAACTTATTTTCGATCAAGGTTTAGGAGATATTTTTAGTGTACGAATTGCTGGTAATTTCGTTAATCAAGATATTTTAGGTTCAATGGAATTTGGAACAAATGTGGCTGGCTCTAAATTGATTGTTGTCTTAGGACACTCTAAATGTGGCGCTTTGAAAGGCGGATTAGACGCTGAAGCAATTCACAAAACTGGAATGAATAATTTGTGTCATTTGGTTGATCATTTCAATCCTATTATCGACGAAATCATTCAAGAAGGTGAAGAACGTTCTTCTAAAAATGCAGATTTATTAGAAAGATTAAATCACCAAAACGTTATACAAACAATAGAAGATATTCGTAACCAAAGTACAACCTTGAATACCTTAGAAAAAGAAGGGAAAATCAAGATAATAGGTGCAAACTACTGTGTAGATTCAGGCGTTGTAACTTGGTTATAAAACAATTAATTCTTTAGATATTTTTTAGTAATGTAAAAGCCACTCTGCGAGTGGCTTTTGTTATTTAATTAAATCTATAGTTTCTATTTTATAACCATCATAAAATATTCTATAATTATTTAATTTGTTTTTAATAATCCATTTAACATCATTCAAAACAAAATTATCTTCTAAAGCTCTAATAATATATCTATCATCAATATAAATTTCTAAAAATTTATCATCAAATAGTTTAACATTCGAAATATCCAATGATACTAACTCAAATAATTCGTTATTATCAATATTAAAATTTGTAATCATATTAAATATTTTACATCCAGATACAAATTCTATTATTACTTCATCAATTTTATCATAATAAATTGATTTATTACTAATTGAAAACTTAAACGATAAAATACCCGAATATTCAATTGAATACAAACTTGCATTCAATAATAATTTATTTAATATAGATTCTACTTTTTCATTCATTATTAAATTGGCTTTTGTTGTTTAGAAGTATATTTTTTTCCATTCCTTAAATTTACTATCAATCTTTGCTTTAATAAGTAAATAATTTTGTTCTGAATCTTCAACATGATAAACAGATTTTTTGTCAATTATCTTCTCGAATATCTTTATGTAATCATCTAAATATGATCCATTATTCTTAGAAAAATCACTATTATCTTCGTAATAATCATTTGTAAATTTTCTTCCAATATCACTTAAATCAGTAGATAAAAACTTACCATCAGAATAACTATTAATAAACTCAGCTCCAGTTATTATGTTATTTTTCACAGAATCAATTCCTGCTTGTGAATCTTTTTTCAACTCTGAAGAAATTAAATCATTATCAATACACCACTTCATATACATTCCAATATGAGTTGACGCATTTTCTTGAGCTAAATCTTTTGGAAAATCATTTCCATAATGCCAAGAAGCATCATCATATTTAGAAATTTCTTTAGAAGAACTTTCTTTCTGTTTTAAACAATTCACATTCAAAACAAGTACTATAAGTAGAAATATTTTTTTCAAATTCATTTAATTTAAATTACAAATCAATTCGTTAATAATCTAATTTACTCAGCAAACTTACTTAAAGACTTAGCTGACGACGTTCTGAACCTAGTCAGCTTCCTAATTTACCAAGCTGACGGTGTCTTTTACCAAGCTGGCTTGATTACGAACCAAGAAAACGAGGTAACCTAACCCCAAATTTTACGTTCCTGACATGGTCAGCTAAGTTCTGGACCTCATCAACTAGGTGCAAAACCTCATCAGCTTACTAAAATACAAAGCTAGCTTACTTCGGAACGTACTCAGATTGGTTTAAAACCACGTCGACTACGTTCGGGACGTGTCAGCTACGTTTTGAAACGTAGTCAAGATCCATTAAAATCGCTCGAATTGACAAATTTTCACATCAACACATTAGCTCATTTTCAAATTATCCTTTCTTCGGCAACTCTTTCAAGAAGTTATATCTTTTTTGAACAAAATCCATCATACAATAAAAATGATTCAAACCATTTGTTACCATCAACAATTGAGAACCTAACACAATGTTGTAACGCGCTATTTGATCAAAAGTTGCTTGCGAAATTACAATATGTGGCGCTTTACATTCTACCATAATAAATGGCTTTTCTTGCTGATAAACGACAATATCTGCACGTTTTCGCATTCCTGTAATATCAATTGCAACTTCCAACGCAATCGCCGAAGTAGAATAACCCAAAT
This sequence comes from Empedobacter falsenii, assembly GCF_013488205.1. NCBI lineage: Bacteria > Pseudomonadati > Bacteroidota > Flavobacteriia > Flavobacteriales > Weeksellaceae > Empedobacter > Empedobacter falsenii. The sequence continues at coordinate 1,094,540 of NZ_CP040908.1, read as the reverse complement.
CGTTGATTAAATAATTCAGAACGTGTTGCCTAACCCATTCTTCGGGCGTATAGACCAACCATTTTTTTCGAATCAAACAAAAGATATACAATTTATCTTGGGCTTGTTTCAATCTTATTTGGTATTTTTCGGAAAAATTTAATTGTACTAATTCAGTCATTGTATGAGTCCTGTAGAATCTTTGATCAAAGATATAAAAAACAAAAACTATAAACCGATTTACTTCTTGGCGGGCGATGAGCCGTTTTTCATCGATCAGGTAACTGATTTATTGGAAGCGAATATTTTAACAGAAGAAAAAAAAGGTTTTAACCAAACAATAGTTTATGGACAAGATGTAGAAGTTGGACAATTGATTGGAATGGCGCGTCAATACCCGATGGGTGCAGAAAAATCTGTAGTCATTGTAAAAGAAGCGCAACATCTTAGCCGTTCGATAGATCAGTTAGAAATGTATGCAAATCAAGTACAAGATTCTACGGTTTTAATCATCAATTACAAAGGAAATTCACTTGATAAACGCAAGAAAATCTATAAAGTTCTGAATGAAAAAGGGTATTACCACGAATTCAAAAAAATTTATGAAAGCGAGTTACCTGCTTGGATAGAACAGAAAGTTGCAGCTAATCAATTTAAAATTGAACCAAAAGCAAAGTTTTTGTTGACAGAATATGTGGGTGCTGATTTATCTCGATTGAATAATGAATTAGAAAAACTCTTTACAATTGTTGGTGCGGATAAAACTATCACACCAAATCATATTGAGAAACATATTGGGATTAGTAAAGATTATAATGTTTTTGAACTTCGTAATGCAATCGAAACGAAGAACATCGAAAAAGCATTCAAAATCATTAAATATTTCGAGAAAAATCCGAAGGATAATCCGTACGTCGTTTCAATCACAACAATTTTTAATCTGTTTACTAACATCATTCAAATTCATGTTACACCCGATAAATCGAAGCAAAATTTGGCAAAAGTCTTAGGAATTAACCCCTACTTTGTACAAGGAATGATGACGGCTGCAAGTAATTATCCGCTGAAAAAAGCTACGAGAATTATCTCATTTATTCGTGAATATGATTTGAAAGGAAAAGGTGTTGGAACTACTGGAAATGTGACGCCAAGCCAATTATTAATTGAATTAGTGTATAAAATTATGAATCTATAATTTTCATCTATTTATAGAATCGATAAAACTAAATAAGAAATACTAAATTTGTAAAAAATAAAACAACACAATGGAAAATAACGTAAGAGATGTTATCATAATAGGATCTGGACCTGCAGGTTATACAGCGGGAATTTATGCTGCACGCGCGAACATGAATCCTTTGATTTTAACTGGTATGGAGCCAGGTGGACAATTAACAACAACTACAGATGTTGAGAATTTCCCAGGTTATCCAGAAGCAGTTACTGGACCAGAATTGATGGCTGATTTACAAAAACAAGCTGAGCGTTTTGGAACTGAAATAAAATACGAATATGTAACGGAAGTAACTTTTGGAGAAAAAGAAGGTGATGTACATACTGTAAAATCGAACAATGGAACTTACCAAGCGCGTTCTATCATTATTTCGACTGGTGCAACTGCGAAATATTTAGGTTTAGATGATGAAACTAAATACGCTGGTAGTGGAGTTTCAGCTTGTGCAACTTGCGATGGTTTCTTTTACCGCGGTAAAGATGTTGCTGTAGTTGGTGGTGGTGATACGGCTGCTGAAGAAGCAACTTACTTATCAAAACTTTGTAACAAGGTTTATTTATTGGTTCGTAAAGAAGAAATGCGCGCGTCTAAAGCGATGCAAGATCGTGTTGCAAATACACATAATTTAGAGGTTTTATATAATCACGAATTAATTGGTTTGGAAGGAAACAATGTTGTTGAAAAAGCTAAAATCATCAACAATGTTACAAACGAAGAAAAAGAATTAATCGTTGATGGAGTTTTTATCGCGATTGGACATAAACCAAATACAGAATTATTCCAAGGTAAATTGGATATGGACGAAACTGGATATTTAATCACGCAAGATCGTTCGTACAAAACAAATGTACCTGGTGTTTTTGCTGCTGGTGATGTACAAGATTCTGTTTACAGACAAGCAATTACTGCTGCTGGTTCTGGTTGCGCTGCTGCATTAGACGCAGAACGTTATGTTGCAGAATTCTTTGAAGCATAATTTTTCAGAAGAAATATATAAATACAAAAATAGCGAGCTAATGCTCGCTATTTTTTTTAATAAAATAAACAACTACAAATTATTTCAGGAATTTCTGTTGATATTCTTTTCTATAGGCATAATAAAATACAACTGGAAGAATTGTAAAGGATAAAATTAAACAAATGATTAATCCTCCTACAATCATAATTGCCAAAGGCTTTTGAATTTCTGATCCCATTCCGGTAGAAAGTGCTGCTGGTAATAATCCCATCGATCCCATAAGCGCAATCATCACAACAGGGCGTATTCTACTTTTAACACCATTAACTATTGCTTCTTTTAATTGCATTTTATGTTTTAAATTATCTCGAATAACACCAATTAAAACAATTCCATCAATTGTTGCTACTCCAAAAAGAATAATAAAACCTATTCCCGCAGATATACCAAAAATAGTTCCTGTTACCCAAAGCGAAATAAATCCTCCAATAAAAGCAAAAGGCAGTGTTAATGCAGCTATCGCTGTGTCTTTTACATTTCCGAAATTAGTGTACAATAATAATAAAATCAAAACTAACGAAATGGGAACGACCATTGCTAATTGCTTTGCTGCGCGCTCTTTACTTTCGAATTCACCAGCCCATTCCATGTAATTTTCTTTCGGTAATTTAACTTCTTTGGCCACTACTTTCTTCGCTTCATCGATTGTACTTCCTAAATCACGACCTTCTATACTGAATCCTACACCGATATATCGACTATTTCCTTCTCGATAAATAAAAGCAGGTCCTGTTTGATAACCAATTGTAGCTATTTCCTGCAAAGGAACATTGTTCCCGTTACTTGTCGGAATCAAGATATTTCCAATTTTCTCAGGAGTATCTCTATAAGCTTCCTGAAAACGAAGAATAACATCAAACTGTCGATCATTTTCATAAAACTTAGTAGCTGCTTGTCCACCAATTGTCATTTCAATTACTGCCTGAACATCCGCTGTACTAATACCATATTTCGCCATTTTTGAATCACTCAACTCTATTCTAAGTTCAGGTAATCCAATATTTTTGTAAACATTGATATCCGTTATTCCATTTACTTTTTCGATAGATGACGCTACCTTATTTGCATATTTTTCTAAATCGTACAAATCATCACCAAAAATCTTAATAACTAATGAGCTTTTTACACCAGCGACATATTCTTCGACATTATCTTGAATTGGTTGCGAAAATCCAAATACAATTCCTGGATAATGATTCAGTTTATCTCGCATCTCTTGAATAATCTCTTCTTTTGAAACCTTGCGCTTCCAATCTTTTTTATCTTTTAATTGAATATTAAATTCAATATTAAAGAATCCTGTTGGATCTGTTCCATCATTTGGACGACCTGTTTGTGTTAAAATAAAATCAATTTCATCACAATCTTTCTGCATCAACTCTTTCATCTCTTTTGTTAATCGAGTTGATTCTTGTAAATTGACACTATTTGGTAAAGTTGCACGAATGTAAATTGCTCCTTCATTCAATTTTGGAAGAAATTCTGATCCATAATGCGAGAACTTAAACAAACAAAGAGCTAAAATTCCTAAAAAGATTCCTATTGTTGCTTTTTTATAACGAAATGCGGTTTCATATAATCCGAAAATAGTTTTCTGAAAAAATCGAGTAATAAAGTTCTCTTTCTCCTCCATATTTTTCTTAAAAAGCAACTTACACATTGCAGGAACATAAGTTAGACTTAATATTAAAGATCCTAATAATGCGTATCCTAATGTAAATGCTAAAGGAGAGAACATTTTACCTTCCACTTTTTGGAATGAAAATATCGGTAATAAAGCAACAATAAGAATAAGTAAAGCAAAGAAAATATAAGAAGCTACACTTCCTGCGCTTTTCTTTATAACGCCCATTTTACTCATTTTCGCGAAACGTTCTGCTCCTACTTTATGTTGCATGGTTGCTAAAGCAACAAAAACTGTTTCCACAATTACCAAAGTTCCTTCTAATAATAATCCAAAATCCAATGAACCCATTGAAATTAAATTCGCTGGTAATCCTTGTATTTTCAACATAATAATTGCGAATAAAAAGGAAAGCGGAATAACCGAAGCTACAATAAATGTTGATTTCCAATTATATAAAAAAACAAAAACAATTAATGAAACTAATAAAATACCTTCAATAATATTTTTAGAAACCGTATGTACTGTATTATCCACCAATTTGGTACGATCTACAACTGTTTCAATTTTCACATTATCTGGTAAAGTTCTTGTGTTTAATTCTTCAATCTTCGCTTTCAGATTTCCAATGACTTCGGATGGATTTTCACCACGTAACATCACTACAATTCCTTCAACCATGTCATCATTTTCATTATAACCAACTTGCCCTAATCTAGGTTTATTTGAAACAACAACATCTGCTACATTTTTGATCAAAATTGGTGTAGAACCATTTAGTTTCACCGTGATATTCCCAATATCTTCTATCTTATCCAACAAACCTACCCCACGAACCACATAAGCTTGATCTCCTTGTTGAATCACATCTCCACCAACATTTATATTTGATTTAGAAACTGCTTCATAAACATCTAAAGGCGATAAATTATAATTCTTTAATTCTGTTGGATTAATTTTAATTTCATACGTTTTTTCTTCTCCACCAAAACTTACAACATCTGCAACTCCTGATACAGAAAGCAATTCACGTTCTATTACCCAATCTTGTATCGCGGTAACTTCCTTGATCGGTAAATCACTTTTGATCACATAACGAAAAATCTCTCCTGTAGCACCAGAAGGCGGTTCAATATCTGCATCAGCTCCTTCTGGTAAATCAACTCCACTCAATTTATTCGATACATATTGTTGTGCATAAAAATCATCTACTCCATCTTCAAACTGAACCGTTACAACAGATAATCCGAAAAGAGAAATTGAACGAATATTAGATTTATGCGGAATACTATTCATTACTTTTGAAACTGGTAGAGTCACCAATTTTTCCATTTCCTCAGCACTTCTTCCTGGCCATTGTGTTATAATACGAGCTCTAGTATTTGTTACATCCGGAAATGCCTCTATTGGTGTATGTTTTAAAGAAAATATACCTGCAAAGAGTAATGCAAATACAGCAAATAAAACAAAGGTTGTATTTCGTAACGAAAAAGTTACGACTGATTGTACTAACTTTTTCATTTATTATTTATTTAATTCCTCAAATATCATTAGAGCGTTTCGAGAAATAACTTTCTCATTTGGAGCAAACTTTTCGCTAACAAATGTGAATTCTTCATTCTGACCAATCGTCGTAATTTTTCGAATTTCCATTGTACAATCATTTTTATATACCACCACATATTCCTTGTTGTTCTCAAAAACTTTGGCTTTGTTTGGTATCGCAAATGCATTTCCTACAATATTTTGTTTATCGATAATAATATCTGCACTCAAACCTGGCATCAAGTTCAAATCTTGATTTTCTAACACAACACGCGCTTTCAAAACGTGTTCATTTTCATCAAACACATTGTATATTTTATCAATTTTTCCAACATAAATTCGATCAGGATACGCCATAGATTTCACTTTTACAGCATCTCCTTTTTTTACATATTGCAGATTATTGGCGTAAATATTTACCATTACCCAAACCTGTTTTAGATTTGAAATAGAGAAAAGATTTTCATCTGAATCAGAAATAATAGACTGACCAACGCTCATGTTTTTCTGAACGATATAACCATTTTTAGGTGATAAAATCTGGAATTGACCATTGCCAACTGCACGATACATCTTCAAGGTAGCATTGATTTTATCAATTTCAATTTGCGCTGATTGTAATTCGTGTTCTGCCTCTGTAACTTCGGGCTGAGAAGCCATTCCATCATTCAACAATTCTTTTTTCGACTTAATTTGTTTTCGAATCAAATCCATTTGATTTTGATGATAACGCTTTTGCTGTACCAAATCTAGTACTTCGTTCGATTTTACAACTGCCAAAACTTGACCTTGACGCACATAATCGCCTAATTCAAAGTTCACTTTATCTACCACTCCTTGTAGCAAACTTTTAAAGCCAACTAAATCATTTTCGTTATATTCAATTTTTCCTGACAAGGTTAATTGTTCGTGAATTGGTTGCTGCAAAACTGGTACAATTTCGGTTGACTTTTTCAATTGCTCGTTCAAACAAAATTTGTTTTCTTTTACCACTTCTTTCTCGGTTTCTTGCTTGTTACAACTACTTAAAACCAAAGTAAAAGCAGCTAAAAAATAAAAAGTTTTTTTCATCATTTTATAAATCTTGTCCAACGATATAATTTAGTTCTTCGAATGTGTTTTGATAATTTTCCAATAAATCCAAATAAGCTTTTTGAGATTCGCGATAAGCCTGCGTAAAATCAATAAATTCTAATAAAGTGATTTGTTTATTTTGGAGATGTTTTTTATAATTGTCAATCATAGTTAATTGCTCTTGATTGTTCAATTTTTTCCATTGAATAAGTGCTTTATCCAATTGACTAATTTGATTTTGAAGTCGATCAATCGAAATATCTAATTCAGAATTCAAGGCATTTTTGGTGATTTGTTGTTGATTCAGTACAATTTCAGAAGCTTTGATGTTTCCTTTATTCGTATTGAAAATCGGTAAATCAATGCTTACACCTACACCTACAAAATCGCGCATAATATTTCCACCTCGATCATAAATTACTTGAAAAGCCAAATCTGGTGTACGTTGTGCTTTTTCTAAAATCAATTGTTTTTCAGCTAAATTGATTTCATTCTCTTGTTTTTTTAACGCTATATTTTGCTCTTTCGCTAATTGTTTAGCATTAAATGGAATTGATTTGGAGTGAGAATTGAATCTTGAAAAATCGATTTCATTTACATTTAAATCTGAGTTTTGCGTTAACAATCGAAGTTTATTGATGTATTCAATTTCTTGATTTTCTAGCTCAATTTGATCTTTTTGTAAACCAATTAATTCGGTTTGAAGTCTGTAAAAATCTGCTTTTGGAACATTTTTTAAATCTGCTTGTCGCTGATATTGCGTCATCATTTGTTCAAACAAATCAACGCTATTTTGCAATTCTTTCTTTTCAGATTGAATACGCGCCAACGAAAAATATGTTTGTCTTAATTCCTTTTTCAGCTCACGCAACAATTCCTCATACTCAAAAAGTGCCGAATTCTTCTCTAATTCTTTAATCGCAACACGCTTTTTTCGTTTACCAGCGGTTTCAATTAATTGCTCTAATTCGACAGAAATTTGTTGATTTTTCCCGTATTTACCGAATAAATAAGGCTGTTCTTCTACATTATAAGTTTTCCAAAGATTAACCTCAGAAATACTCAACGTTGGATTTTGCCATAATTTCTCCTGAATAATTTCAGCATCAATTCTGTCTACATTGAATTTATTCGCAATAAGCGCATAATTTTTTTGTAAAAACGCGGCTTCTAAATTGTCCAACGTTACATTCTGCGCCTGTGTTTGTATCGCAAGAACAATTGGAATTACTGTATAATAGATCTTCTTCACTTCTACTCTTTTTGAAAATTCAAAAGTAAAAGTGTAAGATTAAGGTGAGTTTTAAGTTAGATTAAAAGTAGATTAGAAAATGAGTTTAACAATCGTTCCTTTAGGTTTATTCGGAACAATTTCTATATCAATTTGATGAAGTGTAAGAATAATATTCGCCATCGAAAGCCCAATACCTTTTCCTTGAAAATCTTGCGTGTTTTTTCCTCGAAAAAAGTTTTGTTTAATTTGTTTGATATCAGTTTCTAAAATACCAATTCCTAAATCGGAAATATGAATTTGCAAACGATGATTAATTTCTAAAAACTGTACTAAAATCGGTTGATTGTTCGAATATTTTATTGCATTACTTACTAAATTATTCAACGCAACTTCTAGTAATTTTTCGTTTCCTTGAATGGTTAACAATTGATTATTTTCGACTTGTAAATCCACATTTATACGTGCTTGATGATACAAAATAGCATTTTCAATCACTTGCCAAACTACTTCATCAATTCGAATTTGATTAAATTCAAAACTCGTTTTTGCACCCGAAAGCAACATCATTTGGTCTAACGTTTCTTGCAAATCATTGGTATATTGTTTCAGTTGTACAATCACGTTTTCGTATTCTTCGAGCGTTCTTTTTTTATGATTCGTTACTTCTAAAGTTCCTAATAATGCAGTAATTGGCGTTCGTAATTCGTGCGAAACATAATCGATAAAATTCTTTTGTACATTAAAAGTTTGCGCCATTCGATCAATAAAATGATTGTAGGTTTTGATTAAATCCTCAATCTCTGCATACGACTTATTGAGCTTTAAAGGTTCAGTAAAATTCTTCGCATCACGCTCTTTTATTTGTTCAATAATTTTTGTAATCGGCTCATAAGCAATCACTCCTAAAAAATTAGAAAATAGATAAATAAAGATCAACCCAACCAATGAAACCGAAATCAAAATTTGAAGTAACGATTCCATTTGTTCATTAAATTCTTGTTTAGATTCACGCGTGATTACCACAAAATCACCTTCGTTATCATGATAAAAAATTCCGTTATAAAAGAAATCTTTACTTGTAAAAAAATCGGATTTATTGGCACGAATACTTTCTATAAAATTGGTTGAAATATCATTGTTTGAAGACATATTTCCATTGTACTTTTTGTTGTTATGATCAACAATTAAAATATTTTTTCGAGAAATCGTCTTCTCTAATTGACTTTTGATATTATTATGTTCTAAAACAGGTAATTCGTCCTTTTCTAAATAATAAATAGAAGCCAAAAGTGTCTTATTCTGCAATGACTTGATCTCTTTTTTCTCCATTTCGGTATAAAAAGAAAAGTAAATAATTGTAGAAACAATCAGAATAATGATACTGAAAATAACGACTGAATAAAGCGCTAATCGGTGTTTTAATTTCATAATTTAGGCTTTAAACATATAACCAACGCCTTTTACCGTGTGAATATATTTCGTCCCGTTTTTCTCGATTTTGTTGCGCAAATACGAAATGTAAACATCCACTACATTTGTGTGATTATCGAATGTTATTCCCCAAACGGCGTTTAAAATTTGGATACGAGTAACGGTTTTATCTATATTTTCGATTAAATAATTCAACAACTTAAATTCACGAGGAGAAAGTTCTGTTTCTTCTTTATTGACAAAAACTTTATATTGATCCAAATCGATTTCTAAGTCATCAAAAATCAATTTATTTTCAGGAACTTCTTGCGAACGAAACTGATTTCGACGCGTTAAAGCCTTGATGCGCGATAATAATTCGTCGAAATGAAACGGTTTTGTAATGTAATCATCTGCGCCATAATCCAAAGCCGAAACTTTATTTTGAACCGTATTCAACGCACTTAACATCAAAATTGGAGTGAATATTTTTTTGTAACGAAGTGTTTGCACAAGCTGAATCCCATCCATTTTTGGTAACATAATATCGCAAATAATCAAATCAAACTGAATCGTAAGAAATTCATCTAAAACCGTTTCGGCATCTTTACAAAGCGTAACCAAATGTCCATTTTCTTCTAATCCTTTGATTAAAAAATCGCTAATTCGCTTATCATCTTCGATTACTAAAATTTGCATACACTTTCCATTTTTTCAAAATTAATGAAATTGATTAAGACAAAATGAATTTAAAATATTTTCTAATTGTTTTTTAATTTAAAAAGCTCAACCAATGGTTGAGCTTTGTTTTTATTGTTTAAATCGTTCAAATTGATGCCAATATTTATCTATTGTGAATTGAGATTGAAATCTCGAAGCGACTACAAATTTTAATTATAAATACGTCAAAATATTTCCTCTGGTTTTCAACCAACCTGTGATACTATATCTTGGTCGATGGACGGTTTTTACTTCGTGAGGAATAGTTTTGCTATCAAAAACAGCCAGACGACCAGCAAGAGGTAAAATATCTAATTCTTTTTCTACCTTATTTTCATCTGACAAATACAAAGTCAATTGTCCGCCAAATTCATCTTTCCATTCTTCATCATTCAAATACAACACAATAGAAAGTGTGCGTCTATCATCATTCTTGAAAGCATCAACGTGTTTTTGATAAAATGTCCCTTCGGGATAAATGGCGTAATGAAATTCACTTTCCTCAATGCCCATATAGCATGTTAAATTTAGATATTCTATAAAATCATTGATTTTTGAGAAAAAAATTTCTTCTGTTTCTGTTTTATTTTCTTCATCAATCCATCTGATTTTATCGCCTCTGATTGATTTTACAATTTGTTCGTTAACCGAACTTCCAACGGCTGCTTGATGAAAATCTTTTTTATTTTCTTTTCGAATTATTGCTTCGCGAAGTTGCTTTGTTTCCTCTGTTGAGAAAAAAAAGTCTGAAATAGAGTATTTTTGATTTGATAAGTCATCAATAATCTTTTCATAAATTGGGTTTAATGTAATATTACTCATTCATTATTATGAAAACTTCAGTAAAAGTATATTTTATTACGAAAAACATAATCATATTTTTGAGTTTTTTTTCAAAAAAAAGAACAGAAAAAATCTGTCCTCAAAAAATAGTTTTAATTATCAATTACTTAAACCAGTCAACTTTATTCAACTGATAAATAAAATTTAACTTTGGCTCTTCTCCAAAATATTCAATTTGTTCTTCTTTCACTTTTTTACAACCCAATCGCTCCACTGCTATTTGCGAACGTATATTATCAGCGCCAACATGCAAATAAATTTTGTCAACAAACTGAAAAATATAATCAAACATCAATTTCTTAACGGACGGATTAAAACTTTTTCCCCAACAATTCGTCGAATAAAACGTATAACCAACCAAAATAGACGAATCTTGCTCATCATAATCGTAAAAACGAGAACTACCAACAACTTTATTTGTCTGTTTATCAATAATCTTGAAAGCTCCTTTACTTTGAATTGCACCTTCGAAAAAATTCATAAAAACATCTCTTTTCCAACGATTTTTGTTAGGATGTTGTTCCCAAACTTTCGGATCGGAAGCAGCTAAATATAAGGCTTCAAAATCATTATCGTTGAGTGGTTGGAGCACTACCAAATCATTTTCTAAATTGGGCTGAATATTTATCATTTGTTTCATTTAATACAATACTAATTTACATTTTTCTTATACCATATTCATTAAAAATGATAATTAATTCATTGAAATTTCCAAGTAAATTTTCTTAAAATGAAATCAAATAGCTAACTTTAGTCTAACTAAAAACCAATAAAATTATGACTCAAAAAACAATTGGACTTTTTATAGGAAGTCTACGAAAGGAGGCAAATTCTAGAAAGATTGCTAAGAACTTAATTAAAATGACACCCGAAGGATATTCCTTTAAAGTTATTGAGATTGGACAATTAGAACTCTATAACCAAGATTTTGATGATCATAATCAAGTTCCTGATTCTTACACAGCTTTTCGTAAAGAGGTTTCTGAATTGGATGGCCTAATTTTTATCACACCAGAATATAATCGATCTATGCCAGCGGTTCTAAAAAATGCTTTAGATGTTGCTTCTCGTCCTTTCGGAAAAAATGTTTGGAACAACAAACCTGGTGCTGTTATTAGTAGTTCTACTGGTGCTATAGGTGGTTTTGGAGCGAATCATCATTTGAGACAATCCTTAACCTTTTTGAATATTCCAACCATGCAACAACCCGAAATCTATTTAGGACAATTGAAACCAGATGTGTTTGATGAAAATGGATATTTTAATAACGAAAAAACAACAAGTTTCATTCAGAATTTTGTAGATGCTTATGTAAAATGGTTTGAACAACTAACAAAATAAATCTTGAATTTTATTGATTATTATTATACGACTAACTAACTTCACAGAAAAAATATGTTTTTAAATTTTGAAGATAAAGCCAGTCTTATTTCTAAACTAAAAAGTTTAAAAGTAGATCAACAGCCAGAATGGGGAATTATGACACCTCAACATATGGTTGAACATTTGATTGTAACCACTAAAATTTCAAATGGAGGTTTAACAGTACCTTGTCGAATTCCTGTAGAGCAAATTCCTCAATACAAATCATTTTTACTAGAATCTGATCATGAAATGCAAAAAGGGATAAAAGCAAACGGAATGGATGGTTTGCTGGATTTACGTTACCCTTCTTTAGAAGCTTCAATAGAAAAATTAGAACAAGAAATTGATAAATTCCATTCTTATTTTACAGAAAATCCTGATGCTAAAATTGTCAATCCAGTTTTAAATGATATTGGATACGAAGATTGGAAAACATTTCATAAAAAACACTTTACACATCATTTCAAACAGTTTGGGTTGATCTAAAAAATACAATAAACAAAAAAGCTTTCTCAGTTCTGAGAAAGCTTTTTTGTTATTCATATAATTTCGTTGCAAAATCCTTCATCGGATTTCTAACTTTTTTCATTGGTGCTAACCAATCTTCACTGTCTCGGTATCCCAAAGGAAGCATCAAAACACTTCGCATTCCTTTTTCTTTCAAATCAAGCAAATCATCCAATTCAGCATTATCAAAACCTTCCATTGGCGTGCTATCAATTTTCAATTCTGCAGCTTGAGCAAGAGCAAAACCTAATCCAATGTATGCTTGACGAGCAGTATGCGCAAAATTTTCTTCAGAAGTTTGAGGCAAATAAATTCCTTTCAATTTATCCGTATATGAACCAAAACGACCTCTTGGCAAATCTCTCTCATCCGTTGTATAATCATAGATTGCATCAATACGATCTTCTGTATAACGATCCCAAGCCACGAAAACCAATAAATGCGAACAATCTACAATCGCTTGCTGATCATAGGCAATTGAAACAATTTTCTGCTGTAATTCTTTGTTCTTTATAACCAAAATTCTGAACTGTTGCAAACCTGATGAAGTTGGCGCTAAACGAGCGGCTTCAACAATTTTTTTAACGTCTTCTTCTTCAACAATCAAAGACGGATCATATTTTTTTGTGGCGTAACGCCATTTCAAATCATCTATTAAAGACATAATTACTTATTTAAAATCTTTCTAAAAATACATCAAAAAAGTAATCGATCGACCAAAAAATATGCTAAAATTTATGTTATTTATCTTGTTTCCATTCCAAAAAATAACTTCCAGTTGCATTCGTAGAACTCCAACGAACTTGATAATCACCTTTTGCTAAATCAACTGTAAAATTTTCTTCTTTCGAATTTGTAAGTTGACGATTAAACACAACCTCATTATTTTGATCTACAATTTCAAAATTCATTTCGCCTTCTAATTTGATATTCGAATGAAAATTAGCAGTTAAGCTTTTCGAAATATTTAACTTGATATAACTCGTTCCAGAAGCATCTTCAAACTTCGCTTTTGTCCAATTATCGCCATTCGAATTAGACCATTTCGAATCTCCAACTCCTTTGTCAAAAAAAGTTCCTTGTGATTTGATATTTGGATTATCCACTTTTCTATAAAAATTATTCGAGTCAACATCTGCATTAACTTTTACTGTAATACATGATTGTAACGAAATCATTGCGATAATAAATGCTATTTTTTTCATATTAGTTTCTCTTTTACTAAATAGATGCAGCATTTTGAAAAAAGTTACAGCAAACAAATATTTTTAAATCATTTTTGATATGCGTAACTTTCGCAAAATATTCTGATGAACGATACTACAGCTCAATTTTTGCAAGAAAACTTTACTCAAAAAGCAATTGAAAGTTTAACTCAACTTTCGGGAGGAGGTTCGGCTCGAGTTTATTCGAGATTTTTTGATCAAAATCAATCGTATATTTTAGCGGAAAGCTCTAATATCGAAGAAAATAAAGTGTTTATTCAGTTTTCATTAGATTTAAAAAAAGTTATCAATAATATTCCAGAAATTATTTCAGTTTCAGATAATTTTACAACCTATGTTCAAACAGATTTAGGCGACGAAACTTTGATGAATATTGTATTGAATGATTTCGAGAAAGCAAAACCTTATTATTTTAAGACTTTAGAAAAATTAGCAATTGCTCAAATTCAAGGTGGAACTAAAATCAATTTTAATCATACTTTTTCATATCCTAAATTAGATAAAACATTAATTTTGAGAGATTTATTTCAGTTTAATTTTTATTTTTTAGATGTCTTAAGAATTGATTACAATGCAGGAAAATTAATCAAAGATTTTGATCGTTTTGCGTCTCAATTTGATAAACTTTCGCCACAAGGTTTTGTGTTCAGAGATTTCCAAACGCGCAACATTATGATTCATCAAAATGAACCTTATTTTATCGATTATCAAGGTGGTTTGTATGGACCTGTTGTCTATGATTTGGTTTCGTTAATTTGGCAAGCAAAAGCCAATTTACCATTTGAATTTAAAAAAGAATTGTACGAATTTTATTACCAAGAATTAAACAAACAAATTCCGACTATAGTTCCGATAGATTTTCGTCAATCGTACGAATATTGTGTAGTTGCTCGACTTTTACAAGTTTTAGGAACCTATGGGTTGAGAGGAATTATTGAACGAAAAAAACACTTTTTAGAAAGTATTTCGTTTGGACTTAAAAACTTAGAATCAATAATCGATTATCCTATATTACAAAATTATCCAGAATTAAAACATATTATAAAAATCCTTGTTCTTCCAGAAACGTTAGAACGCATAAATCATAAAATAAATGGCTAAATTAAATATCAACGTTCGTAGTTTTTCATACAAAAAAGGAATTCCAACCGATCCTACTGGAAATGGTGGAGGTTTTGTTTTTGATTGTCGCGGAATCTTAAATCCAGGGCGTATCAAGGAATATAAAACGCAAACAGGGCGCGACGAAGACGTTAAAAAATACTTGGAAACAGAAACTAATATTGCAGTTTTTTTAGAAGGTGTTTTTCAAATTATTGACATTTCAATTGAAGATTATTTGCAACGTGATTTTGAGAATTTAGAAATCAATTTTGGTTGTACAGGCGGGCAACATCGTTCGGTTTATTCTGCTGATGCGACTGCAAAACATATTCAAGAGAAATTTCCAGAAGCGCAAGTTACGTTACATCATGTTGTGCAAGAAGAAAAAAATTGGATAAACGAGGCGTATTAATATGAAAGCAATGATTTTTGCAGCGGGTCTTGGGACTCGTTTAAAACCATTTACTGATAATCATCCCAAAGCTTTAGCCGTTGTAAATGGAAAACCTCTTTTGCAACGAAATATAGAATATTTGAAATCTTTTGGCATTGAAGAAATTGTGATTAATGTTCATCATTTTGCAGATCAAATCATTGAATTTTTAGAAGAAAATAATTATTTCGGAATTGAGATTACTATTTCTGATGAAACGGATCAAGTTCTTGAAACTGGTGGTGGTTTGGTGAAAGCAAAAGCTAATTTTGAGGAAGATTTTTTGGTGATGAATGTTGATATTTTAACAGATCTAAATCTTGCTGATTTTATCAAAGCACATCAAGAAAATAAAGCATTGGTAACATTGGCAGTTTCGGATAGAAATTCGTCTCGCAAACTATTTTTTAATAAACAAAATGAATTGAAAGGTTGGCGAAATCTGAAAACCGAAGAAGAAATAAAAGCTGTAGATTCCTTAGACAATTGCAAAGATTTGGCTTTTAGCGGAATTCATGTTATTTCTCCTTCTCTTTTTGATAAAATTACGGAGAAAGGTAAATTTTCGATCATGAAAGTCTATATGGATTTAATGCAAACTGAATCAATTCTTGGTTTTGATCATTCTGGCGGAATTTTAATAGACGTTGGTCGACCAGAAAGTGTATTAGAAGCGGAAAACTATTTTCAATAAATCTAAAACTCAATTCGCTGAATTGAGTTTTTTTTATGCAAAAAGTTTATATATCTTAGACCGAATGAAATACATCAATTATTTTGTCTATTTAACTATTGTTGCAGTGATAATTCTCTCTTCAATAATTTACTTTTCTTTCAAAACTAAAGTGGGAAGAATAGATAAAAAAGAAATCATCGATAAAGGAACTTCATTTGAGCCTTGTTCTTCTACAATTTATCAATATTATGGCTCTGGTGCAGGTTATAGAACAGAACGTTATGGCATTCGTAAAGTAATTTCTGAACCAATTCATCAATTAAATTTCCCTAATTTTTCTGGGCTTATAGTTGTACGATTTGTAATTAATTGTAAATATGAAATTGGTTATTTCAGAATTAAAGCAGTTGACCAAGATTATAAAAAGGTTGAAATTTCTGATGATTTGCAAAAGAAAATTGTTGCTATTGTTCAGCAATTAAATGATTGGAACGGAAAAAATGTAGATTCGTATTATCAAATTCAAATAAAGTTAAAGAATGGAAAAGTTGAAGACATTTTTTAAGTCAAAAACGTGGCGAATTATTTGGGGATCATTGAAATTATTTATTTCTATTCCAATCTTTTGTATAAGTGTTTTTACTATATATCAATTCTTATTTTCTTCTAACAATAAATTGTTTGTATTTGCTGGTGATACACAAGGCTCTTATTATTCTGATTTTATGTTTGATCGTTTATTAAAATCAGAACCTAAGAATTCTAAATTTTGGTGGGAATCTTCAGTTGCTTATAATAAAAATGGAGATTTTGAAGAAGGAATGCGTCGTTTAAATAAAGCAAATTCTTTAAATGCTACAGATCATTTAGGTTATACAGGTTGGATAAAATATACAAAACTAAAAGATTACGAAAATGCCTTAAAAGATTTTCATAGATTAGATAAATTGTCAAACGTTGTGGAATATCCTTGGGGTGAAAATATTTATTTTCAAATGGGAATTTGTTATCAAGGTTTAGGAAATTATGATTCCGCGATTGTTTATTATGATAAATTTATTGCCTCCGAAAAAAATCCTGATAATATTTATCCAAGAATGTATACTTATCGTGGAAAAATTGAAGCTGATCGAAAAAATTATTCAAAAGCTTTAGATTTTTATAATAAAACAATCAGTCTGGATAAAAATATTGCGGAAGCTTATTATTATAAAGCCGAAACGTATCAACTTACTAATCAAAAGGATTCAGCTAAAGTAAATTATAATAAAAGTTTAGATTTAATGAGAAATAATTATAAAAATCAAGATGCTTATGATGAAGTATTTTTAGAAATATATGATACAGAAATTCATGATAAATTGAAGAAATTGTAAATGTAATTACTCAAAAAAAAAACATTTTTTAGATTTCTCGACTTCGCTCGAAAAGACATTTTTCCGAATTTATTTTTAAAAATCAATAAAACTCGCCATCTACATAAAACCATTTGCCATTCTCTTGCACAAACCTAGAAAGTTCATCATGTTCGTAGATTTCACCTTGTTTGTCTTGGTAATAAGCTCTAAATCGAACTTTATTATCTTTTGCAAAAACAATTTCTAACTTTAACCATTTATTCGATTTTGCCCAATCTTCGATATCACTAAAATCATTATCTTTTTGCGTAGAAGAATGTGTTGTATCAACTAAATATTCAGGCAAAACCATTGCAAAAGCAGCGTAACGAGAACGCATCAACTCTTCGGGAGTTTTTGGCAATTCAATATTCAAATGAAAAGGTTCGCAACAAGTTGCATATTCTTTTCCAGAACAACAAGGACAATTCATTTTATTCTTTATTTTTTGCAAAGATACTGTTTACTTGTCTTTGTGGTAATGATAATGATCCTGAATCACCACTTGAATAAAATCAATATTCCCTAAACCATCACTTTTCACCTCCATTATTTCCTCCAGTTTTCGCGTTAATTTTAATAAAATATCATAATTATTATTGTTCAATGCAGACGTAAAATTTTCTTTTACAATATTAATATCACGATCAGACAAGCGATAAACTTCGGGAAAACGAATTTTATAGGTTTCAGAAACTTCAGCGAAAATAGTTTGTGATAAATCTAATTTCGGATTCAAATCAATCAAACATGTATTCGCAACAATATCACCTAAACGTTGACCATTTTTATTGATAATCATTGTAATCAACGCAATAAGTCCAGTAAATAAAAACAATTCTACAATACCAATCACCCAACGTAAGAAATAATCGAAATTATTGGCGCGGTTTCCATCCATTCGTATTACACGAATCTTCATGATCCATTTTCCAACAGTTTGCCCTTTCATCAAAATCTCTAAAATCAACGGATAAAGTAAAAATATAAAACCTATTATACTATAAATACCCATTCGAAACCATTCGTCTCTATTCGGAATAAACTCCGAAAAATAAGACATGCCGTAAACTAATACGATCCGGATAATCATATCAATAATATAAGCCAGTAAACGTTTTCCGAGTGGCGCAATATTATAAGCAATTTGCACGTTTTGTGGTGTATTGACTAAAAGTTTATTCATATATTTGGTTCACTAACAACTACTCTACTATGAGAGAAGCGCATTTTATTGATAAAAATAAGGCGAAATGGTCTGATATTGAACATAATTTGAAAAATAAAATTGATGTTCATCCAGATATTTTAGCAAAAAACTACATCGAAATTACAAATGATTTGGCGTTTGCTCAAACTTATTACCCAAAAAGTAAGACAAAAGATTATTTGAACGAGTTAGCTTTATTTGCGCATCAGTCAATTTACAAAGATCAAAGAACTTCTGGAAATCAATTTGTACAGTTTTTCAAAGAAGATGTGCCAAATGTAGTCTACAAAAATCACAAAATGTTGTTATATTCATTCCTGATTTTTGCTTTAGCGGTTTTAATTGGCGTTTTATCATCGCATTTCGATCCAGATTTTACACGATTAATTTTAGGAAATCAATATGTAGACGAAACGTTAATGAACATCAAAAAAGGTGATCCTGCAGCAATTTACAAATCAGGAAGCCAGACAGGAAGTTCATTAGCGATTACAATCAATAATATTCGAGTTGCTTTTTTGGCTTTTACATTGGGCTTATTTTTTAGCATTGGATCAGGATATATTCTATTTTCGAACGGGATTATGTTAGGTGCATTCCATTATATGTTTTTCAAAGAAGGTGTTTTGGGAAAGGCGATGTCAGCAATTTGGATGCATGGAACAATTGAAATTTCGGTGATTATTATTGCAGGAGCTTGCGGTTTGATGTTAGGAAATGGCTTTATGTTCCCGAAAACTTTATCGCGAAAAAAATCACTCATAATCAAAGCAAAAGAAGCAGTAATGATTTTATTAAGCACTGTTCCAATGTTTATTATAGCTGGATTTATCGAAGGTTTTATTACGCGTTTATATGATGTAAATATTGTATTGAGTTTATCGGTTATAATCCTTTCATTAATCTTAATTATTTGGTATTATATCATTTATCCGATTCAAAAAAATAGACAAAAAACTTTTTCGTTCAATCAAACTTTAGAATCGAATGAAACAATTTAGACTATTTTTTACATTTACATTATTATTGATTCAATTCGTTGTTTTTGCACAAGAAAAAACAGCAGAATTTAAAGCATTCAAAGAAAAATATGCTGGAAAAGAATTTAATTACGAAGATGTTCCAAAACCTAAAAAAGAATTCGAACCTGGTTTTTTCTCAAAAATAATCGAAGGGATTTTTAGATTTCTTTCTTATTTACCTTGGGAAATCATTTTCTATTTTGTGATTGGATTATTTTTAATTTTTCTTGCCACACGTATTTATAAAAATGGAGGAATACTTAAACGAAATTCGAAAAAATTATATAACGAATCTGATTTTGATTTTATCGAAGAAAATTTAGCAGAAGTTAATTTGAATTCTTTAATCAATAAAGCAGAAACGGAGCAAAATTTTGCTTTAGCAATTCGTTATTTACATTACCAAAATCTACAAAATTTAGATAAAAAAGGTTGGATTGAATGGGATCCAAAGAAAACAAATCAACAATTTATCAATCAAATTAAAGACGAAAAATCAAAAATTTTATTCAATCAAAACACTAAAATTTTTAATCAAGTTTGGTTTGGAGAATTTAAAATTGATGAAAATAAATACCACGAATTCAAGACAAATTTCAATCAGTTTAATCAATATTTAGCCTCATGAAAAAGAAATTAGGTATTCTATTAGGCGCGGTTTTATTGGTCGGAATTTTTGTATTTTCTTTCTCAAAACTTCGTTATAAACTTCCTAAATCATGGGATGTTAGCCTTTATCAAAATAGTAAAGATCCTTACGGATTATTTATTATGCACGAAGAACTTGGGAATTTATCCAATGGAAAAATGAAAGATCTGGAAAAACTTTCTGAATTAAAAATTGATCCTAAAAAAGCAAAAGATTATGCAGTTGTTGTGCTTGGTTCTGAGATTTATTTTGATACAGTTTCCAAAAATCTATTAAGCAAAATTGCCGAAAATGGTGGAATTGTAATGATTGCAGATTATTATGACAATTTTGGTGATGATACAAATGGAAAAGAAGACATTAACGACGAAACGGATTCTACAGATACAATAACAACGGATTCTACGGAATCTGAAGAGAATATGTTGTACAATCAGACTATAAATATTAATAATAATTTTGAACTTAGAACAAATAAATCTTTTAAAATAAAGAAGAAAAAAGAAATTGAACATCACTATTTTAGCGATATCACAAGTGATTCTGAAATCATTGGAACAATTACTTATAAAGATAAAGCTTATCCAAATTATTTAAAAATAAAGCCAAAAGATTACAAAGGCTATTATTTGTATCATGCAGAACCGCTTTATTTTACGAATTATTATTTATTAAATGAAGACAGTTATTTCTATGCTAAATCAGTTTTAGAACCATTAAAAGGGAAAACTATTTTTTGGTACAATACCTCGAAAACTTATGCAGGAAGTTCGTCAATGATGCGTTTCGTAATGGGCGAACCAGCTCTAAAAGCTGCTTGGATAACGCTATTGGTTTTACTTTTCTTCTTTTTAATTTTTAGAAGTAAACGTGAGCAACGCATCATTCCAATTTATACCAAAGAAGAAAATCATACCGTCGAATTTGCTAAGACAATTTCTTCTTTATACCAAGAAAATGGAGAAGTAAAAGACATTGTTTCAAAGAAAATCGATTATTTTTTATATAAATTGAGAAAAACATTTTTAATCGAAACAGACGATATTACGAATAAACAATTCATTGAAATTGTTGCACAAAAAGCAAATTTGAGTCAAGAAGAATGTCTTGAAAAATTCACGATTCTTAAAAATATTTATCAAAAAAATCAACCAAATGAACACGATTTGAAAACTGTGTATCAAATCATCGAAAACTATAAACAAAAAGCAAATATCTAATGAGCGAAAATACATATCAACCATTCGAAAATAGAGTCGATTTTTCGGATGTACAAAATAAAATGCAAACGGTAAAAAATGAATTGAAAAAGGTAATTGTCGGACAAGATGATATTATCGATCAATTAATTTTAGCTTTGCTGTCTAACGGTCATTCTCTTATTGAAGGTTTGCCTGGAGTTGCCAAAACAATGATGGCAAAATTGTTGGCAAAAACGATAGATTCTGATTTTAGTAGAATTCAGTTTACGCCAGATTTAATGCCTTCTGATGTGATTGGAACGTCTATTTTAAATTCTAAAATCAATGAATTTGAGTTCAAAAAAGGACCAATTTTTTCGAATATTATTTTGATTGATGAGATTAACCGTTCGCCTGCAAAAACTCAAGCGGCTTTATTCGAATCGATGTCAGAAAGACAAGTAACAGTTGATGGAACAACTTATCCTTTGCAAGCTCCTTTTTTGGTTTTTGCAACTCAAAATCCAATTGAACAAGAAGGAACGTATCGATTACCAGAAGCGCAATTGGATCGTTTTATTTTTAAGATTTATGTCAAATATCCTTCGTTAGAAAGTGAAATTGAATTATTGAAAGAACAACAAGAACGCAAAAATATCGACAAAGAATCGTTGGTAGAAAAAGTAATTTCAGGAAATGAAATTATTGAGTTCCAAGATCGCATAAAATCGGTTTTCGTGCACGAAGCGCTAATTACGTATATTGCGACAATTGTTCATCAAACCAGAATCGATCAAACCTTGTATATGGGGGCATCGCCACGTGCTTCTATCGCGATTTTAGATGCAGCAAAATCTAATGCAGCGGTGAATGGACGCGATTTTGTGATTCCAGAAGATATCAAACAAATTGCGCATACAATTTTGGGACACCGCGTTGTGATGGTTCCAGAAAAAGAGATGGAAGGTTTTACAACACAACATATTATTCAGCAAATTATTGATCGCGTAGAAATTCCTCGTTAATGAAATTTTTCAGAAGCTTATTTCTTACCAATCGCTTTTTTTATGCGGGATTATTGATTACATTTTGTTATGTGATCGCATTTTTTCTACCTCCTATTTACATTATTGCAAAGATTTTGACATTTGTCTTTATCGTTAGTGTTATTGTCGAAATATTTTTGGTTTATATTCCTAAAACTTCCATTGAAGTTATTCGAAATTATCCAGAACGATTATCAAATGGCGATGAAAATGAATTGGAACTTTTCGTGACAAATCATTATCAATTTCCGCTGAATGTAAGGATTATAGAAGAGTTTCCTGTTCAATTACAATTAAGAGATTTTCAGTTTAGAAAACGATTTAAAAGTGGTCAAAATACTAAATTTGATTTTAAAATTCGACCAACAGAGCGAGGTTCGTATAAATTTGGATTAACAAATGTATTTATTTCTGTTTTTGGATTGATTGAGAAAAAGATCAAAATAAACGAACCTATTTCAATTGCGTGCTATCCTTCTTATTTGCAATTAAAACAATTTCAATTATATTCTACCGCTCAGTTACAGAATCAATTTGGGATGAAAAGAATTCGAAAAATTGGAACAAATACAGAATTTGAAAATATAAAAAATTATACGATTGGTGACGAATATCGTTTAATCAATTGGAAAGCAACGGCGAAAGCAAATCGATTGATGGTAAATCAATTTCAGGAAGAAAAATCGCAGCCTGTTTATTCGTTAATTGATTTGGGAAGAACGATGCGAATGCCTTTTGATGGTTTAAAATTGTTGGATTATTCGATCAATTCGAGTTTAGTTGTCGCAAATATTTCACTTCAAAAAAATGAAAAAGCAGGTTTAATTACATTTAATAAAAGAATTCAAGATCACGTTGTTGCTGATCGAAAAAATCATCAAATGCAATTGATTTTAGAGAAATTATACAATGTACAAACTGATTTTTTGGAAAGTGATTTTGGACAATTATATGCCTATATCAAACGAAAATTAACGCAACGATCGCTTTTATTTATTTACACCAATTTTGAAACAATTGATGGTTTAGAACGTCAATTACCATATCTGAAATTGATTAAAAAATCACATGTTGTCGTTTTGATTCTTTTTAAAAATTCTGAATTGAAAAAACTAAATCATCAGAAAGCAAAAACTACAACTGACATTTATGATCAAACAATTGCCGAAAAGTTTAATTACGACAAAGAATTAATCATAAATCGTTTGCATCAATTTGGGATTTTAACCATTTATTGCGAACCACAAGAATTGTCTATTAACTTAATCAATAAGTATTTAGAGATAAAAGCGCGAGGTTTATTTTAAAAAAAGATTTATTTAACCAATTATTTAGAAAAAAAAGCACAATTATTGCTTAAAGTTGGTCAATTTAATCTGAACAACCATGAAAAAACTATTTCAGATCTTTTGTTTAATCTTAACAACAGGTCTTTTTGCACAAACAAATTTTATCGAAAATAAAACACCTTCTACAAAGCGCGTAATCCTTTTGGATGCTGGACACGGAGGAACAGATACTGGTGTAAAAAAAGATGAATTTCAGGAAAAAGATATTGTGCTGAAAATTGCAGAAATTATTCAAGAAAAAAATCCTTTTACAGACGTTGACTTTGTATTATTGAGAAAAGGTGACGAACAAATTATCAATACAAGTCGTGCGAAAATGATTAATGAAATAAAACCTGATTTGGTTTTATCAATCCACGCAAATTATAATGTAAAAGATTCGAAAAAAGGAACAGAAATTCACCTTTCTCCATTGAATCCTACTTTCGAAGAATGTAAAATACTTGGCGAAAAAATTGGAAAAAGTATAAGTTCTTTAGGTTTTGAAAATTTAGGAATTGTTGAAACAAATTCGAAAATATTACGAGATTCACAAGTTCCAATTATTATGATTGAAATCGGTTATTTGACAAATGACGATGACCGAAAAATCTTAACAAACGAAAGTAATTACCCTAAAATAGCAGATAAAATTTTTGAAGCATTGAAGAATTAGACATAAAAAAATCTCAGAGCATTTTGCTCTGAGATTTTTTGTTTTTTCTCTATTTTCCTCCACTTCTATTTGCTTCTTCTGCATTAGACGTTTGACGTTTACTCACATTGATTTTTGAATTACCAAATTTATATGAAACCGAAAAACGTATCGATTGCGAATCATAATATTGTCTAAACGATTGCGGAATATTTTGCACATTTGTCGATAATGTTGAAAGATCTGTTTTGAAAATATCATACGCCATCAACGACAACGTTAATTTCTTATCCATCGCCAAATATTTAAAACCTATATCTAACGAAGAACTTGAACTATAATTAAATTCTCTGTTTTTTCCTTTTGGTGTAAACGTATAATTAGCTTGAGCCGTAAACGTTTTTTTAGTATTTAAATTCAGGTTATTATAAACCGAAAAATTAGCTCCATTTCCTGTATATTCTTTATCTAATACATCAATTTCATTGATTGATTTATTAAATCCAAAATTAAATTCAAGATTAGATTCCCACCATTTATAAGGTTTTAAAGTTGATGATAAACTAATTCCGTAATTAGACATTTTATAATAATTTAGTCGCTTAAATATTTGTGTTTGCGTCAATTCTCCATCCAATTCTTGTTCTTGATGAAAAGCAATTTGACCAAAACCATCTTGTATATTTTGATAATAAACTTTTGCTTGTAAATAATCTTTGAATCCATAACTTAATTCGAAATTATACACAAAAGCTGGCTGCATAAAAGGATTTCCTTCTGTGTAAGAAATAGGATTACTGTACCATTTATTTGGATTTAATTCCCAAAAAGCTGGTCGTTGAATTCTTCGTCCAAAATTAAAATTGAAGGAATGATCTTCTGTTGGCTGATATTGAATATAAAATGTTGGGAACAATTTGAAATATTCTTTCTCCGTAATAGTATTCGTGGTAATCGAATTGGCTTTAGATTGCATAAATTCTCCTCTAAGTCCAATTTTAGTTGACCATTTATCTGATAATTTTCGTTGATAAGATAAATACAAACTTTCTACATTTTCGGTATAATTAAAATGATCATTTTGTGTCATCAAATTCTCGTTAGTATTGATATCTGTAAAAACTGAATTCAATTTATAATCAGATTCTGTAGAACTTACTTTTGAACCAAATTCCCACGTTCCTTTTTTGTATGGAAAATAAAAATCAATTTTCCCCGAAATATTCTGAATATCCTTATCATTTAGATTATTTGCTAAAATTGTTTTGCGCTCTTTCTTGAAATACATATCCGAAATAAAATCATTTTCATTTGCCCCAGTATTCGACATATAATCTAAATCAACAGAAAATTTCTTTCCAATTGTATCAAACTTGTGAGTAAAATTTAAGTTCAAATTATAGTTATCTCCATCTCCTCCTGTACGAGAATTGGTAGAAAAATCTTTGATAATCTGCCCATTTTGATTACTAATTGTTCTTGTTCTTTCTTTTCCTCCATTGTAATTATGACCTCCATTAAACTGAATTCCAACTGTATTTTTGTCATTTATCTTATAACTTAAAGTTGTCAAACCAGATAAACCTCTATACATATTTTTATTTCTTACCTTTTGATTCCAATGTTCAGTTGGGTAATCATAATTCATATCATTGGTGTAGATATTATTTCCTGTATAATGCGATAAATCAACCAACGCAGAAAATTTATCTTTGGAGTATGAAAAATTAATTCCATCATTCAGAATTCCATAAACACCTTGGGTATACGAACTTCTCAACGTTGTACTCCACGCATTTTGCTTTGCTTCTTTTAATACAATATTGATTAATCCACTATTTCCCTCAGCTTCATATTTTGCAGGAGGATTTGTTATCACTTCAATCTTTTTGATATTTGCAGATGGAATACTTTTGAGATAATTTGTTAAATCGTTTCCACTCATCTGAACAATTCTATCATTTACCAAAACATTCACCGTACTTTTTCCAACAATAGAAATTTGATCATCTTTAATTTTGACAGAAGGTGTATTTTTCAAAGCATCTAAAGCGTCTCCACCTGTTGCCGCAATGGAATTTTCTACATTAAAAACCAAACGGTCAACTAATCGTTCATACGTCTTCGCTTTTCCTTGCACCAAAACTTCCTTCAAACCTAATTGTTGACTTGTTATCACTATATTTCCTACATCCAAATCATTGTATACAGTTATTTTTCGTTGTTCTACAACTTTTCCTATTTCTTCTATCAATAATTCTACTTCTCCTTTTGGAGTTTTAAGAAGAAACTTTCCATCTGTATTTGTTGTAATAAAATCTATAATCGAATCATTTTGAATGATAGAAACATCTAAAAATTCGACAGGTTGATTTTCTTGGTTGACAATTTTACCTTTTATAGAATATTGAGCAGATAAAAAATTCTGGAGTAAAAAAAGCGTTAGAATGGATGCGTAAAATTTCATTTGTGTTAATTTTTATACCTTATAGACGCTTGAATCGCTAAAATGTTACATCTTTTTTAGGCTAAAAATGTAGTTTTTTATAAATAATTGATTATGTTTATATTAATTAAATTATTACGACTATTATGAAAAAGAAACTATATCTATTTGCTATTGCAAGTTTATTCGCAACATCTACCATGTTTGCACAAACTGCTAAAACCTTTGTCATAGATGCTGGACATGGCGGTTTTGATAATGGTTCAAATAATGGAAATATTGTAGAAAGTGAATATTCTTTAGAATTGGCTCAAAAAATTCAACAATTAGCTAAAAAGAAAAATATCAATGTTATTTTAACGAGAGATGGGAATGATTTTCTTGATTTACAATCTCGTGTTGATAAAATGCATAAATTGGATCCTGAATTAGTTATCTCTTTGCATTTGAATAGTGCTTCAAATAAGGAACTAAAAGGAGCTGAAGTTTTTATCAATAAAGATAATACAGATGCAAATACAGAAAAAATAGGGGCTGAATTAGCACAATTAGTTAGTATCAATTCCATTGAAAACAGAGGCTTGAAGAAAGCTAATTTTAAAATATTAAGAGATTCTAAAAAGCCGACTTTTCTAATCGAATTAGGCTTCGCAAGTAATCCTACTGATGCCGAAACTTTGAAAAGTGCTTATCATAAAAATCAATTAGCAGAAAAAATTGTACAATTTTTAGAGAATTATCAATCAATATAATACGAAAAAAAGGACTTCAAATTGAAGTCCTTTTTTATATTTATTTGCAAATTGTTTTAATCACAATTTCCGTCAACATCACAAGAAGCAACATTTTGAGGTTGATCCAAATGATCTTTTTCGTAAGCCTGTGTCAAAGCAGAAACGAAATACTCGACAGGTTGAGCACCAGAAAGTGCATATTTACGGTCAATTACAAAAAACGGAACGCCAGAAACACCAATATTACGTGCATCTAAAATATCCGAAGCAACTTCAAAAACGTTTGCATCAGAATTTAGCATTTCAAGAACTTCGGTTTTGTTCAAACCAATTTCTTCAGCCAATTCAGCCAAAACATCATAATCAGCCACATTTTTACCTTCTGTAAAATATGCTTTAAAAAGTCTTTCTTCTGCTTCTGAACCTTTTCCATTCGCTTGCGCAAAATGAATCAATCGATGTGCATCTCCTGTATTGACAACTTTAGAATTTTGTTGTTGAAAATCAATTCCAACAGCTTTTCCCATTTCAGCCAATTGATTATTCATTGCCGAAACTTGTTCTTCCGAAATTCCTTTTGATTCGATCAAATAATCATTCACAGAAGTAATTTCAGTTTTAGATAAATCAGGATTTAACTGAAAACTTTTCCATTCAACCTGTATTTTATCTTGATAAGGAATTTGCGTTAAAGCTTGTTCAAAATGTTTTTTTCCGATGTAACAGAACGGACACATTACATCCGACCAGATTTCAATTTTCATATGGAAATTTTTGGTGTAAAAGTTTGTAAAAATACGCTTTTTATTTGAATGGATTCGGTTATTTTTCGGTTAATTTAATCTTGAAAAATTATTAACAAAATCTTGAAAAATAATCGTGCTAAATTGAGTTTTAAATTTGTTTAAGACAAGGTTTAAATTACCTTTGCAGTGAACCAAGATAAGATGATTAGTTTCATTTTTATTCCAAAACAAATAACGAACAAACAATATGTCAACACACGTAGTAGTCGGTCTTCAATGGGGTGACGAGGGAAAAGGAAAAATTACAGATGTATTAGCCGAAAAATCAGATTATGTTGTACGCTACCAAGGTGGTAACAACGCTGGTCATACGGTATATGTAGGCGATGATAAATTTGTCTTACACTTATTACCTTCTGGAGTTTTACAATGCAAAGGAAAATGTATTATTGCGAATGGTGTCGTAGTAAATCCTGAAGCTTTTTTTGCAGAAACTGAACAATTAGAAGCAAAAGGTTATTCTACAGATCACGTTTTTATCTCGAGAAGAGCGCATATCATTATGCCTTATCACATTTTGTTAGACGAATATCGTGAAGAATTTGCAGGAAAAGATAGTCAAATTGGTACAACAAAACGCGGAATTGGTCCTTGTTATGAGGATAAAGTAGCTCGTGTTGGTATTCGTGCAATTGATTTATTAAATCCTGAGGTTTTAGCAGAAAAAATCAAAGAAAATTTGGTGGTTAAAAATGCTTTATTCGAAAAATTATTCAATAAAGAGCCATTAAAATTCGAAGATATTTACGAAAAATATTTAGCTTACGGAGAGCGTTTGAAAGAACGTATCATGGATTCTGAATTAGAAATCAATCATGCGATTGACGAAGGTAAAAATGTATTATTCGAAGGTGCGCAGGCATTAATGTTAGACATCGATTTTGGTACATATCCATTCGTTACATCGTCTTCTCCAACAACTGGTGGAGTTTGTGTTGGTGCTGGAGTTCCTCCTACAAAATTGAAAAATTTGATTGGAGTCTCGAAAGCATATTGTACACGCGTTGGTAACGGTCCTTTCCCAACAGAATTGGACAACGAATTGGGAGAACAAATTCGTCAAGTTGGTCACGAATTCGGAGCATCAACAGGTCGTCCACGCCGCACAGGTTGGTTAGATTTAGTAGCATTGAAACACGCTTGTATGATTAACGGAATTACACATTTAGTAATCACTAAATTAGATGTAATGTCGAATATTGATACAGTAAAAGTTTGTACAGGTTACAAAACGGAAGACGGAAAAATCATTGATTATTTCACTTCTTCTACAACTAAATTAGCTGATTACGAAGCACAATACGACGAATTACCAGGATGGAAAGAAGATATTACGAACGTAAAATCTTTTGATGAGTTACCGCAAACAGCGCAAGACTACATCCACTACATTGAGAAATACTTAGGAATCGAAGTTTATTTAGTTTCGGTTGGACCAGAGCGTTCTCAAAACATTATTAGAACAACTTTATTTTAATAAATTAAATAGTATAGCCTGACTTATGTTGGGCTATAACTTTATGAGATATTTTTATGAATGAAATTTTAGAACGATTAAAACAATTGAATTTAGGTATAGATTCTATCGTCCCAATAAAAGGTGGTGATATTAATGATGCTTTTCGATTAGAATCGTTTGATAAAAAATATTTTTTAAAGGTAAATTCCGCAAACAACTTTCCTCATCTTTTCAAGAAAGAAGCACGTGCTTTAGAAGCCATCAAAAAGACCAAAACATTTTCGGTTCCGAAAGTGGTAAATGTTGGTGAAGCTGGAAAAGATTTTCAATATTTATTATTAGAATGGATGGAAACCTCTACTCCAACTGTTGTAAATTGGGAAAACTTAGGAAAAAATTTAGCAAAACTTCATCAAAATACAAGTAAACAATTTGGTTGGTCAGAAGATAATTACATTGCAATTGTCGTTCAACCGAATAGTTTAACGGATTCTTGGAGCGAATTTTATGCAAAAAATCGCATCATGCCAATGATGAAACTACTGCAAAACAAACAATTAATCAATTCAAAACAAATAAAATCTGCAGAGAATTTATGTAAACAATTGAATTCGATATTTCCAGAAGAAAAGCCAGCTTTATTGCATGGAGATTTTTGGAATGGAAATATTTTAGCCAACAAAAAAGGTGAATTCTCGGTTATAGATCCTGCAATTTATTATGGTCATCGCGAAATGGATTTGGCTATTGCAAAGCTTTTTGGAGGATTTGATGATGTATTTTTTGATGCTTATCACGAAAATAATCCTTTAGCACCAAATTTTGAAGAGCGTTTACCGATTGCACAATTATTTCCATTGCTGATACACGCTTATCTTTTCGAAGGTTATTATGTGAAAGATGTGCAAACCATTTTGAAAAAATTTTAAAAAACAAAACAAACAAATACAATGAACAAGTATCAAAATCCTTTAGAATCGAGATATTGTAGCGACGAAATGCTATATATCTTTTCTCCTGAGAAAAAATTTACAACATGGAGACAGCTTTGGATTGCTTTAGCAGAAATTGAAAAGGAACTTGGATTAGATATTACAGACGAACAAATTCAAGAGTTAAAAGATAACGCAACTAATATTGATTATGATGTTGCTGCGGCTTACGAAAAGAAATTTCGTCACGATGTAATGGCTCACGTTCACACGTACGGAGATGTTGCTCCATCTGCAAAAGCGATTATTCACTTAGGTGCTACTTCGGCTTTTGTTGGTGATAATACAGATTTAATTCAAATTCGTGATGGTTTCCAACACATCAAAGGACAATTAATCAATGTAATTGATGGTTTAGCAAAATTTGCACGTCAATACAAAGATTTACCAACTTTAGGATTTACACATTTTCAACCAGCACAATTAACAACTGTAGGTAAACGTGCAACACTTTGGTTACAATCTGTTTTATTAGATTTAGAAGAATTAGAATTCAGAATAGATACTTTACGTTTTCGTGGAGTAAAAGGAACAACTGGTACAGCAGCTTCTTTCAAAGAATTATTTGATGGAGATTACCAAAAAGTAAAAACATTAGACAAAAAATTATCTGAACGTTTTGGATTTAAAAATGTTTTTGCAGTATCTGGACAAACTTACGATCGTAAAATTGATGCACAAGCATTAGAATTATTATCAAACATTGCACAATCTGCACATAAATTTACAAACGATTTACGTTTATTACAGAATTTAAAAGAGATTGAAGAACCTTTTGAGAAAAATCAAATTGGATCTTCTGCAATGGCATATAAACGTAACCCAATGCGTTCTGAGCGCATCGCTTCTTTAGCGAAGTACGTAATGTCTTTAGCTACTTCTCCTGCAATGGTTGCATCAACTCAATGGTTCGAAAGAACGTTAGATGATTCAGCTAATAAACGTTTAGCAGTTCCTCAAGCTTTCTTAGCGATTGATGCAATTTTAATCATTTGGAACAATATTTTAGATGGTTTAGTCGTTTATCCTAAAATAATCGAAAAGCATATCGCGGAAGAATTACCATTTATGGCAACCGAATATATTATTATGGAAGGTGTTAAAAATGGTGGTGATCGTCAAGAATTACACGAAATTATCCGTACACATTCTATGGAAGCTGCAAAACAAGTGAAAATGGAAGGTAAATCAAATGATTTGATTGAGCGTATTATTGCTGATGATAATGTAAAAATTGATAAAGAAAAATTAGTCGAATTATTAGATCCGAAAAACTTTACAGGATTTGCTTCTGAACAAACAGAAGAATTCTTAAATGATTTAGTTGATCCAATTATCGAAGAAAATAAAACACTTTTAGGCGCACATACTGACCTTAAAGTGTAATCCCGCTTAGAATTAACAAGTACACATGAGACAAGAAAAAAGACTTCCAATATTGGAAGTCTTTTTTTAATTTTAACCTTTAATCAATTATAACCAATGAGAAAATTCTTTCTGCTTTTTGCACTTATTTGTTCTTTTCAAGTATTTGCTCAATTAAAATATATTACAAATAAAGATTTCTCTGTTCAAGGAAAAGCATTTAATAACGCACCATTTTATCATAGAATTGACACCAACAAATACGCAAATCTTCCTGACAAAGTGAAAGGTTTGTTTACAACTCCCGCTGGATTATATGTTGCATTCAAATCGAATACGACACAAATAAAATTGGATTGGACAACTCGTTCTACTTATTTAGGCGCAAATACAACTGGAATTATGGCCCGTGGATTGGATTTATATATCAAAGAAAATGGGAAATGGATTTTTGCAGGCGCGGCTTTACCAAATCAGCAAAATATCAAAAGTGAATATGATATTGTCAAGAATCTAACTAAGACAGAAAAGGAATTCATGCTTTATTTACCGCTTTGGAACGAGATAACAGACTTAAAGATCGGAATTGATGCATCTGCTAATTTTATCAATCAACCTATCGCATATAAAAAGAAAATCGTGGTTTATGGTTCAAGCATTGTACAAGGTGCGTCAGCAAGTCGTCCTGGAATGAATTACCCTTCTATTTTAACACGAAAAATGGGTTACGAATTCATTAATTTTGGCTTGAGTGGAAATGCAAAAATTGAAATTGAATTGGCTGAAATGATTAAAGATATTCAAGGTGTTGATTTGTTTATTTTGGATTGTGTTCCTAACAGTTCGCCCGAAGAAATAAAAAGTAGAACAATTCCGTTCGTCAAATTACTCCGAAAATATCACCCAAAAACACCAATCTTGATGGTAGAAAGTTTGATTCGACCAATGAGTAAATTTGATTTAACTGCTCACGAAGATATGACAAGACAAAATCAAACCTATCGTACACAATACGATGCATTGATAAAAGAAGGTGTAAAAGATTTGTATTTATTGAAAGGTGATAATTTAATTGGTTTGGATAACGAAGGTTCTACAGACGGAATTCATCCAAATGATTTAGGTTTTAGCAGATTATCAGAAGCTATTGAGAAAAAAGTAAATGAAATTTTGAGTAAGAAATAGATTATTTTCAAAAAATAATTTTAAAATGTAATCAATAAAAATCTTAACTTAATCACTAATTATTAAACAATTACAACTAACCTATGAGATTAACTATTACCATCCTTATTCTATTTTTTTATTCATGTAAAAAGATGAATAATAATTCAGTTAATATTGTTCAAAATACAAATACTGAAAATCCTAAACCTGATAATAATCAAAATGAAGTCATGAAAACAGATGACATTCTTTTTAATGGAAAACTTAAACGATTTTTTACTAAAAAAGATTTTGAAAACGTTTTTGGTAAAGCTGATAGTATAATGTTGATGTCAGAAGAAGCTCCTTGTTCTTATATTTTCGAAAATAAAGATGGAACCAAAAACATGGATGATAAATACTATTATAAAGATGGCTCTCGTTTTGAAAATTCTAAAAATGAATTTGCAGTTGATGAATTCAGATTCTCAAAGAATAATTACATCTTATACAAAGGAAAAAAATTATCCTCACAAACAACTATTACAGAACTTAAAAAATTGTTTCCAAATGCAATGAATGATATTGGGACAATAGATGTTTATAATGAAGGTAAGTTACAAGTAATTCAATTAAGAGAAGATGAGCATAATATTTCTGATGGACATATCAAAATATTCATTAAAAATGGAAAATTATACAATATGCATTGGTGGTTTCCTTGTTAAAATATTGAGTATAATAGCTGACGAAAAATTAATTACCTTTAAATAATAACTAATATTTTATACCAACTTTTCTCAAAATAAAACCCAACAACCAAATTGGTCCGACCAACAAAAATTGTAAATCTTTGAGAAAACTTGGCTTCTTCCCTTCTATTTTGTGTCCGACAAATTGTAAAATCCACGTGATAATAAATACCACCAAATAAACTATCCAAGATTTTGTACCGAATTGAAGATTGCACAACGAAATAAAATATTCCATAATCAACATTAGAAAAATCATAATTAGACCAACGACAATCGATAATCTAAAATAAAAAACCGAAACAATTACCAACGCAATGATTGAAGCTATACTGATATAACCAAAACTTGGAATATAAAAGTGCGGTGCTGGAATGTAGGAAATAAAACCAAGAATCGTCCAAAAGATTAAAGGAACACAAATCCAATGAATGGTTTTGTTTATCCCATTTTGATGACTTTCTCCATATTCACTAAAAAGTTGTTCTATTTTTCTCATTTTGGATGATTTTATAATTAAATATAAGTTGAATTTTAAGAAATTATAAAACCTAATCGTTAAAATATTTTAATTCACTTCAACTATTTTTACCACAAAAACTGATTATACGAGAAAGCCAACATATAGATGTTGGCTTTCTCGTATACTTTGGAGCAACGACTCGCGAAAAGAAACACGAAGTGTTGATCTATTTTATAAAATTTTTAAGCTTGCATGACAAAAATTGCGGGACGTTTATGAAAATCATACTTTTCATTTTTCCACTCTTTGATCGATAACGTGCGGATGTCTTCGTCCTCTAATGTAATGTGACACGCGACACAAATCTTGGTTTCGGCACGAAGAATTTTCGTTAAATCATCTACCATTTGATTGTTACGATAGGGCGTCTCCATAAAAATTTGAGCAATTCCGGTTTTCGCACTTTCTGCTTCCAAATGAGCCAATTTCTTTTTACGTTCCGTTTTATCGATTGGTAAATAACCGTGAAAAGCAAAGTTTTGACCATTCATTCCAGAAGCCATTAACGCCAACAAAATCGACGATGGACCAATCAAAGGAACTACCTGGATGCGTTTCTGCTGCGCAACTTTTACCAACTGCGCACCTGGGTCTGCAACCGCAGGCAAACCAGCTTCGGAAATAATTCCGATTGTTTTGTTTTGATCCAATAATTTGATCAAATCTAACATTTCTTCTGGCTCTGTATCTTTGTTTAGAATGTAAATATCTAAATCGGCTTGAACTTTTTCGGGGCAAACTTGTTTGATAAATTTACGTGCAGATTTTTCGTTTTCTACCACAAACGTATCAATTGCTCGAATAACGTCAAGATTGTATAAAGGCAATACTCTACTGTGTTCGCTTTCACCTAAAAGTGAAGGAATCAAATAAACTTTAGCCGTTTTCATTGTATAATTTTAAAGATTGTATTTTTTGATGATTCCGTCTGTGGCTTCATCTAATAATTGATAAACATGCTCGAAAGCATCTTCACCATCGTAGTAAGGATCAGGCACATTTTGCGTTTGCCCTATTCCATCTTTCAAAATCAATTTGATTTTACTTTGCACCTCTTCGTTCCGAGCCAATTGTTGCAAATCGATTAAATTTTGTTCATCCATTGCAAAGATTAAATCAAACTCATCGAAAAAAACTGGATTGAAATGCATCGCACGTTGATCAGAAATATCAACACCGTGTTTTTTTGCAACCGAAACCGAGCGTCTATCTGGTTGTTCACCAACATGCCAATCGCCTGTACCAGCAGAATCTACCAAATGATTGTCGCCAACCTTTGCTTGTAAAATCCCTTCTGCCAACGGAGAACGACAAATATTACCTAAACAAACCATCAAAATTTTCATTAAAAAAGTATTTATAGATTAATCTGCAATTTTACGTGAAATATCTTCGATATAACCACGGAATTGCTTATCCGTTTCTTGTAAATTTTTCACTGTTTTACAAGCATGTAAAACTGTTGCGTGATCACGTTTACCGATTTGCGTACCAATACTTGCCAAAGACGCTTTTGTATATTGTTTTGCAAAATACATCGCTAATTGACGCGCTTGTACCACATCACGTTTACGTGTTTTTGACTGAATATCTTCAATCTTCACTTTGAAGTATTCACAAACTGTTTTCTGAATGTAATCAATCGAGATTTCTTTGCGAGCTGTTTGTACTAATTTTGATAACGTACGTGCTGTTAAATCTAACGTAATTTCACGTTTATTCAACGTTGCTTGCGCAATGATTGAATTTAATGAACCTTCTAATTCACGCACATTTGTATCAATATTTTGCGCGATATAATCCATTACTTCATCAGGAAATTCGATACCATCGTTTTCTAATTTTTGTTTCAAAATTGAAAGACGTGTATTGTAATCAGGATTTTGTAAATCGGCTGATAATCCCCATTTGAAACGAGAAATCAAACGATCTTCCATATCTTGAATATCTGCTGGAGATTTATCCGAAGTCAAAATGATCTGATTTCCTCTTTGATGTAAATGGTTAAATATATGGAAGAAAACTTCTTGCGTTTTTGCTTTTCCAGATAAAAACTGAATATCATCCATAATCAAAACGTCAATCATTTGATAAAAGTGAATGAAATCATTTTGATTATTATTTTTTACTGCTTCTATAAATTGTTGTGTAAATTTCTCAGTAGAAACATACAAAACAGTTTTCTCTGGGTGTAAATCTTTTACTTCTAAACCTATCGCATGCACCAAATGAGTTTTTCCTAATCCTACTCCACCATAGATGAATAGTGGATTGAACGAAGTCCCTCCTGGGCGTTTGGCTATCGCACGACCAGCCGCACGAGCTAATCGATTTGATTCTCCTTCGATAAAATTATTGAATGTATAATTATGATTTAATTGCGAATCAATTTTTAATTTTTGCAATCCTGGAATAACGAAAGGATTCATCATTTTACCAGCTTGCAAATTAATTGGCGCTTCTACCTCTTGTGGGCGAGGTTTTTCTTTGTTCGAACTTGGAATACGTACCGTAAATGGCTCACGTCCTTGCGACTTTTGATCCATCAAAATACTGTATACCAATTTTGCATCAGAACCTAATTCTTTTTGTAAGGCACTTTTTAAAATTTTGATATAATGTTCCTCTAACCATTCGTAAAAAAATTTACTTGGTACTTGTATTGTTAAAACATTATTATTTAGTTTGCCCGGACGTATCGGTACAAACCAAGTATTGAAGGCATCTTCCGCAATGTTGTCTTTTATAAAAGACAAGCATTTTTCCCACACAGAATTTGCAGTTATCGTCATAATATTGTCCAAAAGTGCTTAAGTTTTAATGTAAATTACTGAAAGTCAATGTTAAATTTTCATCAACCCTTCTCTACAAAATTGTGAACAAATTTTGAATAAAAAAAATGATTTAGGTATTGATATATTAAAAAATACTTTGTATAATTCAAAATAATCAATAAGTAGTTTTAGATAAAATAAAAGTAATGCAAAGATAATCTTTTCGGACATATTTTGGCTTATAAAACTATTAATTCTTATTTTTGTATCACTATGGAAATTACACAAGAAAAAATTGACTTCGCAATTATCAAAGTAGAAAATCATTTAAATGATTTGGGCATCAAAAATAATTTTTCTCTTTTACGAATTGAACAAGGTGAAGAAGAAAATGTAAGGACTTTTTATTATGAAATAGCAAATCCTACTTTCAAAACGATTATTCAAATTCAATATGATTTCTTAAAAGAAGAGCAAAAAGATTCTTCACAAACTTCTTTTAGTTGGATGGATTACAAAAAAATTACTGAATAGACTTTTTCATTTTTTATATAATTAATGATAAAGTCTTTTTTTTGTTCTCTACTTTTGAAGATTAAAATGATGTTTTAGAAAATTATGGAGAAGATAGAACAAACCGAACAATTAAATGTTTTTCGCACCAAAACTCGTATTCTGTATAAACACACCGATCAAATGAAAGTGGTTTATTACGGAAACTATCCAGAGTTTTATGAAATTGGTCGTGTAGAATTGATGCGTGAACGTGGTTTTCCTTATGCCGAATTGGAAGCAATGGGAATTCAGATGCCGATTATCGAAATGCATACAAAATATATTGGTAGCGCTTTGTACGATGAATTAATAGAAATTGAAACAACAGTTCATGAGCGCGACAAAGGTGTTCGCATTCGATTTGATTACAATATATATAATGAAGCGGGAAAAATAATTAATCAAGGATATACTATTTTATGTTGTATTGATGCCGAAACTCGACGTCTTGTTCGTATTCCGGAACGTATTTGGACAAGTTTAGGTTTATAATATTATTTAGAATGATTAATTATTCGTTAAAACAAATTCTTGCACATGATTTCTCATTAAATTTGTTCCTTAACAAAACATTATTAAAAACGAATGTCAACACTTCAAGAAAAAATCAATCAAACGATTGTAGACGTTATCGATTTTCCAAAAGAAGGAATTGTCTACAAAGATATTACTCCATTGTTCTTAAATCCTGAACTTTCGGACGAAATTGTAGACGCTTTTGTAGAAAAAGCAAAAGGTAAAGTGGATATTGTTTGTGGAATTGAAAGCCGAGGATTTTTGTACGGAATTCAGATTGCACAAAAATTAAAAGTCCCTTTTGTATTAATTCGTAAAGCTGGGAAATTACCTCCTCCAACAATTAGTCAATCGTATGATTTGGAATATGGACAAGCAACGATAGAAGTAAATTCGAATTACATCAAAGATGGTGCGCGAGTTTTAATTCACGATGATGTTTTGGCAACTGGTGGAACTGCCGAAGCTTGTGCTAAATTGGTAGAAAAATGTGGAGGAAAAACAACACAATTTTCATTTATTGTTGATTTGACTTTCTTAAACGGAAAGGATAAATTAACTTCTTTTACAACTGATATTGTTACTTTAACAGAATATTAAACTAAAAACTCCGTTCAAAATTTTGAGCGGAGTTTTTTATTTTTTAGGCGCTATAATCACTTCAGGCGCTCTTTCATTCCCAATATCCAACAAAGCTTTTATATTCGCTAAAATCTCTCTAAAACTCTGTTTACCTTCTGTTTTATAAGGTCCGCTATCTGCATTATATCCAATACAATCTAATCCGAAAACTTTTCCTAAGAAAAGCGCTCTTTTGAGATGATAAGATTGAGAAATTAAAATCACTTTATCAAATTGATAAATATTTTTGGTTCTATAAATCGTGCTATACGTGTCCAAACCTGCCCCATCGAGATAAGTATCTTCAATTTTGACACCTCTATCCAACAAGTATTTTTCCATCACATCAATTTCATTAAAATTCTCGTGAAGTTTTTCTCCAGAAAGTAAAATTACATCCACTTGATCTTCTTTGTAAAGTCGAATTGCAGCATCCAAACGATCTTTTAAAAAACGAGTTGGTTGTCCATTAGCTTGCACTTTTGCACCAAAGACAACTGCTACACGATAATCTGACGGAATATTTCCTTGATAATTGTAAATGTAATACGAAGTAAAAATCTGAATAATCAATGCAACGATCAAAGTAAAAACCGTTATTAATCCAACGATAAACATACTTTTACGCATTACAAATCTTCCTATTTTCACAAGTTTACTCAACTATCTTTTGTTTTAAAAAATTTTAACATTCAAAAGTCTATAAGTTTAGTGATATTTAAAAATTATAAATGTGAAAATTATTTTAAATTTTTCATCGTAATTTTAGAGAATGAATGAGATTGAGTTAAGAACAGTTACCGTTGAACGCTATTTGCAACCTTTGCGCGAAGGTGGTTCTTTGCCAGCACTAGCTGATGCAGATGACGGTTTTAAATATGTTTTAAAATTTAAAGGTGCTGGTCATGGCCCTCGCATGCTGATTTCTGAATTGTTAGGAGGAGAAATTGCACGTGTTTTAGGATTTAAAGTTCCTGAATTAGTTTTTGCAAATTTGGACGAATATTTTGGTCAATCCGAAGCTGATGAAGAAATTCAGGATTTGTTAAAATTTAGCGAAGGAACTAATTTGGCTTTGCATTATTTGTCTGGCGCAATCAATTATGATCCGGCTGTGATGAAAATTGATGATAAATTATCTTCGCAAATCGTTTGGTTAGATGCATTTTTGACGAATGTTGATCGTACTTTTCGCAATACAAATATGTTGATGTGGCACAAAGAATTGTGGTTGATAGATCATGGTGCATCTTATTATTTTCATCATTCGTGGGACAATTGGGAAAAAGCGGCTCTTGCTCCTTTTACACCAATTAAAGACCATGTTTTATTGAAAAATGCGACAAAACTTGAAGAAGTTGATGCAGAATTTAAAGCGATTTTGAATGATGAAATCATTGATAAAATTGTCGATTTGATTCCTGATGAATGGTTAGAAACAGAAGTTACGCATTCTACTCACGAAGAAATGAAAACGGTCTACAAAACATTTATCAAAACTCGATTACAACATACCGAACTTTTTATAAACGAAGCAAACAATGCCAGAAAAAATCTTATATGAGTATGCGATTCTTCGTTTGGTTCCGAAAGTTGAACGCGAAGAATTTATCAATGTTGGAGTGATTATATTTTCTAAAAAAGAAGATTATTTGAAAGTAAAATATTTTATTAATGATAATAGAATCAATGCTTTTTGCCACGAATTAGACCTTGATTTTATTGACAGTAATTTGAATGCTTTGTCTAAAATTGCCGAAGGAATTCATCCCGAATCTGCTGTCTCTAATTTCGAAACGCCTGAACGTTTTCGTTGGTTAACGGCTGTCAGAAGTTCGTCTATCCAAAGTTCTCGTCCGCATCCAGGTAAAACAACAAACCTTGATAAAACCTTGGATCGATTATTTAAAGAACATGTTTTATAAAAGTTAAATACTTAAAAACGAATATTTTAAAAACATTTTCTTAAATTTGGTTATACATTAATTTTAAATTATTTATCGCCATGAGTACATTAAGAAACAAAGTTCAGCTAATTGGGAATGTTGGTAGCAATCCTGAAGTTAAAACATTAGAAAACGAAAAGAAGCTTGCAAAATTTAGTCTAGCAACAAACGAAAGCTACACAAATAG
Organism: Empedobacter falsenii; assembly: GCF_013488205.1. Taxonomy (NCBI): domain Bacteria; kingdom Pseudomonadati; phylum Bacteroidota; class Flavobacteriia; order Flavobacteriales; family Weeksellaceae; genus Empedobacter; species Empedobacter falsenii. The sequence goes on along the minus strand of NZ_CP040908.1, from coordinate 1,053,238 downwards.
CAAAGGTGAGAAAGTGCAGCAAACGACGTGGCACAATTTAGTTGCTTACGGACCAATTGTAAATGTGATCGAAAAACACGTAGAAAAAGGAAAACAACTTGCTATAGAAGGCAAATTGACTTACCGAGATTATCAAGATAAAGATGATCAACAAAAAACGATTACAGAAATTATAATTGATGAAATTGTACTTCTTTAGCGTTTAAAATAAAAGGGAAACGGATTAGTTCGTTTCCCTTTTATTGTTTTATTAATTAACTTTTTCTAAAATAGTTTCCAAACTCTGGATTTATTACAATCATTAAACCTACTATTAGACTAAATATGATTATTAAAACGATATATGAAAGTATCATTAACAAAAAAATTAAAAAGATTTTCCATATAATCAATTTTACTGATTTTGTTGGATAATAATTCTTATAAAAGAAGAATAAAATAAATGGAAGTAATAAAAAACTTAATGATGTGATTTTAAAAATAATTTCCAAATCATTTTTAAAAAAATACATTAGTGGATAAATTATTAATATTGAACTTATTGTATAAAACGATAAAATAAATGAATTCATCACTACATGTTCATAATAATTTTCACCCCATTTTCTAAAAACAATTTTTGTAAGTATAGCAAAAAATGGAAGTAATGCTAACATCAATAATGCATTATTACTAGCTAAGAAGGCAATTATATCATTTGAAAACTCATTATTAAGTCCCATAGACTTATAAGTCTCTTTAAAAATGTCATTTAAACCAATTACTTGATAACTTAAAAATGATGCAATACCAGAAAGTGCTAGAGCAAACATTAAAGGCTTATAATGATTAACACGGCTTCCTTCAATGAATTCCCTTGCTGTTTTACCAGGATTTATTGCTGTTTTCTTTAATGTATAGTAGAAACCTTTGTTTGTATGCGCATACAAATCTTGCAATTCATCCAATATATAAGTTTTATTAATTCTCTTATTTTTACGTTGACCACAATTTCCACAGAAATTTTCTGTAATCAAATTACCACAAGTCATACATTTATCACTCATAAAAATCTTAAGAATTAATTATTTCTATTTTTTAATTCTTGGTTGATTTGATTTAAACCTGTAATAAATGGAATAAAAATGACAGATAAAGAAACAAAAACGACGTTTATAGGTTTTAAATAATTTGCAAAAACTCCAAGAATAAGTGAAATAGAAATTACAAGTAATATAACTTGAATCGTAATTGTTAGTTTATTAACTTTTTTATGTTTAGTCTGTAATTCATCTAATGTTAGTTCTGATAATTTATTTTTAGTTTGCATAAGTTTTTAGTATTAATTACGTCAAAAATAAAAAATTAATTGAAACAAAAAAGGATTTCAAAAAATGAAATCCTTTTAATATTATCCTAACATTCTAATCGCGGTTTTTAGACCTTCGATAAATGTATCTATTTCTTCTTTTGTATTATAAACAGCGAATGAAGCGCGTACCGTTCCCGGAATATTGAAATGATGCATAATTGGTTGCGCGCAATGATGTCCTGTACGAACCGCAATTCCTTTTTTGTCCAAAATCATCCCGACATCAGATGAATGAACACCATCAAATTTTAAGTTAAAAGAAACAGCACCAGAATGCTCTGCATCTTTTGCATAAATCTCCACTTCATCAAATTCTGATAAACGTTGAATGGTATAATCTACCAATTCTTTTTCATAATCGTGAATCGTTTGCAGTCCGATAGAATTGATAAAATCTACCGCAGCTCCAAGTCCAATAATACCTGCAATATCTGGTGTACCAGCCTCAAATTTAAAAGGTAAACAAGTGTAAGTCGAAACTTCCATCGTTACATCTTTTATCATCTCTCCTCCTCCGTGGAAAGGTGGTAATTCATTCAAGATATCTTCTTTTCCATACAAAATACCGATTCCAGTTGGACCGTACATTTTATGTCCAGAAAAAACCAAGAAATCACAATCCATCGCTTGTACATCGATCACTGTATGTGGAGCAGATTGTGCCGCATCAATCAAAACCCAAGCACCTTTTGCATGCGCTTTTTCAATAATTGTTTTGATCGGATTTACAACACCTAAAGCATTCGAAACTTGATTAACACAAACTAATTTGGTTTTATCTGTCAATAAATCATCCAACTTCTCAATATCCAAAATACCTTCTGCAGTTAATGGAATATATTTCAGTTTTGCACCAGTTCGCTGACACAACAATTGCCAAGGAACGATGTTAGAATGATGCTCGATTTCGGTAATAATAATTTCATCATCTGCTGTTAAAACATTACGAAGTGAATTAGAAACTAAGTTAATTCCTTCCGTTGTTCCACGCGTGAAAATGATTTCGTAATCATGTTTCGCATTGATAAATTTCTGAATCTTACGGCGTGATTCTTCCATCAAATCTGTTGCTTCTTGACTTAATGTATGAATTCCACGGTGCACATTTGCGTTGTACTTTTCGTAATATTCGTCTAAAACATCTAAAACAACTTTCGGTTTTTGAGAAGTTGCACCATTATCTAAATAAACCAATGGTTTTCCGTTGACTTCTCTATTTAAAATTGGAAATTGACTTCTTATTTGTTGAATATCTATTGACATTTTTTTAAGTTTTGAGTAATGAGTTATGAGTGATGTGTAATAAAAAAGTAAGTATTCAAAATAGTTTCAAATACTTACTTTATATTTCAAAATAAGTTCAACTTAAAACTTATTACGTATAACTCAGAACTATATTTTATAATTCGAAATCTAAACTAACTCCTAATTTTTTTGCAATTATAGAGTTTACTCTATTTGAGATTTGTGGAATTTGCACATGTCGCAAAGCGTCTGCAGCAAAGGCATACAATAACATTGCTTTCGCTTCTTTCTTCGGAATACCACGTTGTTGCATGTAGAATAAAGATTCTTCTTCTAATTGCCCAACTGTACATCCGTGAGAACATTTTACATCATCAGCAAAAATCTCTAATTGAGGTTTTGTATTAATTGAAGCTCCATCAGATAACAAAACATTATTATTTTGTTGGAATGCATTCAATTTTTGTGCTTCTTTGTGTACATAGATTTTACCATTGAAAACTCCTTGCGCTTTCTCATCGTAAATCCCTTTATACAATTCGTGCGATTCACAATTCGGGAAATTATGCTCCACAAATGTATGATGATCGATATGTTGTTTTCCATCAATCACCGTAATTCCGTCCATTACAGAGTTACAATTTTCTCCATTCTGGAAGAAATTCAAATTGTTACGAACAATTTTTCCTCCAAAAGCAAATGTAAATACATTGGCACGAGAATCTCTTTCTTGGTTGATATATGTATTGTCAACTAAAGAAGCATCGTTAGAATCATTTTGGAATTTGTACCAATGAATTTCAGAATTACGTCCAACATTCACCTCAGAAACAACATTTGTTAAGTTTGCTTTTTCGTCTAATGTTTGATGTCTTTCGATAATTTGAACTTGTGCATTATCTCCAACTACAACCAAATTACGTGGTTGATACATTGCTTCTTGAGAAGCTCCTGTTGAGAAATAAACAATCTGAATTGGCTTAGATAAAATCACATTATTTGGAACATAAATATAAGCTCCATCTTTTGCAAAAGCTGTATTTAAAGATACTAAGCTTTCGTCTTTTTTCGCAATTTTTCCGTAATAATTCTCAATTACAGCTTGATGAGTTGTTTTATGCATTGCGCTTGACAAGACACAAATATCAGCTTCATCATGTGTTGTATTTGACAAAAACGAAGAATATTTTCCGTTAATGAATACGATTGTGTATGTATCGATATCATTAATCAAATATTTCTTGATGTCTTTGTACTCTACTGCAACTTCGTCTTCTGGGAACAATTTGTAATCCACCTTCAACAAAGGAGCAAGATTTGTATATTTCCATTCTTCGTCTTTACGTGTCGGAAAACCTTTTTGATTAAAGATTTCGATGGCTTCTTGACGTAAACCTTCGATTCCTTTATTCACTTTGTTTTTTTCGTTGAACACTAAATGACGAGAAACTAAATTTTCTTTTAAATCAATCATCTTTATAAGATTTTAGATTTTAGATTTCAGATTTTAGATTTCAGACTTTAGATTTTAGATTTTAGATTCTGGATTTAAAAATATTTTATAACCACTTTCTAACTTCTAATATCTAATATCTAACTTCTAATATCTAACTTCTAAATTAATTAGATTCCTGCTTCTTCTTTTACCCAGTCGTAACCTTTTGCTTCTAATTCTAAAGCTAATTCTTTACCACCAGATTTAATGATTTTTCCGTCTGCTAAAACGTGTACAAAATCAGGAACGATATAGTCTAATAAACGTTGGTAGTGTGTAATTACTAACACTCCATTGTTTTCATTTTTGAATTCGTTTACACCATCCGCAACAATACGTAAAGCATCAATATCTAAACCAGAATCAGTTTCATCTAAGATCGCTAATTTTGGGTTTAACATTAACATTTGGAAAATTTCGTTACGTTTTTTCTCACCTCCAGAAAAACCTTCGTTAAGCGAACGAGATAAGAAATCTTTTTTGATTCCTAATAATTCTGCTTTTGCACGAATTTCTTTCAACATTTCTGAAGCTCCCATTTCTTCTAAACCTTGCGCTTTACGCGTTTCGTTGATAGAAGTTTTAATGAAGTTTGTTACAGAAACTCCAGGAATTTCGATTGGATATTGGAAAGACATAAAAATTCCTTTTTGTGCTCTTTCTTCTGGTGCTAATTCTAAGATTGATTCATTATCAAACTCGATATCACCATCCGTTACTTCATATTCTTCTTTACCTGTAATAACGTTAGACAAAGTTGATTTTCCAGCACCATTAGGTCCCATAATCGCGTGAACTTCACCTGGATTAATTTGAAGGTTTAAACCTTTTAAAATTTCGCGCTCTTCAATACGAGCGTGTAAGTCTTTTATATTTAATAACATAATCTAATTTGTAAATTAGTTAATGTGATAATTTTCTAATTATCTTGATTTTGATATTAGATGTCAGATTTTTAGAATCCTCCAACTATATATCTATTTATTATTGTTAATTTCTAACTTCTCAATTCTAGTTTCTAAAAACTATCCTACAGAACCTTCTAATGAGATTTCTAATAATTTTTTGGCTTCAACGGCAAATTCCATTGGTAATTTGTCTAATACTTCGCGGCTGAATCCGTTTACGATTAATGCAATCGCTTTTTCTGTATCGATACCACGTTGATTACAATAGAACAATTGATCTTCACCAATTTTAGAAGTTGTCGCTTCGTGCTCTAATTGAGCCGATTTATTTTCAATCTCGATGTATGGGAAAGTATGAGCACCACATTCGTTACCCATTAATAATGAATCACATTGAGAGAAATTACGTGCTCCTTCTGCATTCTTCATTACTTTAACTAAACCACGGTAAGAGTTTTGAGATTTACCAGCAGAAATACCTTTCGAAATGATTGTCGATCTTGAATTTTTACCGATGTGAATCATTTTAGTACCTGTATCTGCTTGTTGGTAATTATTCGTTACAGCGATAGAGTAAAACTCTCCTACTGAATTATCACCTTTTAAGATACATGATGGATATTTCCAAGTAACTGCAGATCCAGTTTCTACTTGTGTCCAAGATACTTTTGCATTTTTCTCACAAACAGCACGTTTTGTAACAAAGTTAAATACCCCACCTTTACCTTTATCATCACCAGGATACCAGTTCTGAACAGTTGAATATTTAATCTCTGCATCATCCATAATGATTAATTCAACAACCGCAGCGTGTAATTGATTCTCATCACGCATTGGTGCTGTACAACCTTCTAAGTATGATACATAAGCTCCTTCGTCAGCAATTAATAAAGTACGTTCGAATTGTCCTGTACCAGCAGAGTTGATACGGAAATATGTTGATAATTCCATTGGACAACGAACACCTTTAGGAATATAACAGAACGATCCGTCAGAGAATACTGCAGAGTTTAAAGCTGCATAGAAATTATCTGTTGGCGGAACTACTTTACCAATGTATTTTTTTACCAATTCTGGATGCTCTTTAATCGCTTCAGAAATTGACATAAAAATAATCCCTTTCTCAGCTAAAGTTTCGCGGAAAGTTGTTTTTACTGAAACTGAATCGAAAACGACATCAATTGCAACTCCAGACAAACGTTTTTGCTCATCTAATGAAATTCCTAACTTTTCGAAAGTTTTCAATAATTCTGGATCAACCTCATCTAAACTTGCTAATTCTTTCTTCGGTTTTGGAGCAGCATAATACTGTATAGCTTGGAAATTTGGCTTTTCGTAAGTTACGTTAGCCCATTCTGGTTCTTCCATTTTTTCCCAAGCGCGGAAAGCTTCTAAACGCCATTCCGTCATCCATTCTGGCTCTTCTTTTTTGGCTGAAATAGCACGTACGATATCTTCATTCAATCCGACAGGAAATTCTTCGTATTCCATCTCAGTCGACCAACCAAACTCATATTGTTTTTGGCTAGCAAGATCTTCACGTAGATCGTCTTCTGTATATTTTGTGTTACTCATCTTATTATTTATAAAATGTATAGGTAAAATTATAAGTAAGTGGTTGTTGTTTATCCACTTTGTTACCTAAAAATTTGAATTCTTTTATACGCTGATTTTGATCTAAAACAACTTCAAATTGAGGTTGATTTTTCATCGTAATCACGTATTTATTTTGAGCTATTAACTTAATATCAGACCATTGTCCTTCTACCAAATTAATTTTCTCGGTTCTTGGTTCTACATCTGGTGTATATTCTTTTATTTTGAATGGAACACTAAACGTTGAACTACTAAAACATATCTTATTGATATCTTGACCTAATGATTTTGTGATTCTACAATCATGCATCAATCGATCTTCGAAACCTAATTTCTGATCTAAATAAGTCTTTTTCAACATTACATCTCCTTCTAACCATGTTACATCAAAAAGACTATTTGAGTTTTTGATGTACATTTTGTCAAGATCATAATAAAATTGATTGACTTTAACTTCACTTCCTTTTCGATCAATCGTTTCTGTTGCAATTAAACCATCTTGATACGTATATTTTACTTTCAAAGGTTTTGCAACTTCTTCTGTCAATTCGAAATCAAGAAGATTATTTGCTGCATCGTAATTCGCCTTATAAGCGACTTTTTTTGTTGATGCATTGGTAATTGTGACTGTTTTGATTGATTTTTCATTTAAGTCTAACGCATTAATAAATGGTTTTATACCAAACAAACCAAAAAACATATTGTCTGAATAAGCTTTGTTTAATTTTTTTGAAGATTCTGTTGGTTTAAAAACCATCAAATCTTTTTCAATAATTGTTTTCTGAGCAAATGCTGAAAAACAAACCAAAATCGTAATTAAACTTGCTAACTTTTTCATCCAATTATACTGCAAAACTTTCTCCACAACCACACGTACGCGACGCATTTGGATTATTGAACACGAAACCTTTTCCATTCAATCCTCCCGAATATTCTAATGTCATTCCAACAAGGTATAAGAATGATTTTTTGTCAACCAAAATTCTTACGCCATTGTCGTCAAACAATTTGTCATCTGCACTTTGTTCTTTCGTAAACTCTAAATTATAGTTTAAACCTGAACATCCTCCACTCGTAACTCCTACGCGAACAAAAGATTCTTCGATAGAAGTTCCTTCTTCTTGTAAAAGTGAAATTATTTTATTTTTTGCTGATTCTGAAACCTTAATCATTTGATTCTAATTTTATATTGCAAAGATACTTATTTAAAATGACTTCAAATAATGAACGATATAAATATTAACAATCGCTTAAGTTATATTATTTATCGCCAACTTACAATTTGATCAAATTACTTCAATCCCAATTTGTTTCGTGTACGTTTCAATACTTTTTGTGCAACATCTCTTGCCTTCAATGCTCCATTTTCTAAAAATGCATCTAAAGTCACTTTATCATTCATCAATTCATCAAATTTAGTACGCGCATCTGCATATTTTTCTAAAATCAATTCGTATAAAGCTTGTTTTGCATGACCATATCCGTAACCTCCATTCAAATAATTTTGACGCATTTCCTCTATTTGTTCTGGCGTTGCCAATAATTTGTACAAAGCAAAAACATTATCTGTATCTGGATTTTTAGGATCTTCTAACGGAGTAGAATCCGTTTCAATCGACATTACTTGTTTGCGCAATTGTTTTTCTGGTAAGAAAATATTGATAAAATTATTTCTTGATTTAGACATCTTATGACCATCAGAACCAGGAATCAACATAATATTTTCGTCGATTGCAGCTTGCGGTAAAACAAAAGTTTCTCCCATTTGATGATTGAATTTTTCGGCAACACTACGTGTAATTTCCAAATGTTGCAATTGATCTTTACCAACTGGTACAACTTCTGCATCATACAATAAAATATCAGCAGCCATCAAAATTGGATACGTAAATAATCCTGCATTTACATCTGCTAAATAATCTGCTTTATCCTTGAAAGAATGTGCTAAAGTAAGACGTTGAAATGGAAAGAAGTTCAATAAATACCATGTTAATTCTGTTGTTTCAGTCACATCAGATTGACGGTAAAAAACTACTTTCGAAGGATCTAAACCTAATGCCAGCCAAGTTGCAGCCACTTCGTACGTATTTTGTTTTAACACTGCTGCATCTTTAATTTGCGTTAAAGCGTGTAAATCAGCAATAAAAATGAAAGAGTCATTTCCTTCTTTCTCCGTTAATTCGATTGCGGGAGAAATTGCTCCTAAAATATTTCCTAAGTGCGGAGTTCCAGTAGCTTGAACTCCTGTAAGTATTCTTGGCATTTGTTTAAAAATTTAAGAAGCAAAGATAAACTTAATCAACGAAATGCACCAATTGTAACGAGAAGTTTATTTGAATTAATTGACAAGAATGACGAAAAACATATGGATCCACTAAAAAAGCTTCCCAATTCGTCGAAATGGCCAAGAGATTGTGCGACCTATTTTTTTGATGAAATCTGATTTTTTATAATAAACAACTTCGCCTATAAGAACATCTCCAGTTTCAGTTTTTATATTCTGACATATAGAAGGATTTGTAAAAGTAAACTCTTTAATTCCATAACTATCATATTCTAAAGTATAAGAATCTTGATTAATCGGAACTTTTATTTTAAACTCACCATTTTCATTTGTATATACAATATTTTTCGAATTTTTAAGATTCACAGGAACATCAGATTCTGGAAAACCATTACCATCATTAATAATCCCTTGTACAACAATCGAATCATTCTCAGTTTGTGCTTTTGTCATAGTTGAAAAGCTTAAAAATCCAACTAAAGAAGAAAGTTGTAACCATCTTTTAGATTGATTAGAAATAGATTTTGAAGCTTCGTATGAATTAAACTGTTCTAAATTTCTGGTTTTAATTTTTACACAAGCAGTAGGATTATCATTCAGAAAAGTTTTTAATTCTTTGAATGAATAATGATCCAAATCGTGAACACATTTAGAACAAACATCACAAAACTTTTGTTGCGAATCTGCATCCTTCATTTCGTTCCAATTCTGATTACATTTTTTATCAATTTGTAAGTGCATAAAAATCTACTTTTTAATAAAATTAAACTTTTTTCGAAAATTTTTCAAACCTCAACCAACCTTTTTGCAAAAAGATGAATCTATAAAGAAAAAGGATTCATTAACCTTAAATTATATTGATATGAGTAACAAAGCTTTTTTAGACATTCTTTTCGAAAATCGAAACAAAGAATACGGTGCTTATCAACTAAGACAAGTTGCAAGCCAAGATTTGATGAAATCTCTTTTTGTAGGGATTGGTATTGTTGCATTAATTACTGGCGGAACTATTTATGCAAATAATAGAACAATGAATAATGAAATAACAAAAAAAGGTGATGGTGTAATTGTTATTTTAGATGATGTAACTCCTCCTCCCGATAAAAAAGTTGAAGAAGTTGTTCCTCCAAAAGAAGATCCACCGATGGAAGAAAAAACAATTCAATTGAAAACAGATCAGGCGAAACATATTATTCCAACTCCAACAGAAAGTCCGAAAATTGAAGAAACTATAAAATCTGTTGACGAACTGAAAGGAAAAGATTTAGGCACTTTTGATAGAGATGGTGATAAATCGAATGGACAAGTTGGTGGAGGAAAAGAAAGTGACGAAGGAAATAAAGTAGGTAAACAAAATACAGACATTCCAGAAGGACCAAAAACACCAGCCCCTGTAAAACCTGATGTTGCAATTACAGCGAAAAATGCTGCGGTAATGGCAATTTATCCTGGTTGTGAAAGCGAAAGTAAAAAAGGAAATGCTGCATTGACAAAATGTATGAGTGATAAAATCTCGAAAGAGTTAGGTGGAGAATTAAGTGATTTTGCCGAAACTGCTTCTCGAAATAATATTGGTTCAGCCGTTGCTAAAATGCAATTTATTGTAAACAAAAATGGAGAAATTTCACAAGTAAAACCGTTAAGCGGAAGTAATCAAGATTTAGGGAAAGAAGCTAAATCTGCGTTGGAGCGTATCAATAAACAAATTCTAAGAAAAGGTAAAAAAATAACGCCTGCAAAATTAGAAGATGGTTCTGATGCAAATTTAATTTTCTCAATTCCGGTTAGATTTCAAACAAACGAATAATTAATAATACTTTTCTTTCTGAAACCATTGCATTCATTTTTTTTGAGTGTGATGGTTTCTATTGTTTAAGAAATTGAATATCTATTCAGAAAAAGTTCCTTTAAATGCATATTTGTCGTATAAAATTTAAGTTTTAAGTCAATCTTAACACAATAAAATTGTAACTTCGTCGCGAATTATGAATAAGAATATTGTTTACGGATTGATTGGTTTCGGTTATTTTTTGATTGGAATTTTTACTTGGAAATATCAGTTTTTCATCATCAAATTAGATGAAACAAAAGCCATGTTATTAGGTATTTTATTTATTGTTTATGGCGCTTTTCGTGTTTATCGCGGAATAAAATCTTATAAAAATGATCAAGAAAATTAGTTTACTTTCACTTTCTGCCTTTTTTATTTTTTCTACTTTTAGTTGTAAAGACAAGGAAAAACCAACAAAAGCAGAACAAAAAACTGCTGTAAAGCGCGCTTTGCACGAATATGGAGATTTGGCAATGACGGTAGATCCAAGTTTTAAGAATTTGGCGCAATCGTTGGCAGATATGTACATGGTTGATTATCCGGATGTGAAAATTACGATTAACGAAGAGATTGAAGAAAAAGCAATCAAAGATTTTTACGAGGGTAAAATTCCTGTTTTGATGGTAAGTAAACCGCTTACAAAAGCACAACAACAACATTTATTCGACAAAACAACAACCAAATATATTTCGTCTGTAATTGCTTTGGATGCCACAGTTTTTATTACTTCTATTGATAATCCAATCAATTCTATTACGGTAAATGATATTAAGGATAATTTGTACAAAAAAGATCCGAAAATAACGTTTGTTTACGATCATCCAAACTCAGCGAATTTCAACACAATAAATGATAAACTAAAATTATCTGTAGAAAATGGCGCAAAAGTAACAGCGATGGGTGATGCTGAGAAAGTGATTGATTTTGTGCAAAAAGATAAAACTGCAATCGGAATTATTGGATTGAATATTTTGAGTGACAAAGGAAATCCAAAAGTTGAAGAATATCTTAAAAAGGTAAAAGTATTATCAATTGCTGATGATAAAGGAAATTTGGTGTTGCCAACTATCCCGAATTTGAAATATGGTGTTTATCCTTTTTATCGTCAAATTTATATTTTGAAAAATGAAGTTGGTTTCGGAATTGGAGCTGGTTTTACGAGGTTTGCAGGTTCGCAACGTGGTCAAAAAATTGTAACGCGCGAAAGTCTTCAACCTTATTATATTTATAAACGTGAAGTTCAGATTAACAATTTAGAACAACCTTTACAATAGAACAAAAAACCTTCCGAAATGGAAGGCTTTTTGTTTTATTATGAATAAGTATTAAAATATTTAATTCACTAATAATTTTAATTTTTTATTAAGTTTTTCTACTTCAGATACATTATTAATGCTCTTATAATATTCTATTAAAGTTTCAGTGCATATAATTACATTTTGATCTGAACATTTATTTAATCTTTCAAGAACTATTTTTTTATTTTCTACATCCAAATCTTTTATAGCTGTATAATTATTCGTGAGCATCTCTTTTCTAAGAATAGATCTTGCAATAAAATAATTTGCTCTATTATAATTATATTGGTCAGCCATAATAAAAGAATATTTTAATATTTTATAAGATAGTGAATCTTCTGGAGTTTCATAAACCATCATTAAACTCTTAAAAGAATTTATATCTCCTTTTTCTAAAATATTTTTTTGCAATTGTAATGTATCTGTTTGTAATTGTATTGCTTCTATAACAGAATTATATTCCATCTGTTTATTTTCATTTTTAGAACAAGAAAAAAATCCAACAATGAAAAAGACTAAAAGTAAAATTTTATTCATTATTCATAATATTAATCAAATCTTGCTCCCCAAGGATTTTGTAAATCGAACCCTAAACTAAATAACATTCCGTTCTTGCGACCATCAACTTGATAATCTGACAAGCCAATATCGTAAGAAATTCCAGCTTTTAAAGAACCAACTTTAAACTTTAGAATTGGAGAAACAAACAACGGATTGCTATTTTTAGAATCCATTCCTTGCTTGTACCCTACTCCAATGTCTACACCTTGATTATTGTCTCCAAAACCAATATGCGACATCAAATTGATATCCAAATGACGCTCCGAATTTGAGTTCAAATTATACACCAAAGAAGGTTCTAACGCAATTCCTTCGGAAACGTTCCATTTATATCCAACATTGAAATAATACCACGTTGGCAAAGGTTCTACATTGTTAATATAATACACATTTTGGCTCAATGGAATATCCAAAACCGACACTCCCGCAGAGAAACCAGCATATTTGAAAGACAATCCCAAATTCGCAAAATAAGTAGAATATTTATCTTCTTGTAAAGCAGGATCATTTGGATCTTCCGCAATAATTTTTGAATAATCAAAACGTTGCGAAACATTAGAAGCTCCAACTCCAAACGAAAAAACATTGACTTCGTTTCCATCATAACTTCTATCATCAATAGGAATGTGATAAGCCGCATTAATTCCGAAACCAGTCATCTTAACAGCACCATTTCTATCGTTGAAAAATTGCATTCCCACTGCCAAACGATCTACAATAATTCCGTGCGCACTTACCGTTTGTGTACTTGGACTTTCGGGCAAATCGTCCCACTGATTGCGATGCGTTCCTGTTATAGAAATCACATTCGGATCCTGCCCTGCGTACGAAGGATTAATCAACATTTTATCGCTTACCAAATAGTGATTGTAAAAAGGTAACCCTTGTTGTGCTTCTACTTTCGAAAGTGAAAATAGTGTTAATATGAATAGTGTAATTTTTTTCATAAATATTTTTCAATCAATTAATTGATTTTTCTTTTAACTAATATACTACCAGAATATAAAACTTGCAAATCGTCTGATTGCTTCGAGAACTCTAACAAATACCAATACGTTCCATCTGCAACAGGTTTGCCATTCAGCGTTCCGTCCCATTTTATAATATCTGTTCCTTCTTGTGACAATATCTGTTTTCCGTAACGGTCAAAAATAATCAATTTGTACGAATTTGATGTATCAGTAACTTTACCATCTTTTGTCATTGGTTGCCAAATATCATTAAAACCATCATTATTTGGCGTTACAACATTTGGCAAAGCAAGGTAAATAACATTTTTACGCTCCGAAACTCCGCAATTATTCAATCTTACTCTTACTGTAAAATTATTATTTTTGATATTATCTGGAATAATTAATTCATTCTTTGTTTGCCAATCTACGATTACATTTCCTACAGAATCAAACAACGCATATTCTAACTTTCCATTTCCTTTTGCAGAAACAATAACGCTCTTTTCATTGATAGTAATTTTATTGATAATTGGCGTTTCTGAGTTTGTCAATTTTAAAGTGAACACTTTCGGACAACCCGAATCTTTATTACTAATTGTGATCGTATAATCTCCAACTCCTAATTCATATTGATAAGTTGAAACTTTGATAGCATCTTCTCCAACAACCGAAAAATCATATTGAGTAACGTCCAATCCTTTCTCTTTTGCTAATTGTTCAAAATCTAACTCATATTTTGTAGCAGAACAGATTTCAGCAGAAGCTGGAATAGCAAAGTCTGGTAAAGCATTTTTTTGATAATAGAATTTTATTTTTTCTGTTCCACAATAATTTGGATCTTCAAAAACAATCTCAACAAACCCATTATTAGAATTGAACATCGTATAAATTTCGTCAACCGTAGATTTCGCAACTAAAATTGGATATTTTGATTTGATGTAATCTAAAATATCTTCTATTTGTTTTTTTGCATTTACATCATCTTCTTCACAATAAATAATAGGATGATCTTTTATATACGTTTCTAAAATAGCTATATCAATAATTAAATCTTGTTTTTTATTGATAATAATTTCTTTTTCTATAAAACACGAATTGTCTAATTTATTTTTGAAAAGAACTTTTACACTGGCTTTTCCACTTGCATCGAAAGTTAATGGTGTTGAATTATTATGCAAAATTTCATAATGATAATCAACAATAGAATTTGACCCAAATAAATTGATCAAAACTTGTGCATCGATTGTAATTTTATCATCACAATCAGCTTTTAATTCATGCAAGGCGTTGTTTACATTAGGTTTTGTAATGACTTGTAATTTCAATATCATTTCCTCTGACCAACAACCTTCTCCATTTATTTTCACTTGAAAAGTGATTGTCTTTGATTGATTATCTGTAAGAAATTCATCTGAAATTCCATTAAATGTAATATCTGTTCTGCCAAATTTCGATTTTAAATAAGCTTCGATTTCAGAAATTGTAAAAGTATGTCCTAAGCCAACTTCTGAACAAGAAGAATTTAAAGTCGGAATATTACTTACAGTTTGAAATGTCGATTCATCTAATTTAAATGTTAACTCAACATCTGTATCACAAATTGTATTTCCATTATCAACAGCCAATGCTTTTACAATGATTTTTCCTATTTTATTTGTTTTGATGTAATTAAATAATTCTGATTCTAAAATTTCTGTTCCATCTTGTTTATAAAATCTCAGATTATATATTTTCCCTAGATTGATTATAAGAATGGCTTTATCCAAATCTGTTTGATTAAAATCTGCTAAACAAATTCTATTAATTGAAGCATCTACAATCTTTGCAGGAGAAGTTTTAGTAACTACAAAATCAACCTCATCACTTTCGCAACCTCCTCCTGTTCTTGATTTTATTTTAATTTTATACGTTAAAGTTGTCGTAATTACAGTTGATTGTCCATCAGAAATAGGTAAACCGCCTAAGGTTACAATTACGTCAAAAGCATTTTTATCTTTTCCTAACTTAGAATAAATTCGATCAAAATTTATTTTATAAGAAGAATCACAAGTTGCATCAGAAATATCATCAGTCAAAATTGGTTTTCCCTGAACTAAAGGAATTGAAACTTCATTAGAATCGATTGGACAACCGCCTCCGTAATGAACTTTTATTTTCATCGAAGTGTTTAGACCAACTGCTAAATTTACATTTTGACCTGGTGTATAATTTGTTCCATCGATAACTATTGAAGAGATTGAATAATCTGTATTTACTACAATAAAAAGCTTCTTCAATAAATCTGCTTCACTTGGAATAGTGTAGCTTATTGTACACGCATATTCAGTTTCAATATTAGTTTTAAAATTAAATTGATGTTCCGGAATAAAAGTAATCGGAATTGTATAAATAAACTTTAGATTTCCAGAAGAATCTCTTACTTGCGCATATAGTGTAGTATCTGAACTTATACTAGTCCCTATCGGGATCTCTGTACTAAATGTATTATCTGTAAATAATTTTATATCATTAAAACCAGAATCACTTTGTATAGCATTATAAATTTGACTTGCTGAATAAGATAGACCAAAACATAAATTATTAAAGTTTGTAATCGTTCTCTCTTCAGCTACATTTACTTTTATATCAAAAGGTTCTGTATCACTTCCTCCATAAACAGCTATTACAACAATCTCACCTCTTTTCAAAAGTTCTGATCCTTCAAATGCTTTAGCATAACCATTAGCTCCCGAAAACGTTTCACACAAATCAGGGTCACCTTCTTTCATTCCTTTTAATAACGACGCTCCTTGAACTGACCTATCTGCATTTATTGTTCCTCCATTATAAAAAATTGTTTCAGGTAATTTACCTTTTTGTATTTTCCAAACTAAAAATCTAAAATCTGGTTTTTTCGCTGTTAAATCAAATGCAAAAACCATATCAAAATTAGCTTCAAAAGAATAGAATTTATAAATTTTCCCAGAATTAAACCCACACTGTGAAGTAGTTGATGTAAATTCAGTTAAATGAGTTTCTAGTTTTTCTCCTGTAAAAGTAAAACCTCCAGTCAATGGATGAATTGTCGGATATTGCCCCCAAACAACCCAACTAATCATCAACAGTAAAAAGTAAAAAATCTTTTTCATACGTCTTTCGTCATATATTTTAGAATAACGCAATTTACTTTAGAATATTCTATCAACCATAATGTTTCTAATTTTACTGAGATAAACTATCTTTGCAACCTGAAAATTTGATTAAGATGTCTTTAGAACAAGAAATAAATAAAAGAAAAACCTTTGGAATCATCGCCCATCCCGATGCTGGTAAAACAACTTTAACAGAGAAGTTATTACTTTTTGGAGGTGCAATTCAAGAAGCTGGAGCTGTAAAAAGTAACAAAATTAAAAAAGGTGCAACGTCCGATTTCATGGAAATTGAGCGTCAACGTGGGATTTCTGTTGCAACTTCTGTTTTGGCTTTCGAGTACAAAGGAAAAAAGATTAATATCTTAGATACGCCTGGTCACAAGGATTTCGCCGAAGACACTTTCCGTACTTTAACTGCTGTAGATTCTGCAATTGTGGTAATCGACGTTGCAAAAGGAGTTGAGGAACAAACAATCAAATTGGTAGAAGTTTGTCGTATGCGCAAAATTCCGATGTTAGTTTTCATTAACAAAATGGACCGCGAAGGAAAAGATGCGTTCGATTTGATGGACGAAGTTGAACAAAAATTAGGCTTACAGGTTACTCCTCTTTCTTGGCCAATTGGTATTGGAGCAACTTTCAAAGGAATTTATAATATTTGGGAGAAAAATATCAATATTTTTTCTGGAGATAATAAACAAAAAATTTCTGAAACAACGAAAGTTGAAGATTTATCAAGTCCAGATTTAGACACATTAATTGGAACAACTTACGCAGAAAATCTTCGTAATGAAATTGATTTGATTGATGGAGTTTATCCAGAATTTGATATGCAAGAATATATGGACGGAAATTTACAACCTGTATTTTTCGGTTCTGCTCTTAATAATTTTGGTGTTCGCGAATTGTTAGATGCATTCGTTGATATCGCTCCAACGCCTCAATCTAAAGAAACAGATTTGAGAATTGTTGAACCTTACGAAAATAAATTTTCTGGCTTCGTGTTCAAAATTCACGCAAATATGGATCCTAAGCACCGTGACCGTTTAGCATTTATCAAAATCGTTTCTGGAAAATTTGAACGTAATACCAACTATTTCCATGTTCGTCAAGGTAAAAACATGAAATTCGCTGCGCCAAATGCTTTCTTTGCTGATAAAAAAGAAGTGGTTGACGAATCGTTTGCGGGTGATATTGTAGGTTTACACGATACAGGAAACTTTAGAATTGGTGATACGTTAACAGAAGGTGAAAAATTCTCTTTCAAAGGAATTCCAGCTTTCTCGCCAGAACATTTCCGTTACATTAACAATGCTGATCCAATGAAAGCAAAACAATTAGAAAAAGGAATTGATCAATTAATGGACGAAGGTGTTGCGCAGTTATTTACATTAGAAATGAACAATCGTAAAGTTATCGGAACGGTTGGTGCACTGCAATACGAAGTAATTCAATATCGTTTGGAGCATGAATATGGTGCAAAAGCGACGTACGAACCTTTCTCTGTTCACAAAGCGTGTTGGGTAGAAGTTGAAGATGAAAAATCAGAAGAATTCTTAGAATTCAAACGTGTTAAACAACGTTATTTAGCAAGAGATAAATTCAATCAATTGGTATTTTTAGCGGATTCTGCTTTTACAATTCAAATGACGCAAGATAAATTTCCGTCAGTGAAATTGCATTTTGTAAGTGAGTTTTAAATTTTGGTCAGATAATTGAATTAAGGACTAAAATATTTTTTAGAAAAAATCTAAATGAAAAAGATCATATTAAGTTTAACATTGATTTCAGCATTTGCAGTAAATGCAAAAGCACAAGATTTACAATCAATTTTTGGAACGTTAAAAAAAGAAATCGAAAAAGTAAATACTCAACCGACAACGCAAAATAATTCAACTGTAAAAGTTGTAAATAGTTCAACTGAATCTAAAACAATTTCTGCTGAATCCTTAACAAAGTTAAATGGTTTATCTAACGCAACTGTTGCCTCTGGATTGAAAGAAGCTTTGTCATTAGGATTAACGGACGGAATAAAATCATTGGGTCAAAAGAATGGTTTTTACAATAATTCAGTTGCGAAAATCTTGATGCCAGAAGAGTTACAAAATGTAGAAAAAACTTTGCGTTCTTTGGGAATGGGAAGTTTGGCGGATAAAGGAATCAAATTATTGAATTCTGCTGCTGAAGATGCTGTTTCTGAAGCTGCTCCTATTTTCGTAAATGCTGTAACATCAATGACAATTACAGATGCGAAAGATATTCTAGTAGGAGGAAATAATTCAGCTACAAATTATTTAAAACTAAAAACAACATCTGATTTAACAAAGGCTTTTCAACCAAAAGTGGAAGCTTCTTTGGGAAAAGTTGGTGCGGATAAAGTTTGGAATAATTTGATTACAAAATACAATACGTTAACTGGAAACCAAATTGATCCAAATCTGAATGCATATGTAACACAACAAACAATAAATGGTGTGTTTAACATGGTTGCAGAAAAAGAAGAAGGAATTCGTGGAAATAAAGCGTTGCGTACAACATCATTGTTACAGCAGGTTTTTGGAGCACAAGACAGTAAAAAGTAAGATACTTCTATTTAATAAAAAAAAGACTCGCTACAAATTGTAGCGAGTCTTTTTGGTTAACTCTTCTTCAACAACAACTTCTGAAATTCTTTTCCAATAAGAGGATTAATAATATGTTGAAAGCCTTTTTGTAAAGTAAAAACTGTAATTGTTGCATTAGTTTCTGGTGAATAAATCACATCTGTTCCCCACCAACCACCATGATAATAGGCGTTAAAACCTAGATCAAAGTGATAAATTCCTAAACAATATTTAGATTGATCCGAAGGCAAAACATACGTCGACATCGAATCTAAAATTTGTTTATTCTGAATAATTTTTCCTTCAAACAAATACTGAAAAAATAAAGCCGATTCTTTGGCTGTAGAAGCTATCCCACCACCTCCGTACAAATCCCAAGATGGATTCAAATCATACGAATCCCAATTATATTTATCTGCGTATTGATGAGCAAGCGGAAGCGTTTCTTGTGGATATTTCTCCAAATCGATAAACCACGTTTGTGTCAAACCTAATTCTTTATACTTTAACAAATCTCGAATTGCTTTATAAAAAGGTTGATGTGTTTTTTGCTCAATAATTTCTGCTAAAAGCAAATAATTGATATCTCCATAACTAAACTTTTCTCCAACTTTTTGTGGAGCGCCAATTTCCATGGCTCGCTTTATCTGTTGTTCCTTTGTCCATTTATATTGCGGACGCTGATTGACTAATTCAAAATACGCATCATCGACATAATCCTGTATTCCAGAAGTGTGTGACAACAAATGTTTGACTGTAATCGTATTCAAATCATAACCATCTTTTTCGAGCAATTTAAGAGTCTTCTTAGACAACAAATTCTTGATTGGTTGATCGATTGTGACTTGACCTTTTTCTACTAATCTCAAAATTGCAACAGCCACATAAGGTTTGGTATTACTTGCGATTAAAACCGGTTGTTGATGATTTAAAACTTTATTCGTTTTAATATCCGAAACTCCTTTTGCATAACTCCACGAAATATTTTGTTTTGGCGCTTCAACATGAACAATAATTCCTACAGCGTCTTTATTTTTCTCATAAATCGAATCTATTTTAGATTGAAAAATGGTTTGCAATTGCGCAACTCCGATAAAAGGAATGAGTACAATATTGAATAGAAGTGTTTTCTTCATTTCATGTTATTTGATTTTAAAGATAAATAAAAACGTGATACGCTGAACGCTTTAAGCGATACGTTTTGCGAAATTCGCATAATTCATTATTATACGCTGAACACTTTAAGCTTTATGCAATATGATCCTTTATTCTTTGCGGTTAAACGATAAACCTCTCATAACTCAAAAAAAAAGAGCTAAGATTACTCTCAGCTCTTTTTAGATTTATTAATTTGAATTGATTATTTAATCTCAACACGAATTCCTTCGCTTTGCGCACTCAATTCTGGTGCATACATATTCTGCATCGATGTAATTCCGTTTGAGAAATTACCTGCATTATTCGCTTTCAAATCATATTCGAAAACGTAAGTTCCTTTTCTCATATAATCCGAAAAGAAATTGGTTGCTGCATCGCGCGTGCTTTCGTAATAACCAAATTCTCCTTTCCATTTGTAACCAGAAAGCACATTCACAGGCTCGAAACCACTTGCTCGCATATCTTTGATGTGTACAAATTGCATGTTACGATCAACCGAAATCTCTAAACGAACAGTTACAATATCACCAACTTTTATTGGCGTTGACGTTGTAATTTCTTTCAGAATTGGACCATTTGCAGAATTCGATTTAACAAATAATTTCTTGTTGAACTTGATTCCAGTTTCAGCAGATTTTATTTTATCCAAATCTTCAAAATATTGCCAATACATTGCACCCCAAGCAACACCTGGAGAAGTTTTTGAAACCTCAACTTTGCCCATATCTGGTTTAATTTCTTCCTTGTTCCAAGAAGTTTTTACATAACCCGAACCAGCTTGCGAATTTTTATCTAAATCAAATTTTTGATTTCCAATCTTCACTTCGATTCCTTTATCAGCATCTATCCAAGATTTCCCAAAATTCATTAAAGCATAAACCGCTTTTGTCGTTGCTTTTGTCGAATTCCATTGATTTGTTTGACGATTTTTCAATAACCAAACTTTCATTTCTTCTACTGACTTTTCGTCTTTTGTCACTTCATCAAACGCTTCAATTAACAACGATTGTGTTTCTACAGGCGCTTGATACCAAAACCAACCAGGTTGATTTTCTTTCCAATACATTCCCATTTCATCCGATTCTACTGCTTTTTCTTTGATTGAATTCACAACAATTTTAGCAGCAGATTGCATCTGGAAACGATTCATCACAATTGCAGCCATCACTTTTTGTTGCAACGATAAATCAAGTTTTGTATCATTCAAATTCTTTAACATCGCCGTTTTCATTTCTTCTAACTCTTTCGTCATTGGATAATCTTCTAAGAAGAAAGAACGCGCATATAAATAATGTAAACCGTCTGAATACGTAACATCTTTGAATGATTTTTGATCTTTTTTGAACTCTTTGAAACGTTTCAAATTCTCATCATCAATAAACTGAATTGCTTTTCTGATTA
Organism: Empedobacter falsenii; assembly: GCF_013488205.1. NCBI lineage: Bacteria > Pseudomonadati > Bacteroidota > Flavobacteriia > Flavobacteriales > Weeksellaceae > Empedobacter > Empedobacter falsenii. Next base: position 1,031,423 of record NZ_CP040908.1, on the reverse strand, counting down.
ATGGATTCACATCTATTTCAAACGCTTTGAAATTCACATCCATTTTCTTCATATTTCCGAAACCAGAAACAATATGCGTTGTGATATATTCGTTTGGACGACCACCGTCAAACCAAGCAAAGCCACCATTTGATTGTTGTTTATCCGATAATTTTTGGAAAGCCGATTTCATTTCCGTTTGCATTTGATTCAATTGGAATAAAACCGCAATTTGTTTCATTTGCTCTTCTTCGCTTTCCGCATTTTTTACCCAAGGCGTTTCTTCTAAAATGATGTTTTTTAAGTCTTGGTTCAATTGTAATTTCGATTTCAATTCACCTTTTTTGTTCCAATCATCAAAAACAGCTTTAATTTTTGGATTCGAATTAATCACTTTCTCCGAAATCATATTTCCATATAAACGCGAGAACACTTGCTCAGCACATTCGTAAGGATATTCGCGCAAATAAGGCAACGAGAAAATCGCATACCAAATTGGATTCGTTGTCATCTCGAACGTTAATTTGAAATTATCCAAAGAAGTCGATTTATTGTTGATCATATTCTCAAATTGGAACGATTTCTTTTGACCTTCTTTTACATAAATCGGCAATGTTTCTGTCATCATCATACGATTTGTCAAAATTGGTAAAGCCGATTCCTCTCCATCAGAAAAATCTCCAGCCGAAGCCACCACACGATAAACAACCGCTTGTACGTTTTTCGGAACATCAATTGTCCACGTTACTTGATCCGAACTTCCTTTTGCAACAGAGAAATTCTGAACTGCATTTGTCAACTTAAATTGCGCATCAATTGGTTGATTAGTAAACGCATCAAACAACATCAATTTCGCTGAACCATTTAATACCTTATCTGATAAATTATTAATCTTAGACGAAACCGAAATTTGATCACCTTCGCGTAAAAAACGTGGCATATTTGGCACAACCATCAAGTCTTTTTGCGTACGAACATTTTGTTCTAAATAACCTGTTTTAAGGTCTGGTGTATGCGCAATTGCCATGAATTTCCATTCCGTTAAACTTTCTGGCGTTGTAAATTCTATAATTACATTTCCTTTTGCATCCGTTTTTAAGCTTGGATAAAAGAAAGCTGTTTCATTTAGATTTGTGCGCGCTTTTACGTTATCTAAAGCTGCGTTTGCTCCTTTTTTAGTTGTAATTACCACTACTCCATTTGCTCCTCTTGCTCCATATAATGCAGTCGCCTCTTCTCCTTTCAATACATTAATTGATTGAATATCATCTGAATTAAGTTCTGGCATTTTATCATACACAACTCCATCTACTACATAAAGTGCATTTTCATTTCCTTGTAATGATGAGGCTCCACGAATAAAATTATCAGAATTTGTAACTACACCAGCTACTTTACCTTTCAATGCTACATCAACTCCTTCTAAATCAGCCTCAGCAGCAGGCATTTTTAAATATTCTTCATATTCTTTCTTTGCTAATGCTGCAACAGATTTTCTCATCATACGATTCATACGATATTGGTCAAATCCAAAATCAAATAAATTAAGATCTAATCCTGCATATCCTCTTGCATAAAAATCATAATTTGTACGATAATAAATTGCTCGAGAAGGATTTGTTGAATAAAATTGATACAAATTAAATGGATTATTTCTTCTTGAATTCGTAAAATTATAGACATTAAAATCTAACGAATTCGACGCAAATTGATCCAACGAAGCATCGTACATACTTGCTAAAACCTCAGCCGAAACTTTATCTTTATTTGGCCCTTCAATTTTTAGTTGCCATTTTTCTTTTGCGCCTGGCGTCAATTTATCACGTAAAACTTCAGCCGTAACTTTTAGTTCTTTATTCGTAAATGGAATTGCCAAATTAAGACTTCCGGTTTGCACATCATTGAATTTCGTCATCGCATAATTCACATAAATTCCACCACGATATTCTTCTTTGATAGGAATTTCAACGATTGATTTTTTGCTCAAATCCAAGAAACCTTTCTCAATAATTGTTTGATTCGCCTCTACTTCATAATACACAAATATATTTTTAGAACCCGATTTGAATTCAATTTTTGCAACATCTTTTGGCTGATAAGTTGATTGATTTGGCGAAACTGCTAAAAGTGTTTTAATTACATTTGCTTTCTTTTCATTCGAAACATAAACCAATTTATCCACCTCAACTTTTTGCGTTCCATCTAACACAAAACCTTTAATGACATAATAACCTTCTTCTAAATTTGACGCTTGATTGAATTTTATTTCATCAGAAACTTTTGTATCAAAATCACTTTCGAAAACCTTTTGATTAGTTGTCCATGTTTTTGGATTCATTTCATCGCCATAAGGCTCATTCGGAAACAATTTTTTGAATTCTTCTTTCGAATAAAAGTTATAATCTGTTGTGAATTTTTGACGACGAACAACTTCTTTTGGTGCATTTAACGAATAAATTTCAAGATGACCTTTTCCATCTAATTTTTCATCATTCAAGTTTTTCACTTCAACTTTGAAAGCTTTCAAATCGTCCGCTTTTATTTTCTCTGAAACAGCCACATTCAACGACATTCTCGTATCACCAACTTTTACCGAAGAAGACTCAGACTGCGTTTCTCCATTGATATCTGTTGCATTTACTTCGATAAAATAATTGTACGTTCTTACCTCATCTTTCTTTTTCTCCGAAGCTGGTTTTGCGACAAACTCAAAATTAAATTTTCCTTCTGCATCAGTCGTTGTATCACCAAACGTAATTTCTTCTCGCTCTCCACGACCTGCTGGAATTGAACGATACCAAGGCCAAAACGTAAAAATTTCTTGACGATAAACACGATACGAAACTTTTGCATTATCTATATTAGCACCAGAAAAAGCAATCGCCTTTCCTTCTACTTTTACGTTATCATTTAAACTATAAACACCTTTATTTTTCTCTATTTCAACTTTGAATTTTGGACGTTTATATTCTTCCACTTTGAATGAATAATAACCATCTTCGTTAATAGCTCTAATCGAAAAATTCCCTGTTAAAGCAGAACTTGGCAACACAAAACTTCCATTTACAGATCCAAACTCGTTTGTTGTTAAATCAATTTTAGAAAGTTCTTTGTCATTGACATCAAACAAAGCAATCGTCAATTTAGAATTTGGAATGACGTTTCGGGTTTTATCTTTCGATGAATAATAAATTCCTTTGAAATAAACCGTTTGTCCAGGACGATAAATCGCACGATCTGTGAAAATCTTGACAGAAGAATCATCATCTTCATCATAACGATCGTAATCGTAGTAATACGTTGAATAAATAGTATGTTCGTCTTTTACACGATATTGAAAGTTTCTCCAAGTCGCAGGAAAAGTGATTATTCCATCTTTATTCGAAGTTAAAATTTTAAATTCCTTTTTATTATAATCTGACAAATTAGAAAACTCAACCGCAACATTACTTTCTGGTTTTCCAGTTTCACGATTCACAACCGAAACCTTTTCATTCAGCGAGTTTATCGCATATTTCGAAACCATTATATCCAAATAATCGATATCGTCTTTTGTGTTGATTTTGAATTCAGAATTATTCGAAAAAAGGACAATATAACGACCAGATTTTAGTGGATTTAATTTGACTATTGTTGAATGATTTTGATAATCTTCAAACGATTTGACATCAATTGTATATTGATCAACAACTTTTAAACTATTCAGAAATTTTTGCGCTTCTGAAATTCGATTTTCGTTGTAAACGTTTAACGCTTGTATTTTCTGTTTTCCATCAAAACCTTCATTATAAGCGAAAACTTTTACAAAAACTTGCGATAAGTTTTTATGCGTTAATTGAATTGGAGTATTCTGATTTTCGTTGATATATTTCTCGGCTTGCACACTTAATTCTTGCGATTTGATCTTCGAAACTAAATTATTTATATTCTCTAATTCCTCCGAATTTGGATAAAGCTTCGCAACTTTTTGTTGTATCTCAAAAATCTTATTTACGTTAGCCAATTTATCTTCTTGCAAACCATAATAATCTGTTGCTAAAGTTGCGTACACATAAGATGAATACCACGCTTTTGGATATTTTGTTGCTAAAGATTCTTTTTGTTTAATAATTTCTTGAATCGAAGTTGAACCATGTTTTGAATCAATTAAAACCAATTCATTGTACAAAACAGCATTTTCGTTATTTTTTTGTGTATTCAATTGAACTAAATCAGTAAGCAATTGATTTGCTTTATCTTTTTCATTATTCTGATTCAGATAATTGATATATTTTTTCGCTAAAACATCATACAAAGTTGGCGTTAAATCCAATTGTTGTTGCGCATTTTTCTTATCCTCAGCAAGATTCAAAATCATTTTATAATCTTGAGATTTTGCATTGATTAATTCATTTTTTGGTTGAATTGATTTAGAAAAATAATCGTTAATCGTTTTATTGAATGTTTCTTCTGTCCAAAATCTCACATCATTTGTTGCTTGATTTTCGACATTTGTACGACTATTGATTTTCCAACGATTTTCGTTGTAATACAATTGATATAACTCGGCTAAATATGAATAAACAATCGCATTATTGACAGTTGGTTTTTCATCTAAATCCTTTTTAAACAAATCAAAAACGAAGTTTACATCATCTGTTTCATCAGAAGTTGCGACTTTTATTTTTGCTTCATAAAATAAAGCTTTCAGATAACTTTGTTGATTATTTTGCTTTTTTGATAAAGCTTTTAGTTCATCAATTTTTGGTTGGATAGACTTGAATTGACCATTTTGCATTTGTTGGTCAATTTCTTTCCACTTTTGATCAATCGTTGGGGATTGAGCCATAAGCATCGAATTGGTTAAAATTAATAATAAAAACAGTAGCTGTTTCATAGATTCTTTCTTTTATCAGTAGATGCAAGTTACGGAAAAATGGTTGGTTGAGGAAGTAAAAAAATTATCAAATGGTTTATATATAGCACAAAAAAAATCTGAATGTTGCCATTCAGATTTTTTGATATATAAGTTGATTAGTTGTAGTTTTTATAAATCGTCTACGTCTAAATCTTCGTCGATTTGTAAATCATTTAATTCAGCATCTTCTGCAAAATCAATATCTTCTTCATCGTCTAAATCAACCATCATGTCTTTTTTAGGCGCTTTAAGAGGCATTGAACCGAAACGGTAAACCGTTAATGGATAATTAAGAACAGCTGGTTTATCTTCTACAGAAATTAATTCAGCCACAAATGTCCACATTTCCATAAAATCATATACAAAAGCCATACGATCTCCTTGATTAGCAAAAGCTTCTTTGATATAAAAATCAGCCATTGTTTCATCAGTTCCATCATCAGACATATCCTCTAAAGGAATTTCTTTTGTTTGGTTTCCATCTTCATCTACTTCATAGAACGATGCCAACTCCTCACCTTGTAAACTAAAAGCACTAATAATACCTTTGTACAATGTGAATAATGTTTGCTTCTCTTTAATTTCTATGTCTCTAAAAACATCCTCTTTTGCATCAAGGAATACACGAATTTTATATATCACTTTCTAAATATTTTTCGGTTCCAAATTTAAATCTTTTCCCATATTAATTACAAATTCTAATGCAGAATTATAATTATTTTCTACTTCGCCTTCTAAAATTGCTTCTTTGATGGCATTTTTTAAGATTCCAATCTCTTTTCCTGGCTGAATATCAAATATTTTCATTATTTGTTCACCTGTAATTGGTGGTTGAAAATTACGTACTTTATCACGTTCTTCAACATCTTTTATTTTTTGTTCTACAACTTCAAAATTTTGTTTGAAACGTTTTTGTTTACGTTCATTTTTTGTTGTAATATCAGCTTTGCAAAGCGTAATTAAATCGTCGAAATCTTCTCCAGCATCAAACAATAATCTACGTAATGCCGAATCTGTAGCATCGTCTGTTACAACAGCAATTGGTCGAGAACTCATCATGACTAACTTCTGAACATATTTTACTTGCGGTCCTAATGGTAATTTTAATCGTCTGAACAATTTTAATACCATTTTTGATCCAACAAATTCATGCGAATGAAATGTCCAACCTACATTTTTATCAAAACGTTTTGTTACAGCTTTTCCAATATCATGCAACAACGCTGCCCAACGTAACCAAACATTATCTGTGTTGACAGAAATATTATCAACGACTTCTAACGTATGATAAAAATTATCTTTATGTTTCTGACCTTCAACCTCTTCGATTCCTTTTAACGCAACCAATTCTGGTAAAATATGTTGCATTAATCCTGATTGTTCCAACAACAATAATCCGACCGAAGGTTTGTCAGTCATCATAATTTTCTGAAACTCATCCATTACGCGTTCAAAAGATACGATATTAATACGTTCTGCATTATCAATTATTGCCTGAAAAGATTTTTTTTCTATTTCAAAATCCAATTGAGCTGCAAAACGAATCGCACGCATCATGCGTAAAGGATCATCAGAATAGGTAACATTCGGCTCTAAAGGAGTTTTGATGATTTTATTATTCAAATCTTCAACTCCATTGAAAGGATCAATTAATTCACCAAAATTCTCTTTATTCATCGAAATTGCCAATGTATTGATTGTAAAATCACGACGTTTTTGGTCATCTTCCAACGTTCCGTCTTCTACATGTGGTTTTCGACTATCTTCTGAATAACTCTCTTTTCGTGCACCTACAAATTCCAAATCTGTGTCTTTATATTTGAACATTGCTGTTCCAAAACGTTTAAAAACTGAAACTTGTGATGTATGTCCTAATTTATTAGCTAATTCTTTAGCCAATAAAATTCCATTTCCTACTGTTACAAAATCGATGTCTTTTTTCTGACCACGATTCAATAAATAATCGCGTACAAATCCACCAACTACATAAGTTTCTTGATTAATTTCATCAGCAACTTCTGCTACATTATTAAAAATTGGATTTGATACGGCTTCTAAGATTTTCATTCTGCAAAAGTATATGTTTTGAAATAAAAAACTACTCTCTAATAACTTTTACTTCGTTATCTAGACCTAATTTAATTATCGTTGATGCAGTAAACTGAGGCACAAAGGTTTTTGTCTCGTCTGGATAAAAGTCAACACGCTCTAAAATAGTAGGATTAACTTCCGAAAACACTTTTGGAGAAGGTTCTCCTGATAAATTAGCCGATGTAGACACAATTGGTCCACCTAATTTCCCTATGATTTTCTTACAAAACAAATCGTCTGTTAATCGAATAGCAATTGTATTGTCTTCTGCAACTAACGATTGTGGTAAACCTTTTGGATTATCGTAAATAATTGTAAGAGGTTTTTCATTCAAATCAATCAAATCCCAAGCTAATTCTGGCACCTCAACAATATTTTGTAACATGCGTGGTGAGTCAACTAAAATAATCAACGATTTTGATGAAGGGCGATTTTTTATCTGATAAATTTTTTCGATTGCAGCCTCATTCTTCGCATCACAACCCAATCCAAGAATTGTATCTGTTGGATAAAGCATTGTTTCTCCTTGTTTTAGTTTGGCTACAATTTCGTTTATATCTGACATTTTATTTGTTTTATAAATTTGAGTGCAAAGGTATTGTAGGAAAGTTGAATGAAGTCGATTTTCTTCGAAATATTATTTATCGCAAAATAGATTTTAGATTTCATAGACCTTTAGATATTCATTTGCCGCTTTATCCCAACTAAAACTTCCAGCTCTTTTGATATAAGCTTCTATAAAATAATCTGAATTTTGATTGTATTGATTTAACGCATCTTCCACTACATTTTTCATATATTCTGGTTCAAAATCATTCCAATAAAACGCATCTTTTCCACCAATTTCTGGTAAAGACGTTTTATCAGATAAAATAATTGGTTTTCCAAAGCTCATCGCTTCTAAGGGAGGCAAACCAAAACCTTCTCCAGTTGATGGAAATAAGAACGCTTCGCAATTTTGCATATAAAATTGCTTTGCTCGTTCAGAAACTTTACCTGATAAAAAAACTTGGTTTTCTAATTTTTCTTTAGCAATTAAATCTTTTATTTTTTGACCATAGGCATTCGTACAATTCCCAGAAATAATCAAATTAAAATCTGGTAAAAATTTCATCATTTTTACAAGTGATTCAAAATTTTTCTTTTCAAGAAAAGCTCCAATCGTATAAAAATAAGGTTTTGAAATATCTAATGGAGATTGAAAATCATCACAATTTATAATTTCTGAAATTGAATTTCCATTATAAATTATTGTATTTTCTATTCCCGAAATATCAAAATATTGCATAGTTTGTTTCTTTGCATATTCAGAAATAAATGTGATAACATCTACTCGCTTAATCTTTTCTTTAAAATATTTAATGTGATTTGGACTATAATCAAGCGAATTTTCTTCCATAAAATTAACATCATGAATCGTCAAAACATATTTTTTTGGTTTATGACAAGGTTCAACTTTTATATTTTGATTTAAGGAGTGCCAAACATCATACTTTTCACGCGTTCTGAAAAACGGATTGCGCATTAAACTATAATATTTTTTATAATGAAATTTAGTACCAAATTCAGTCCTTAAATCTTCAGGTTTTTTGTAAAGTAAATAAATTTGATCATCAAAATTTAATTTAGAAAGAGCTTTAATCAATTCGTAATTAAAAACTCCGAAACCAGTTGCACGATTCTTTAGATTATGAGATTCTAAAAGAATTTTTTTTACCATAAGTTAGGTTCTAAAATTTTAAAAAAACTTGTTTTAAGTTGTCCTTATTTTCAACAAAAATAGACATATCTTTGACAGATTAAAATGAAATATAGATTTTTTCTATATTAATTATAATATTTTGAAAAATGACACAGAAAATTGTCGTAAATAATAATTATAAAACCACGCAAACTGAAATCAAATCCATTCTTGACAATTTTGACTTGATTGACGATTATATTGCAAAAGGCACAAGAAATTCTATCAAAAAAAAGACATTAGAATCAGGTAAAATTGCTACGATTAAATCATTCAAAATTCCGAATATTGTCAATAAATTTGTATATCGATTTTTCAGAAAATCAAAAGCTGAACGATCTTATGAATATGCAAAACGATTGATTGGTTTAGGATTTTTGACACCATATCCAATTGCTTTTGTAGAAAATAAAACCCTTATAAATTTTAATGATAGTTACTATTTCTGTGAATTAGTTGAAGCTGATTTGACTTATCGTGAATTAGTCGAAATTCCGATTTGGGAAAATCGAAATGAAATCTTGAAACAATTTACAAAATTCACATTTGATTTGCATGAAGCTGGAATTGAATTTTTAGATCATTCTCCTGGAAATACTTTAATTAAGCAAGTTGGAGAAAATCAATATGAGTTTTATTTGGTTGATTTAAATCGCATGAATTTTCACAATTCAATGAGTTTTGATATTCGAATTAAAAATTTTTCTCGTCTAACTCCTCAAAAAGAAATGATAGAAATTATGGGAAAAGAATATGCGAAACTTATTAATAAACCAGAACAAGAAGTAATTGAAGAAATGTGGAATAAAACACAAGAATTTCAACATAAATTTCAAACAAAACAAGCTCGAAAAAAGAAATTGAAAGCCATGATTGGTAAAAAATAATAACAAAAAAGCAGATTTGAAATCAAATCTGCTTTTTTTATTTTATCATTTCAGAAAATGGAATAATTATCTCATATCCTTTTTCTTTAAAATAATCGTGCATTCCTTCTCTATACGTCACTAAAACAAAATCTCCTCCCCAAGCACCAAGACTTTTTACAGTTCCTAAATAATCCGGAAAATACAATTCTTTAACTTGTGGAATTTGCATAAAATTGCTTAACTGAGCTTGATATTCATCCAAAATAGATTCTAAATCAGTTAAATTCTCAACTTTAGTTGCTTTTACAACCAAATCAGAAAGATCCTGAATCATTTTCCAATCTTTTGGTTTGTTTTTATAATGATTTCCAACAACAGCTTGCGTATCTTGCTTTTGATTAAGATAAACAAAATAAAGTTGATCTTTAAAATTCCAATTCAATTCTAAATCTTCAACTTCAATAGGATTATTTGAAAATAAAATAGGTTGATGATGATGAGCACACGCAATATCATAACCACTTGTATTAAAAGTCAATTTATTCAATTCAAAAGGATTTATTTCAATCCATTGACTAATTAAATCAATCAAAGTCGAGCTACTTCCCAATCCCCATTCTTGCGAATATTCTAACTTCGTTAAACATTGATAACTATTATTAGAATTAAAAAAATCAGGATTTAAAGTTTTAGCTTGTTTTAAAATATTTTGTAATGATTGACTTAATTTATCATTTGTAGAAGAAATTATTTCTAAATCATTCAATCTAATTTCAGTTTCAAACCAAATAGAATTATCAAATTTCGTTGCTTTCCAAATGATTAAATTTTCTGTTTCTGATGAATTTTCTACAAACAAACATTGCCCATATTTCGTGGGCAATGCAAATGCTTTCGCTCCATCAATTACAATATATTCCCCGATAAGGAATAATTTTCCATTGGAACGGTATGTTTTCATTTCGTTTAGATTTGTGCCGAAGAAGTCGTTACTTCTCTGTTTATTTTTTTCACTAAACCTTGTAAAGTGTTTCCTGGTCCAACCTCAATAAATTCAGTCGCACCATCAGCAATCATATTTTGTACAGATTGCGTCCATTTTACAGGAGCAGTTAATTGCGCAATCAAGTTTTTCTTGATTTCTGCAGGATCTGTAACAGCAGTTGTACTTACATTTTGATATACTGGACAAATTGGCGTATTGAATGTTGTTTCTTCAATTGCTTTTGCTAATTCTTCTTCTGCAGGTTTCATTAAAGGCGAATGAAAAGCTCCACCAACAGGTAAAACTAAAGCACGTTTTGCGCCTAATTCTTTCAACTTTTCGCATGCTACATTAACCGCTTCAATCTCTCCAGAAATCACTAACTGACCTGGACAATTGTAATTTGCAGCCACTACAACGCCATCAATTTCTGCACAAGCATCTTCAACAATTTTGTCTTCTAATCCTAAAATTGCAGCCATTGTTGATGGATTAGCTTCACACGCCGCTTGCATTGCTAAAGCACGCTTGTACACTAATTTTAATCCAGATTCAAAATCTAAAGTTCCATTTGCAACTAAAGCAGAAATTTCTCCTAAAGAATGTCCTGCAACCATTTCCGGTTTAAAATCTGGTAAAGTTTTCGCTAAAATAACAGAATGTAAAAAAACTGCTGGTTGTGTAACTTTTGTTTGTTTTAGGTCTTCTGCAGAACCTTCAAACATAATTGATTTTATATCAAATCCTAAGATTTCGTTTGCTTTATCAAATAACTCTTTTGCGATTTCAGAATTTTCGTACAAGTCTTTACCCATTCCAGAGAATTGAGCACCTTGTCCTGGAAAAACATATGCTTTCATTATATTATTTTTAATGTATGACAAATGTATAATAAAATCTTAAACTTCTTTATTTAACCTAAGTTTTGATTTTCTTTTCTATAAATTTCGTCTAAATATTTATAGCGATTAGCAACAGAAATTGCGTGTAGTTTCGCTATTGTATAACCATCTTTTCCATCTAAAAAACCAAGTCTCATTACAAAATAATTAAAAAAACGATAAGCAGGCTTTATAGTATAATGATAAAATGTTGGTTTCAAATTTTTAAGACGAAGCTCTTGCGCTCGCAAACGAGAATAGCTATTTAGTTTGTCTAAATATTCTTGTTCATTATCAAATGTAAAATGATCAAGTTTGTTTGTTAAATAACCTGTTCTACCATTACATTCTATAATCTCATGAACCATTCTATCTGATTTATATTGAGATTTAGATTTTTTAAAAATTCGAACAGCTTTATCATTTTGCATGCCCGAATATTTTATATGTTTTTTATTAAAAAAAAATTTTCGATAAACAAAATATGCATCAAAAGTAGGTTGCTGATTAAAAACCGAAACAATTTCTTTTTTTAATTCAAGTGGGATTCCTTCATCTGCGTCAAAAAAAGTAACCCAATCATTTTTTGCCAAAGAAAGTCCATAATTACGTTGATTCGTAAAATTATCAAACTTACGTTTTACAAATTTAGTTTTAGGATTTTGACGAGCAATTTTTTCTGTTTTATCGGTACTAAAAGAATCAATAATAATAATTTCATCAGCAAAATCTACATCATTTAAATAACGATGTAAATTTTTTTCTTCATTATAAGTAATCAGTAAAGCTGAAATTTTAGTAGACATTGATTCTATAGAATATTCTTTTTTAGTTTCTATTTCAACGTTATTATTACTTATTAATTGCCTATCCAATGAGTTATTGTTTAGAAAATTTTCTAACTTTTCTTTAAACAACTCGAAATCAAATATTGAATAAAATTCATCAACTTGTTTTTTTATTTGACGATTGTTTAAATCTCCAAGTTTTTCAGGAAAATAATCTTTCAAATGAACACTTGTGTGATTAATTCCATCTTCGAAAGTTGCCCAAACTTTTTTATCAATCCAAGGAGAAAAAATAATAAATGATTTTTTCCCTAAAGCTTTGGACATATTAATTGCACCTCCATCATTTCCAACAATCACATCACATTCATTTGCAATTGCAATAAACTCGCGCAAATCATTACCCAACAATTCAAAATAAACTTTCGATTTGGTTTCATCAGATAATTGATTATATACTTCTTTTGCTTGCGGTAACTGTTTCGGAAAATAATTGAATAAAATATTGACATTATAATGTTGACCAATAAAATCAACCATTTTTGCCATTTCATTCAACGGATAAGTTTTTGAAGAATCAGAACCAAGCAAACTAATCATAACCGTTTTACGAGTAGAATCAACTTGATGTTTTGTGAATAAATCTTTCGCAAAGTTTATTTCTTCTTCTGTTAAATATAATTTTGGTTCTGTAGCCAAAGGCGTTTCAATTCCTAAAGGCTTCAATAAAGACAAACGATGTTCGATTGCTAAACCTAAATATGAATTTGGTTCGTCATGTTTTTCTACATTATCTGTATACAAAAACGTTCTTCCAATCTTTTTATATGATATTTTTTTTGGTGCATTATTGATAAAAACATCCACCCAACTCTGTAATTTTGAGTAAGCATCAATTACAATATCATATCTATTTTGATTAACTTTTTTCGAGAATTTAATCAAATTCATCAAGCCTTTGTTTTCTTTTTCGTCAAAAACAATTTTATGATCGATGTACGGATTATTCTCTAAAACAGGCAAAGTATTACTATTGATTAAATAATCAACAATAGCATTTGGATAAGCTTTTTTGATATTTTCGCACAACAATGATGTGATTAAAACATCGCCTATCATCTTGTGTTGGATAATCAAAATTTTCATAAAACATAGTTATAAAGCAAAACTACTAAAATATGTTTGATTCGAAAATAAAAAAATCCTCAACAAAACTGCTGAGGATTATATTTTATAAAATTTTATTCTAATTAAACCGCTACATTATGCTCACGCAATGCATCGTTTAATGAAGTTTTTTTATCTGTAGATTCTTTACGAGTTCCGATGATTAATGCACAAGGAACTTGGTATTCACCTGCAGCAAATTTTTTCGTGTAAGAACCTGGAATAACTACTGAACGAGCAGGAACATAACCTTTAATTTCAATTGGTTCGTCACCTGTTACATCAATAATTTTAGTCGATGCTGTTAAAACAACATTTGCTCCTAAAACCGCTTCTTTTCCTACGCGAACTCCTTCTACAACGATACAACGAGATCCAATGAATGCATTATCTTCGATAATTACTGGAGCAGCTTGCAATGGCTCTAAAACTCCACCAATTCCTACACCACCAGATAAGTGAACATTTTTCCCAATTTGAGCACAAGAACCTACAGTAGCCCATGTATCAACCATTGTTCCTTCGTCCACATAAGCACCAATATTTACATAAGAAGGCATTAAAATAACTCCCGAAGAAATATACGCACCATAACGAGCAACAGCATTTGGAACAACACGAATTCCTTTTTCAGCGTAGTTACGTTTCAATTCCATTTTATCATGGTATTCAAAAATTCCAGCTTCTAAAGTTTCCATTTTCTGAATTGGGAAATACATTACAACTGCTTTTTTCACCCATTCGTTTACTTGCCAATCTTCTCCAACTGGTTCTGCACAACGTAATTGTCCGTTATCGATTAACTCAATTACTTCACGAATTGCAATTTGTGTTGACTCTTCTTGTAACAATTCTCTATTGTCCCAAGCTTTTTCTATGATTTGTTTTAAATTCTCCATCTTTATTAATAATAGCCACAAATATAAAAATTATAATCAAGGGATTTCATAGAGATTATTTATTATTGAATCGTTTTTTTAAATTTGCCAAATGTCACGAATATTAGCGTTAGATTACGGAGGAAAAAGAACAGGCGTTGCCGTAACCGATGAATTGCAAATTATAGCTTCGCCAGTTGATACAATTGATACATCAAAATTGATGGATTTCTTGAAACAATATATCGAGAAAGAAAACGTTTCTGACCTTGTAGTTGGATTATCTGTTCGTTTTTCAGGAGAATTAAATGAGATTGAAAATCAAATTCAACCTTTTTTGAAAAAATTTTCTGAACAATTTCCGTTGATCAAAATTCATCGTGAAAATGAGATGTTTACCTCAAAAATGGCTTCTCAAGCAATGTTTGCTGGAGGAATGAAAAAGAAAAAACGTCAAGAAAAAGGAATGGTCGATAAAGTGAGTGCCGTAATAATTTTACAATCATTTTTATCACATAAACTATAACAAATTGTATCTTTGCCGTTAAATTAATAAAAAAAGATCAGAAAATGGTATTACCAGTTGTAGCTTACGGAGATCCTGTCTTGCGTAAAGTTTCACAAGAAATCGATCAAGATTATAAAAATTTACAAGAACTGATCCAAAATATGTTCGATACAATGTATGACTCTAACGGAGTTGGTATCGCAGCGCCTCAGATCGGGAAAGATATACGTTTATTTGTTGTTGATTGCTCGCCTTTCGAAGAAGATGAAGATTATGATGATGTAAAAGATGAATTAAAAGATTTCAAACGAGTTTTCATCAATCCAAAAAAAATCAGTAGTTCTGAAGGTGATGAATGGGCTTTTACAGAAGGATGTTTGAGTATTCCTCACATTCACGAAGATGTAACACGTCCAGAATCGGTAACTTTAGAATATTTTGATGAAAATTGGGTGAAACATACCGAAACTTTTTCGGATATTCGCGCTCGAGTTATTCAACACGAATACGATCATTTGGAAGGAAAGCTTTTTATTGACTATATTTCGAGCTTTAAAAAGAAATTAATAAGTAATAAATTAAAAAATATAACAAAAGGGAAAGTAAACACGAGTTACAAAATGAAATTCCCTTCATAGACCCTTAAACATAATAGAATATGGATTTATCAAGAGTTATCGCAATTTCAGGAAAACCAGGATTATACCGTTTAGTTTCTCAAACAAGAGGTGGTTTTGTTGTTGAAGATTTAGAAAAAGGTAAAAAAATCTCAATCGCTTCTAACTACAATGTTAGTTTATTAGACAACGTTGCGATCTACGGAGTATCACAAGAATTTCCTTTGGCTGAAGTTTTCTTCAGAATTTACAAAAAAGAAAACGGAGGAGAAACGATCGATTACAAAACTTCTGGTGCAGATTTGCGTAAATATATGGAAGAAGTTTTACCAGAATATGACGATTCAAGAGTTTATGATTCTGATTTGAAAAAATTATTCCAATGGTATAATATCTTACACAAAAACGGATTATTAAACATCGACTTAGCTGCTGTAGAAGCTGCAATGGCTGCTCAACAAGCACAAGAAGCTCCTGTTGCTGAAGTAGAAGCTACAGAAGAAGTTGTTGTGGAAGAAAAACCAAAAAAGAAAGCTCCTGCTAAAAAGGCTGCTGACAAAAAAGACGCTGAAGAAAAACCAGCTAAAAAAACTGCTGCTAAAAAAACAACAGCAAAAAAAGATAAAGACGCTGAATAATTAGAGATGAATACACGTAAAGATCAATTACAAGCTTTCGAAAGATTGTTGGATATAATGGATGAATTACGTGAAAAATGTCCGTGGGATCGTAAACAAACAATGGAAACGTTGCGTACGTTATCTATTGAAGAAATTTATGAACTTTCGGATGCTATCATCGAAAAAGATTTGGATGAAATAAAAAAAGAACTAGGTGATGTTTTTCTTCACCTAGTTTTTTATTCTAAAATCGCATCAGAACAAAACAACTTCGATGTTGCTGATGTTTTAAATGGTATTTGTGACAAATTAATTCATCGTCATCCACATATTTATGGCAATGTAGAAGCAAATACGGAAGAAAAAGTTCTTCAAAATTGGGAACAAATCAAGTTAAAAGAAGGTAACAAATCTGTACTTTCTGGCGTTCCTACTTCTCTCCCAGCAATGGTAAAAGCTTACCGAATTCAAGACAAAGTAAAAGGTGTTGGATTTGAATTTGAAAATTCTGATCAAGTTTTTGATAAAATTATCAAAGAAATTAATGAATTTAAAGAAGAACAAAATCCAACAGATAAAGAGATGGAATTTGGTGATATTTTGTTTTCTTTGATTAATTATGGACGATTTAAGGGCATCAATTCTGAAGATGCTTTAGAACGATCGAACAAAAAATTTATCACGCGTTTTCAGAAATTAGAAGAAATCGCGAAAGAAAATGGTCAAAACATAGCTGATTTAACCATTTCCGAATTAGATAAATTATGGAATTTAGCGAAAATTCGCTAGTGTAAACTTGACACTATAAAATTTATTCAAATTCACGAAAACGTTGTAATCAGACGTTTTAACACTATTATAAATAACTTTTATCGACACCAATAAAACAAAGTATTACAAATTATTGTGCATGCACAGAAAACCGACATATATTTGCAATGGTTATAGCGGGCAATAGCTTGTAATAATGGAAGGAAGTTTGTTTACTAAGTAAACAGTTTTCTCATTTTTTTGTGGTTTTGATGAAAAGGTGACTTAAAGTCGCCTTTTTATTTTTTATCAACTTCTTTTAAAATCACAATTCATAACAATCCTTTTTTATCTGAATAATTTGTAAATTTGTGAAATGCAGTTTCAATTAAATTCTGAATTCAAGCCAACCGGTGATCAGCCAAAAGCTATTGAAGAATTATCAAATGGTATTCTAAATAATGATCGTTATCAAACACTTTTGGGTGTTACAGGTTCTGGTAAAACATTTACAATCGCGAATGTTGTGCAAGATGTGCAACGTCCAACTTTGGTTTTGGCGCATAACAAAACATTGGCGGCGCAGCTGTATATGGAATTCAAAGAATTTTTTCCGAATAATGCAGTCGAGTATTTCGTTTCTTACTACGATTATTATCAACCAGAAGCCTATATTCCTTCATCAGGAACATATATCGAGAAAGATTTATCAATTAATGAGGAAATTGAAAAACTTCGTTTAAGTACAACTTCTTCCCTACTTTCTGGCCGTCGCGATATATTAGTTGTCGCTTCAGTTTCGTGTTTATATGGTATTGGAAATCCAACAGAATTTCATAAAAATGTGATTCAGATAGAAACGGGGCAAATTATTTCGAGAACAGCTTTTTTACATAAATTGGTTCAAGCTTTATATTCGAGAACAGAAGGTGTTTTCCAACGCGGAAATTTTAGAATTAAAGGTGATACATTAGATATTTTTCCTGCTTATGCGGATGACGGAATCAGAATTAATTTCTTTGGTGATGAAATCGAAGAAATCTCTGTTTTTAATGTTGAAACAGGTAAAACTTCAACTAAATTAGATAAAATTAATATTTATCCAGCCAATCTTTTTGTGACTTCTAAAGACACTTTGAATGGTGCAATTGCTGATATTCAGATTGATTTAGGTAAGCAAGTTGAATATTATCATGAAATAGGAAAACATCTCGAAGCAAAACGTTTGCAAGAACGTACTGAATTCGATTTGGAAATGATCAAAGAATTGGGATATTGTTCTGGAATCGAGAATTATTCGAGATATTTAGATGGTCGCGAACCAGGAACTCGTCCATTCTGTTTGTTAGATTATTTCCCAGAAGATTATTTGATGGTGATTGATGAGTCGCACGTTACAGTTT
Source organism: Empedobacter falsenii (assembly GCF_013488205.1). Classification (NCBI taxonomy): domain Bacteria; kingdom Pseudomonadati; phylum Bacteroidota; class Flavobacteriia; order Flavobacteriales; family Weeksellaceae; genus Empedobacter; species Empedobacter falsenii. The sequence goes on along the minus strand of NZ_CP040908.1, from coordinate 1,013,249 downwards.
CTCAAGTTCATGCAATGTATGGTGGAGATCGCTCTCGCAAGGAGAATTTAGTAGAATATGGTTTTAGACTTCCTGCTGCAATGGACAATCGTCCGTTAAAATTCGAAGAATTTGAAGCTTTACAAAATCAAGTGATTTATGTTTCGGCAACACCTGCAAATTACGAATTAGAAAAATCGGAAGGAATTGTTGTGGAACAAGTCATTCGTCCAACTGGATTATTAGATCCAATTATTGAAATTCGTCCAACACAAAATCAAGTTGATGATTTGATGGAAGAAATCAATAAACGAGTTGAATTAGACGAACGTGTCTTGGTCACAACTTTAACGAAACGAATGGCGGAAGAATTAACGAAATATCTTACAAAATATGGCGTTCGTTGTCGCTATATTCATTCCGATGTGGATACGTTAGAACGTGTTCAGATTATGGCCGATTTACGTGCGGGATTATTTGATGTTTTGGTTGGTGTCAATCTTTTGAGAGAAGGTTTAGATTTACCCGAAGTTTCTTTGGTTGCAATTTTGGATGCTGATAAAGAAGGTTTTTTGAGAAGTCATCGTTCCTTAACGCAAACGGTTGGTCGTGCAGCGCGTAATGTGAATGGTTTGGCGATTATGTATGCAGATAGAATTACGGATAGTATGCAATTAACGATTGATGAAACGAATCGTCGTCGTGAAATTCAGATGCAATACAACAAAGATCACAATAAAGTTCCTCAAGCTTTAAATAAAAAAATAACAAAGCTAAGTTTAGCTGCAGCAGATTTTGAAGAAAATCCTTACGAACAAAAACATTTGATACAACAAGCTGCGGAGATTAATGAAAATTATTCGACAGAAGATAAAGAGAAATTGGTACAGAAATTGCAGAAAGAAATGGAAAAAGCTGCAAAAAATTTAGATTTTATAAAAGCAGCCGAATTAAGAGATCAAATTCAACTCTTAACAAGAGAATAGCAAGTTTTTTTAGTTTTAATGAAATTTTTAAGTTTTACATTTTTAATATTATTTACTCTTTTATCTTCCTGTAATACTCATATTCTAAAATCTTCTACTAATAATGAATTGATAGAAAATGAGGAGTATAGTCTCATTCATTCTCGTGAATTAAAAATTTTTAAAAAATTTGATACACCTCCAAATTATGAAAGGAATCAAAATTATACAGATTTTGGTAAATGGATAAATAATCTTCCGCTCAAAAACAATAATACAGCTGTTTATTCTTTTGATGGTCAAAAAAAATCTAATCCAAATATATATGTAGGAGTTTTAGATTTGGAACAACCAAAAAAAAATGTGCAGTTTAATGCAAATGCGATGATGAGTTTGCGTTTAGAATATTTCTTTCGTACAAAAAAATACAATGAAATAGATAAATTGTCTAAAATTTCTACAAAACCAATTCCTTACACTGACTATGTAAAAGGAGATTATTCTTATACAAAATACATGCAATATTTGATTTATTATTTAGAAAATACAAATTCGAATACAATTGCTGAATTATTAAAACCTGTCTCTATTAAAGAAATTCAAATTGGTGATATATTTTTTCAAAAAGGAAATATAAAAAGTCATGCTGTAATGGTAATTGATTTAGCAAATGATAAAAATGGGAATAAAATATTCATTTTAGCACAAAGTTATTATCCAAGTCAAGACATTCATATTCTTTCTAATCCAAGCAACGATTTAATCTCACCATGGTATATTGCAAAAGAAGGCACACTTCTTACACCCGAATGGAGATTTTTATCTTCGGACTTGATGCGTTTTAAATAGCATTTTACTTTTTCAATCCTTACATTTTACTTAAATTTGTTGTTCAAAACCTCAAAGTAAACAACAATACAGTAAATAATCGATAATGCAAAGAGTATATTTAGACAATGCAGCAACCACAGCAATTCGTCCAGAAGTAGTTGACGAAATGGCAAATGTGATGAAAAATGTTTTCGGAAATCCATCTTCTACCCACGTTTTTGGTAGAGAAGCCAAGGCACTTATAGAAATGGCTCGAAAGAACATTGCGCAGCGTTTAAATATTTCTCCTGCCGAAATTTATTTTACTTCTTGTGGGACAGAATCTAACAATACGATTATACGTTCTTGTGTAAATGATTTAGATGTTACACGTATCATTACTTCGGATATGGAACACAAATGCGTACAAGAAAGTATCAAAGATTTAGAATATCGTGGAAAAGTTGAAGTAATCCGCATCAATATTCAAAAAAATGGAGACATTGATTATGCTCAATTAGAGGAATTAGTTAAAGATCAATCTAAAAAAACATTGGTTTCTTTGATGCATGCTAATAACGAAATTGGAAATTTAACAGATATTAAACGTATTTCGCAATTGTGTCAAGAAAATAATACATTGTTCCACACAGATACGGTGCAAACAGTTGGTCATTACGATTTAGATTTCCAAGATTTGGGAATGGATTTCGCTTCTTGCTCAGCACACAAAATTCATGGACCAAAAGGTGCTGGATTTTTATATGCAAAAAAAGCTTCGCATTTAAAAGCCTTGATTGCTGGAGGAGGACAAGAAAGAGGAATGCGTTCTGGTACCGAAAACGTATACGGAATTGTTGGACTTTCAAAAGCTTTTGATTTAGCGATTGATGAGTTAGATGCTCATGTAAATCACATCAAAGAAATTAAACAATATACAATCGATCAATTAAAAGCAGCTATTCCAGGCGTTTCTTTCAATGGATTATCAGATGATTTAGACAAAAGTTTGTATGCATTATTAAGCATCAAATTACCATTCCATGATGCCTTAATCGGATTCGAATTAGAATTAGCTGGTATCGCTGTTTCACAAGGAAGTGCTTGCAGTTCTGGTGCAGCAAAAGTTTCATTAGTTATGCAAACATTGTACACAGAAGAAGAAATTGATCAAATGACACCTTTACGTGTATCTTTTTCATACGAAACATCTAAAGAAGATATTGATGTCTTAGTTGGAACATTGAAAAAAATCTCTGAAAAACATCAATTACAAAACGCTTAATGACTGATTTCAATCAACTTGATATTCTGATTTTAATTGCATTAGCTTTTGGTTTTATCAACGGATTTTTCAAAGGTTTTATTTCTCAATTAATTGGGTTAGTCGGTTTTTTTGTAGCAATTTGGTTAAGTTTTAAATTTTATCAAATCATCGAAGTTTATGTCGACTCGTACAATATTGTTGCAGATAGCTTAACTTCTTTGGTTGCGTTAGTTATTACATTTGCAATTGCTTTTTTCACGATAAAATTAGCGTCAAGTTTAACACAAAAAACGGTAGAAGCAGTTGGTTTAGGAATCATTAATCGATTTGGTGGAGCGGCTTTAGGATTAATAATCTCTTTACTTTTAACATCAAGTATTTTGTATTATATCGATCCGATTTTAGAATTAGGATTTAAAGAAACAAAAGACGAAAGCCAGATTTTACCAATTTTGAACGAAAGTTCTCAAATCATCAAAAATTCTATCTTCGAAACAAAAGATAATTTAAGGACAGAATCCCAAGATTCTATTCATTTATAATCATACAAAGACAGCTTTTTTCAAGCTGTCTTTTTTCTTAACATTAATTTTATAAAAGGCACAAAAATTATCTAAAGAGATCAAAACAATTAATTTAAGATGAAAAACGATTCTTAGAAGTCGTTTTTTTATGATTTTATTTTTAATAACGACATATTGTGTCGTATAAAATCGTTCCTTTGTTTAAATTTTAAGATTATGAACAGCGCTATCATACTTTCATCCATCCTTTTTTTTATCATTGGAGCCGTTATCAGTTTTTTATATTCAAAGTCGAAAGCAAATTCAGCCATAATTGGAAATGAAATAAAATACCAAGAACTTCAGAAGCAATATGATTCGCTAAAAAATGAATTTATCGAAATAAAAGATGATGCAAATTTCAATTTGGATCAATGGCAAAAAGAGCGCGAAAAAAATACAGAATTAACGGTTCGTCATCAAGAAGCAATGAAAGCTGTGGAGGATCAGAAATCGTTTATGCTCGAAACTAATGAACGATTAAAAGAGCAATTTGAAGCACTTTCAGCTCAAGTTTTGAAAAGTAATAACGAACAATTTCTTGATTTAGCGAAAACAACATTGGATAAACATTTTACTAATTCTCAAAACGATTTAGAAAAACGTCAACAAGCAATTGATTCGTTAATCAAGCCATTAAATGAAAGTTTGAATAAATTTGACGGAAAAATATCCGAAATAGAAAAAGCGCGAGAAGGTGCTTATTCAGAAATTAAAGTTTTTTTAGATTCGATGCGTGGCACAACCGATAAATTGCAAAAAGAAACCAATACATTAGTTTCTGCACTTAAAACTTCGCACACAAGAGGAAAATATGGAGAAATTGGTTTGCGTCGCGTGGTTGAATTTGCAGGAATGTCATCTTTTTGTGATTTTGAAGAACAGACTTCTGTTCAGTCCGAAAATGGTTTGCTTCGCCCAGATTTAATCGTTAATCTTCCTGGAAATAGAAAAGTTATTGTGGATTCTAAAGTTCCGTTAAACCAATATATGCTTGCGTTTGAAACGGAAGATGACAATTTGAGAAAACATCATTTGCAAATGCACGCGAAAGCTGTCCGCGAACATTTAAAGAATTTGAGTTCTAAGGCTTATTGGAATCAATACACAGAAGCGCCCGATTATGTGGTGATGTATTTACAAATTGAAAGTTCTTTTGGTGCTGCGTTAGAATTGGAGCGAACTTTGATAGAAGATGCACTAAACAATAGAATAATTATTGCAACACCAACTACTTTGATTACAATGCTTCGCACAATTGCGTTTAGCTGGCAACAATTAAATGTTGCGGAAAATATATATCAAATGCGAGATGCAGGGATAGAATTATACAATCGTGTGAATGTTTTGATACAACATTTGGCAACTGTTGGTCATAATCTTAACCAAGCAACCCAAAGTTACAATAAAGCTATAGGTTCACTAGAAAATCGTTTTATTCCGCAGGTTAAAAAGCTGAAAGAAATCGGTGGAACTTTGATGGAAAAAGAAATTTCGGAAACTAAGCCAATTGATACAATGATTCGTTCAATAAATAACTTGGATATTCAATAATCATTCTATATTTGTACAACTTTTAGAGAGAATGAAAACAAGCCTATTTACCTTGATTTTACTATACTCTCCTGCCATTTTTGCGCAGGTGAATTTTGAAGAAAAATCTGTACAGGTAAAACCAAATTTAGAATTAAATAAAGTATATAACTACTCATTTACAGATCGTAACTTTTCGATTTCTGTAAATGACACGGTTTCTAAAGTCATCAACCAATCAAATAAATCGATGGAATTGGTTGACAAGAATGATTTTGCTAATAAGTATACATTTGTAAATGGTAAAAATCAATCCAATGATCCTGATGAATTTTACCGCGATTTTATCAATAATTCTGAAGGAATAGAATACGAATTCACAACAAATCCTTCTGGAGAATTTTTAGAATTATTAAATATTCCTCAGATTGAAGAAAAATTGCTTAAAATAACAGATAAACTTGGCAAACAGCGCAAAAAATCTGATGATTATAAAGCAAATATTGCGTACATTGAGGAAATGGTCAAGTCAAAAACGTATGTTCCGTATGTTTTTGAACAAGAAGTTCATGTTTTCAATTATTTTAATGGACAATATTTTCGTTTAGGTGAAACATATGAAGGAAAATCGGTACAAGAAAATATTTTTGGTTTCCCAATTTCTTCTACAACAAATACTTATCTAAAAGACATCAACAAAGAAAAAGGTACGTATACAATTGTTTCTGACCAAAATTTGAGCAAAGATGATTTTGAAAAATTATGGGAAGAAATGGCGTATTATATGTTGAATGATGCTAAACTGAATTTGTCGCAAGAACAGGTGAAAAAAGAAATCAAAAAATATTCGGAAACTGTTGAATTAAAAGTGAAATATGAAAATACATACGATTTGAATTCAATTTTAATCAAATCTGAATATTTATTTAGCTTAAACATCGGTTCTAAGAAAACAGTTAATCAATTAAGTATAAAACTTTTAAATGACTAAGTTTTATTTTTTAACGAATTTCAAACTTCATTTTAGATAATTTGCTCTATTTTTGAATTAGTTTGATTGCTTATAAATGAAAATTAACTTTACATATTATCTGTTTTTTCTATTTTTTTCGATAAAAATATTCGCTCAAGATCCTATACAAGATACAATTTCACCGGTTGTTAAAAATGATACTATTTTTAATGCACCACAGGAAACGATTATTTTCCCGAAAACATATTGGAATATTGGAAACGAGAAACGTTATAATGTAACAACAAGTGAAGTGAAATTGGAAGATGATACGATTTCACATCAAGAACAATATACTTATAACGTTATTATTCAGGTTGAAAATGTCTATCAAAATGAAACCATTGTGAAGTGGAATTTTAGAAATGTACAATTCAATTCAAAATCATTTTTAAATAATCCTTTTTCGTTAGTTAATAATGTTTCGATTTCCTTTAAAATAGATCAAGACGGACGATTTTTAGGTTATACAGATTTAGATAAAACGATCAAACAATTGGTTTTATCATCAGAAGATTTAGAGAATAAATATTTGGATAATCCTACTGCGATTGCGTTAATCAAAAAAAATCTTCAACAATATTCTACAGAAGAAAATATTGTTAAATTATTTGACAAAGACATTCGTCAATTCCATCATTTTTATGGAAAAAGTAATTTTACTTTAGAAAGTGCACCGCTTGTTTATCAGTCGTACATGGACAATTTATTCAGCACTTCTCCTACTCCAGCGACAACAGAATTGAAATTGAATGAGATTGGAGTTTCGCAAACCAATTACATTATGTCAAGTTTTCAGGAAGCCGATAAAGATTGGTTAGCCAATTCTTGGTACAGCTATTTGAAAGATTTGGCAACGAAATTAGGTTCTGAACAACCATCTGAAAAACGATTGAAAGACGACATAAAATATTACGTTAAAACGACTTCGCGTATCAAAGATAACGGTTGGATTTCGTATAGTATCGAAACCAAAAAGGTAAAATTTCAAGATACTGATTACACGTTAGAGCGTCGTTTTGAGTTAGTAGACTAAAACTCGCATCAATACTGATAATTCTTACATTATTAAATCATAAAAACTTCGTGAATCAAGATTATTTTTCATAATTTTGCTTTCATTTTATATAAATTATATTCACTATGCAATTGTCTGAACAAGAAATTATTCGTAGAGAAAAACTACAACAATTAAGAGACTTAGGCGTTGAGCCTTACCCTGCCGAAGAATTCGTGGTAACTTCTAATTCTAAAGAAATTAAGGAAAAGTACGAAGAAGGAAAGGTTGTCAAGCTTGCCGGACGATTGATGAGTGTTCGTGTAATGGGAAAAGCTTCTTTCGCTGAGTTACAAGATAGCGAAGGTCGTGTACAGGTTTATATCTCAAGAGATGATATTTCTTCGTCTGAAGAAGGAATTGAGTACAATACAATTTTCAAGAAATTGATGGATATCGGAGATTTTATTGGAATTGAAGGATATGAATTCAAAACTAAAGTGGGTGAAATTTCTGTTCACGTAACAAAATTAACGTTATTATCAAAAACTTTACGTCCATTACCAATTGTAAAAACTGACGACGAAGGTCATGTATTTGATGCTTTTACAGATCCAGAATTGCGTTACCGTATGCGTTACGTAGACATGGTTGTAAACCCACATGTGAAAGAAATTTTCTTAAAACGTACACGTTTATTCAACGCAATGCGTAACTTCTTCAACGATCGTGGATACATGGAAGTCGAAACTCCAGTTTTACAATCGATTCCTGGAGGTGCAGCAGCTCGTCCGTTTATTACGCATCACAATGCATTAGACATTCCATTATATTTAAGAATCGCAAACGAATTATACCTAAAAAGATTAATCGTTGGTGGTTTTGATGGTGTTTACGAATTTTCTAAAAACTTCCGTAACGAAGGAATGGATCGTACGCATAATCCAGAATTTACAGCAATGGAAATTTACGTTGCTTACAAAGATTATAACTGGATGATGGATTTCACAGAGCGATTATTAGAGCATTGTGCAATCGCTGTTAATGGAACTTCTGAAGCGACATTTGGAGAACATAAAATTGATTTCAAAGCGCCTTACAAACGTGTAACAATGCGTCAATCAATTATTGATTTCACAGGATTTGATATCGATGGAAAATCTGAAGCAGAATTATTTGAAGCTGCTAAAGGAATGGGAATCGAGGTTGATGAGACGATGGGTAAAGGAAAATTGATCGATGAAATTTTTGGTGAAAAATGTGAAGGAAACTACATTCAACCAACTTTCATTACAGATTATCCAAAAGAAATGTCTCCATTGACTAAAAAACACCGTGATAATCCAGAATTAACTGAGCGTTTCGAATTAATGGTTTGTGGAAAAGAAATCGCTAACGCATATTCTGAGTTAAATGACCCGATTGATCAACGTGAGCGTTTTGAAGCACAAATGGCTTTAGCTGATAGAGGTGACGACGAAGCAATGTTTATCGACCAAGATTTCTTGCGTGCTTTAGAATATGGAATGCCTCCAACATCAGGTTTAGGAATCGGAATGGACCGTTTGATTATGTTCTTAACAAATAATCCTTCTATCCAAGAAGTTTTATTCTTCCCTCAAATGCGTCCAGAAAAAGCTGCACCAGCTTACGAATTGACAGAAGAAGAAACTCAAATTATTGAAATTTTAAAAGCTAACGAAAACATTGATTTGAACGAATTAAAATCCAAAGCTGCTTTAAGCGGTAAAAAATGGGACAAATCAATGAAAAATTTAGCAAAATATAACTTGACTAAAGTAACTGTAGACGGCGATGCTAAAACGGTTGCATATTTAGGAGAGTAAATTATCCTTTCATCTATATTTCAAAAGCTCAACTTCTGTTGGGCTTTTTTTATGGAATTATTTGGGCGTTCGCTCGCTCTTTTCCTTTCATTTATACAATTCATCAATTTCTTCTTAATAATTCAATAACAAGTAATGTAAATCGCTCGGTCGGGCTATCCGTTGCAATCTTTTGTAGAAGAAAATTAGAAGTTATTACAGAAAATCCAATTCCTACAAAAGGATTTCCACTACTATCCATAACGTGGGTTGTAAGTTTTGAGTTATAAGTTATAAGACGTAAAATTTAAGGTTTACAAAATAAAATTCTAAACAAAACTATCCCCTTGAGGGGATTATAGAGGTATTCGAGTTATGAGTAGTAAGTTCCTGAGTTAGTTGTAAAAAGGAAGCTTTCTTTTTATTAAGAAGAAGCTTCTTGTTGACTAATTAGAAGCCTCTTATTTGCTGATTGGAAGCTTCTTGTTTTATAAAACATAGTTGATTTGTTAGATGTAGAACTTACATTTTACTTAATACATTTTACAAAAAAGTATAACCATAAAAAAAGCCTCAAGAAATAATCTTGAGGCTTTTAATAAAAACTGGCGACGACCTACTCTCCCGTAAGTAACAGTACCATCGGCGCAGGCAGGCTTAACTTCTCTGTTCGGAATGGGAAGAGGTGAGCCCTGCAGCTATAGTCACCCTAATATTTTTAAATAGGTTTTAGTTCCTACTATATCTTGACATTATTGAGTTCGAAATTCGTTTTTCGTGTTTCGAATTTCGTTTATACAATCTTTTGGTATTACTTCATTAATCCAAATAAGATTAACTAACCTTCTCTATGACGATTAAATCAATCTTAGTATTTAATCTTTTTAATTTTTGATATTGCTATCATTATCTTTGATTCGTTGTACTTTTTAAGAAAAAGTCTATGGGTAATTAGTACTACTCGACTATGACATCACTGCCTTTACATCTATAGCCTATCAACGTTGTAGTCTACAACGACCCTTTAAAGAAGTCTAATCTTGCGGCGAGTTTCGCACTTATATGCTTTCAGTGCTTATCTCTTCCAAACGTAGCTACTCAGCGGTGCACCTGGCGGCACAACTGATACACCAGAGGTTTGTTCAACACGGTCCTCTCGTACTAGAGTCAACTCCGCTCAAACTTCTAACGATCACAACAGATAGAGACCGAACTGTCTCACGACGTTCTGAACCCAGCTCGCGTGCCACTTTAATGGGCGAACAGCCCAACCCTTGGGACCTTCTCCAGCCCCAGGATGTGACGAGCCGACATCGAGGTGCCGAACCTCCCCGTCGATGTGAGCTCTTGGGGGAGACTAGCCTGTTATCCCCGGAGTACCTTTTATCCTTTGAGCGATGGCCCTTCCATACGGAACCACCGGATCACTATGTCCTGCTTTCGCACCTGATCGACTTGTTGGTCTCACAGTCAAGCACCCTTATGCCATTACACTCTACGCACGGTTACCAAGCGTGCTGAGGGTACCTTTGAAAGCCTCCGTTACTCTTTTGGAGGCGACCACCCCAGTCAAACTACCCACCATGCACTGTCCTTCTATAAAGAAGTTAGGCTCCAAGTAAATAAAGGGTGGTATTTCAACAATGACTCCACAATACCTAGCGATACTGCTTCATAGTCTCCCACCTATCCTACACATTATTTACCCGAAGTCAATACAAAGCTATAGTAAAGGTTCACAGGGTCTTTTCGTCCCGTTGCGATTAACCGGCATCTTCACCGATACTACAATTTCACCGAGATCATGGTTGAGACAGTGCCCAGATCGTTACACCATTCGTGCAGGTCGGAACTTACCCGACAAGGAATTTCGCTACCTTAGGACCGTTATAGTTACGGCCGCCGTTTACTGGGGCTTCAGTCAAAACCTTCGAATTACTTCTAAGCTCCTTCCTTAACCTTCCAGCACCGGGCAGGTGTCAGACCCTATACGTCATATTTCTATTTTGCAGAGTCCTGTGTTTTTGATAAACAGTCGCCTGGGCCTTTTTACTGAGGCTGACATTGCTGTCAGCGACCTTTCTCCCGAAGTTACAGGTCTATTTTGCCTAATTCCTTAACCATGAATCGCTCGAGCGCCTTAGGATACTCTCCTCGACCACCTGTGTCGGTTTACGGTACGGGCTGCACATCTCGCTATTTCTTGGAACAATTTTCAGAGGATTATCACTCTAACCGAAGTCTTCGTGTACTATCCCTACTTTACGTAGGTTCAACGTACTATTCCGTCAGTACGCACCTCCTACAATCATTCGTCACTTTTATTGAGTGCAGGTACGGGAATATTAACCCGTTTGCCATCCACTACCCCGTTAGGGTTCGTGTTAGGTCCCGACTAACCCTCAGCTGATTAGCATAGCTGAGGAAGCCTTAGTCTTACGGCGAATAAGTTTCTCACTTATTTTATCGTTACTCATGCCTACATTTTCTTTTCTAAAAGCTCCACCATCCATTACCAGATGACTTCTGCGCCGTTAGAATGCTCCCCTACCAGTAGTACTTTTGTACTAATCCATAGCTTCGGTAATATGCTTATGCCCGATTATTATCCATGCCGGATCGCTCGACTAGTGAGCTGTTACGCACTCGTTAAATGAATAGCTGCTTCCAAGCTAACATCCTAGCTGTCTATGCAATCCAACCGCGTTTTTTCAACTTAGCATATATTTGGGGACCTTAGCTGATGGTCTGGGTTCTTTCCCTCTCGGACATGGACCTTAGCACCCATGCCCTCACTGCCTAGAAACATATATTAGCATTCGGAGTTTGTCAGGAATTGGTAGGCGGTGAAGCCCCCGCATCCAATCAGTAGCTCTACCTCTAATATACTTAACTAAACGCTGCACCTAAATGCATTTCGGGGAGTACGAGCTATTTCCCAGTTTGATTGGCCTTTCACCCCTACCCACAGGTCATCCGAAGACTTTTCAACGTCAACCGGTTCGGTCCTCCACTTTGTGTTACCAAAGCTTCAACCTGCCCATGGGTAGATCACAAGGTTTCGCGTCTAATACTACTGACTATAGCGCCCTATTCAGACTCGCTTTCGCTACGGCTCCGCACCTGAAGTGCTTAACCTTGCCAGCAACATTAACTCGTAGGCTCATTATGCAAAAGGCACGCCGTCACTCCGAAGAGCTCCGACCGCTTGTAGGCGTACGGTTTCAGGTTCTATTTCAACTTTCTATTCGAAATGCTTTTCACCTTTCCTTCACAGTACTAGTTCACTATCGGTCTTTGAGGAGTATTTAGCCTTGGAAGATGGTCCTCCCATATTCGGACAGAATTTCTCGTGTTCCGCCTTACTCGTTATCAACTTAATAAAAATTTCATTTACGGGACTATCACCCTCTACGGTTAACCTTTCCAGGTTATTCTATTATCATTATAAAGTCTTTAGGGCTAATCCGCGTTCGCTCGCCACTACTTACGGAATCTCAATTGATTTCTTTTCCTATTGGTACTTAGATGTTTCAGTTCCCAACGTTCGCTCTCACTTACGTGAGTGACATGTCTTCAACATGCCGGGTTGTCCCATTCGGAAATCTACGGATTAATGCGTATGTGCCGCTCCCCGTAGCTTATCGCAGCTTATCACGTCCTTCATCGCCTCTCAAAGCCTAGGCATCCGCCGTACGCCCTTTGTAACTTTTTTCTCGATTTAACCGTCATATTATTGAGCGGTTATGTTAATCTTACTCGTTTTCTTGATTAATTGTATACCTTATATAAACTTTGATTTATCTCTAAATCTGTTTTGATTGTATGTTTTTTTTCAATAATGTCAATGAACTCTTCTATTAGTCATAAAAACTAATTTTGTGGAGAATATCGGAGTCGAACCGATGACCTCTTGCGTGCAAGGCAAGCGCTCTAGCCAGCTGAGCTAATCCCCCTCTTTTTACGTATTACGTAGAACGTTTAACGTTGTACGTTTGTAGTCTCAGGCAGACTCGAACTGCCGACCTCTACATTATCAGTGTAGCGCTCTAACCAGCTGAGCTATGAGACTCTTTAATACTCTTAAAGAGTGGTCTTTTTAGTTGTAAGATTTTAGTATTGAGAGATAAGTATTTAGATTTATCTAAGTTCTCAATTCTAATATCTAACTTCTAATATATTTATATAATACTACAGAATAAAAAGCCGAATCAAAATCAATCTTCTACTAATAGAAGAAAATTCGTCGTTCTCTAAATATGAGATGTTCCAGCCGCACCTTCCGGTACGGCTACCTTGTTACGACTTAGCCCTAGTTACCAGTTTTACCCTAGGCAGCTCCTTTTACGGTCACCGACTTCAGGTACCCCCAGCTTCCATGGCTTGACGGGCGGTGTGTACAAGGCCCGGGAACGTATTCACCGCATCATGGCTGATATGCGATTACTAGCGATTCCAGCTTCATAGAGTCGAGTTGCAGACTCCAATCCGAACTGAGATAAGTTTTTGAGATTCGCATCTTGTTGCCAAGTAGCTGCCCTCTGTACTTACCATTGTAGCACGTGTGTAGCCCAAGACGTAAGGGCCGTGATGACTTGACGTCGTCCCCACCTTCCTCGCGGTTTGCACCGGCAGTCTCATTAGAGTCCCCGTCTTTAAACGCTGGCAACTAATGATAGGGGTTGCGCTCGTTGCAGGACTTAACCTAACACCTCACGGCACGAGCTGACGACAGCCATGCAGCACCTTGCATTCTGTCCGAAGAAAAATCTATTTCTAGATCTGTCAAATTGCATTTAAGCCTTGGTAAGGTTCCTCGCGTATCATCGAATTAAACCACATGCTCCACCGCTTGTGCGGGCCCCCGTCAATTCCTTTGAGTTTCATTCTTGCGAACGTACTCCCCAGGTGGGATACTTATAACTTTCGCTTAGCCACTGAATCCGAAAATCCAACAGCAAGTATCCATCGTTTACGGCGTGGACTACCAGGGTATCTAATCCTGTTCGCTCCCCACGCTTTCGTCCATCAGCGTCAGTTTATGTTTAGTCACCTGCCTTCGCAATTGGTGTTCTGCGTAATATCTAAGCATTTCACCGCTACACTACACATTCCAGCAACTTCAACATCACTCAAGACTAACAGTATCAATGGCAGTTTCATAGTTAAGCTATGAGATTTCACCACTGACTGATTAATCCGCCTACGGACCCTTTAAACCCAATAAATCCGGATAACGCTTGCACCCTCCGTATTACCGCGGCTGCTGGCACGGAGTTAGCCGGTGCTTATTCTTCTGGTACCTTCAGCTACTTACACGTAAGTAGGTTTATCCCCAGATAAAAGTAGTTTACAACCCATAAGGCCGTCATCCTACACGCGGGATGGCTGGATCAGGCTTCCACCCATTGTCCAATATTCCTCACTGCTGCCTCCCGTAGGAGTCTGGTCCGTGTCTCAGTACCAGTGTGGGGGTTCACCCTCTCAGGCCCCCTAAAGATCATCGTCTTGGTGAGCCGTTACCTCACCAACTAACTAATCTTACGCATGCCTATCCTACTGCGATAAATCTTTCAAAAATTCATGATGCCATGATTTCTATTATAAAGTATTAATCCTCCTTTCGAAGGGCTATCCTTTTCAGTAGGGCAAGTTGCATACGCGTTACGCACCCGTGCGCCGGTCTCTATCTCCCGAAAGAAATATACCCCTCGGCTTGCATGTGTTAAGCCTCCCGCTAGCGTTCATCCTGAGCCAGGATCAAACTCTCCATTGTAAATAATTTTTTTTGAAGCGTTAGCTTCTGTTTTTTACAACTTCGAATTTCCTATAGCTCCATTATTCAAGGATTGACTTCGTTTTATTCGGCTATTTTTTCTTCTGTATATTTTATAATTTCAAATGAACTCCTCATCTTAGCAAAACCTCTCGGTATTTGCGGTTGCAAAGGTAATACTTATTTTTTAACTAACAAATTTTATTTCGAAAATTTTTAAAGTTTTTATTTTAATAAGTCAATTTACTTTCACTCCAAAACTCCTTTCAGAATCGGTTTGCAAAGGTAAAACTTATTTCTAAACTCGCAAATTTATTTTTAAATAATTTTTGTCGCTATATAAGTCCCTATGTCAATTTCAATACTACTCGTCTTTCGTATTGCGGTTGCAAATATACGCCTGCATTATTCGTTTTTCCAAACATAATTTACATTTATTTTACATTCTTCTCTTAAGTTGCTGGTACGATGGGAAATATTTTTTGAAATATTTGACGGTTTACGCTAAACGGTAGACGAAATAGAGAGATTTATGTGAAAAATTAATATTTACTTTCATTTTTTTCTTGATAAAAAAACGAAACAAAAAAATCAAGACCTCAACAAAAAGGCTAAAATGAATCATTCTGCGCGAAAAGATTTAAAAACCTATCGGCTAAATCTTTTTCTTCGCTTCGAATTTCTTCATTTATGAACGCCTTTTTATTGAAAGGTCGTTCTTAAATTCGATTATACAGGAGAATTTGTTTTTTTTATATTTGGGTCGATGTTATATAATTTTTACAGCAATGAAATGATTAGACGATGATGGTTTGCTGAATCAAGCAAAGCAACAGCGGATACTTTGTGGTTATCTACTCGGGAAGAATTGTCGCAAAGTGAGAATAGGTTATTCAATATAGTTAATATATAATATTGAAACGAATTCAATATGACATCATAATTAAGTTTTTATAAAATCGGAATAACAGAAATAAAAAAGGAGAATACTTAGTTCTCCTTTTTTATCTTATTAATGTGGACCGTTACCGTTTTTGTCTTTTTCTAAATCGGTATTCCAAATTTTGATTTTATCTGTTTTTTTCAAGCCAGATTTTACTTGAACGTTCACACCATCTGTAATTCCAAGAGTGATGTATTTCTTTTCGTACTTCGCATCTTGTCCTTTACCAGAAGTGAGAATCTCAACATATGGTTTTTGGTTTTCGTCGTAACGAACATGCGCTGATTTTACCAACAATACATTTTTCGCTTCTTGCGTCACAACCTCAGCGTTTGCAGAATATCCTGCACGAATAAAATTATCAGAATCTAATTGAACCGGCGCTTTAATTTCGAACTGCACTACTCCATTCGTTGCAACTCCTTGAGGGGAAATAAAATCAAGAATCGCTGTAAAAGTTTTGTTCGGAATCGCACCGATCGATACATTAATTTTCATTCCTTCTTTTAATTTACCTACCTCAGCTTCATCAACTTTTCCTTGGAAAATCATTTTCTTAACGTCAGCCATCGTAGCGATCGTCGTTCCTGTAGAGAAATTATTGATCTCCTGAACCATATTCCCAACCTCAACAGGAATATCTAAAATCATTCCCGAAGTTGTTGCCGTAATACGCGTTGTTGCATAAGCTTCCAAACCAGGAGCAATACCTGTTTGCGCAACTTTGTAATCGTTTTCGGCAGCTTTTAATTGTTGTTGAGCTGATTTATATGTTGCATTTGCATTATCATAATCTGCACGAGGCAAAACACCTTGATTGTATAAAGTAGATGTTCGATTAAAATTACGACGTTCTTGATCGACCGTAATTTGTGCCGCTTGAATAGACTGACGAGCTGCATTTAACGATTGAACATTAGGAACAACTTTCAGTTCGCAAATCAACTGACCGCGCTCTACATATTGTCCTTCTGCAACATTAATCGATTTTATAACACCTGAAATATTTGGCTTAATTTCAATTGTTTCCAACGGTTTTACTTCACCAGTTGCAACAGCTTTCACCTCGATATTTCCCATAAAAGGTGTTGTCGTTTCATAAACTTCATTGTCTTGGCTATTCTTTTTACCGAAATACGCAATCACACCGATTACAGCACCGATAAAAACGACAATCATCAAAATCTTTAGAAATTTTTTCATTCTTTTATATCTGTTAAGTTTTAGTTATTCATCTCTCAATGCATCAATAGGTTTGATTTGAATTGCTCGTTGAGCAGGAATCAATCCCGCTAAAGTTGCCATAACCACCATCACCGCTAAAGCTGTAAAAAGTGTAAACAAATCGATTGATGCATTATATAAAGGTATGTTTTTATTTGATGGAATGATGACTTCGTTGAGAACCATTAGCAAGAGTGCTGCAAAAATAATTCCGCCTAAACCTGCAATTAATGTTAAAACTACTGATTCTAACAAAATCTGCCCGCGAATTTGAGCAGGAATCGCACCTAATGCTCTTCGAATTCCAAATTCTTTTGTACGTTCTGAAACCGTAATCAATAAAATACTTGCAATCGCAATAACTCCAGAAAATAATGTCATTCCTCCTACAACAATTGCTAGGAATTGCATTCCTTTTACGAATTTCATAATCTTCCCAAGCATTTCACCTAAATTAAAACCTCCAATTCCTTGGTCGTCATCAGGCGAAATATTTTTAATCTGTTTCAGATATGTTTTTAATTCTTTTTCGAATGCAACAATATCATAATTATTAGGCAAACTCAAACTTAAATATTGAATCGTTTCCCCTTGATTGTATATTTTTTGAAATGTTGTAAACGGAATAAACACTTGATCTTTGCTCTCTACAGGTGAAGAAGGTGTGTCGTAAACGCCGACAATTGTATAATAACTATCGCTAATTCTGATTTCTTTTCCCAAAGGTTTTGGTTTATCACCAAAAAATTGTTCCGCTACTTCAATTCCAATTACACAAACTTTCGATTCAGTTTTGATATCATCTTCATTGATAAAACGACCTTGAATAATATCTTTCCCAAACATTCGGTTTTGATCTGGATAATCTCCATTAACCGTGTAAAAATTATATTTTGTTCCGTAAGTTAATATAGAATTTGGTTTAGAGTTTCGAGGTGCTAACAACGAAATTTGAGGAAAACGAGCCTGAATTTGACGAACATCACTCATTTTCAATTCAATTGTGCGACCTTTCTGAAATCCTTGATACGGCATCGATGTTGTTCCTCCCCAAACAAATAATGAATTGGTTGCGGCATCTGCTAAATTTCGGTCAAAACCATTTTGCAAACCACGTGTTACGCCTAACAATAAGACAAATAAAAACATTCCCCATGCGACACCAATCATCGTCAAAATAGTGCGCAATTTATTTTTACGAATCGCCGCATAGACTTCGCTCCAAGCATCTGGATCAAAAACAAATTTTATAAAGTTCATTATTCGTCTCTTAAAGCATCAATAGGTTTAATACGTGCTGCATTCAAAGCTGGAATTAATCCAGAAACTGTTCCTGCAACAAATAAAATAATACAAGCCATGACCAACGAATTGGTTTCTACGCCTGGATTATAAATAAAATATTCTTCTAAACTATCACCAATATTTTCTACAACAAGTGCCGCTAAAGCAATTCCTATTGCTCCGAAAATAATTGTAATCATAATTGCTTCTTGTAAAATCAATCCCAAAACATTGGCTGGTGTTGCGCCCAAAGCTTTTCGAATACCAATTTCTTTGGTACGCTCTTTTACACTAAACACCATAATATTTCCGATACTTACGATTCCTGCAATCAAACTTCCTCCACCAATTACAAATACAATAATTGTCAAAATCAAGAAAAATTGATTGGTATCTTCCATTGCATCGGCTGCATTTCGCACCCAAATTCCACCATAATCAGAAGGCGCAACATTGTGTCGGCCTTTTATATTATATTCGATTGCATTTGCTAGTTTAGATATATCAGCCAAAGCCATTCCATCTTTTGGCGTTACAATAATTGATGAAACTTTATCCGTCGCATAAATCGTTCTAAATGTTGTAAAAGGCGCATACAAAGCACGCTCAGCATTATCGCCACCATCTTTACTTTCGAAAACACCAACCACTTGATACATACTTGAACCTAATTGCAAATACTTACCAATAGCAATTTGATTTGGAAAAAAATCTTGCGCAACCAATCGTCCAATAACAATTGATTTGGATTGATTTTCCATATCTTTTTTATTGATAAATCGACCAAGCGTTACATTTTCATTAATCATTGATTCATATTCTGGATAAACTCCAGTAATCGAATAACTTCCTGAATTAGCTTCATTTCGAATTGTATCACTTTTTGAAATTGTACTTACAATCGATTTTATTTCATCTGGAAAAGAATGTTTAATAAAATCAAAATCTTTTACGTCCAATTCTATGGTACGTCCTTGTTTGAAACCATTGTAAGGCTCAGTTGTCGTTCCGCCGTTAACAGTAATATTTAATGAATTTGCTTTAAAGAATTCTTGTTGAAATCCGTTCTGCAAACCATTTCCCAATCCATACAATGTAATAAACACAAAAAGCGCTAAAGCGATTGTCAAACCCGACAATGCCGTACGCAATTTATTACTTGCAATGGACGACCATATTTCGCTCCAACGGTCTGTATCAAACATATTTTATATTTACGATTCTTTGATTTATGATTGACGAAGTTTGAAATCCGAAAATCATTAAACTCTTACTTGTTCTACTTTTTCGTCACTTACTATTACACCATCCTTCAGACGAACAATACGTTTACACATATTTGCAATATCATCTTCGTGCGTCACCATTACAATAGTTTTACCTTCGTCATTAATTTCTTGAATCAAGTGCATTACTTCTTGCGACGTCTTCGTATCCAATGCTCCCGTAGGCTCATCTGCCAATAACAATTTTGGTTTTGCAGCCAAAGCACGCGCTATTGCAACACGCTGTTTTTGTCCACCCGAAAGTTCGTTTGGCATATGAGTAGCCCAAGGCTCCAACCCTACTCTCTCCAGATAACTAAGCGCAATTTTATTTCGATCCGAACGTTTTACTTTTTGATAATACAACGGCAAGGCAACATTTTCTAAGACATTTTTGAAACCAATTAAATTATACGATTGAAAAATAAATCCTAAAAATTTGTTTCGATAATTAGCCGCTTTAGTTTCGTTTAATTTCTCGATTCTAACGCCATCCAATTCATAAATACCTGTATCATGCTCGTCCAACATCCCAATGATATTCAATAAAGTTGATTTCCCTGAACCCGAAGATCCCATAATCGCAACAAATTCACCTTCCGCAATCTCAAGGTTAATTCCTTTGAGTACGTGAAGTTTATTTTTTCCCATTATGTAGGATTTATTTAAATCTCGAATAGATATCATAGATTGTTGTAAATTTCAATAAAGATAACAGATAAGTCGAAATTATCAGAAAAATGTTACAAGCAAGTTTAAGATTTATCTAAGAATCTGTTAATGAAATATTTTTTAAAATTAATTTTCAATAATTTTTGAAAGTTTAGAAATTTATATATATTTGTGTAAATAATAATTGCAATGAAATTAGAAGAATCAAAAGAAAAATTTGTTCAAACTTGGGGAACTTTCGCTGTTAATTGGGGAATAAATCGCACAATGGCACAAGTTCATGCATTATTATTAACGTACAACGAACCAATTTCTACTGATCAAATCATGGAAGAACTGCAAATTTCGAGAGGAAATGCAAACATGAATTTGCGTGCTTTGATGGATTGGGGAATTGTGAGAAAAGAATTGATAAAAGGAGAACGTAAAGAATATTTTGTTGCCGATAAAGATGTTTGGTATTTGTTCAAACAAATTACAAAAGAACGCAGAAAGCGTGAAATAGAGCCGGTAATTGATTTTTTAGAATCATTAAAAAACATTGACGATCAATCTGATGATGCAAAAGAATTTGCAAAATTGTTACAAGATTTATCTTCTGTTTCGACAAAAATCAATAATATAATGGACCTTGCCATAAAGTCTGATGAACATTGGTTGGTAGGAAAAATCACGAATTTGATGAAATAATCAATTCGTATTTTTTTGAATTATAAGTTTCAAAAATTATTGAAAATTCAATATGCATAATATTATTTCGTATATCATTTATCTAATTATTACTTTCTACATCACCATTTTTGTTGGTTGGAAAGTGTATAAAATTGGTTTTATATACCTGACAAATTTAATCGACAATCATTCTGTTTGTCAATCTATTAATAATCTTTTATTGATTGGTTATTACTTGGTCAATCTTGGATTTTCGGCAATAAGTTTACAAAATTGGGAGCGAGTTGATTCCATTACCATTATGTTTTCGTCCTTGTCCTACAAAATTGGATTTATATTATTAATTCTCGGAATATTACATTTTATTAATTTATCGATTATTTATATCGCAAGAAAAAGCAAAAAAATAAACACTTAAACACAACAAATTATGACAAATTACAATCTAATTGCATATTTGGTTTACTTACCAGTGGCAATATTAATGACAATCGCAGTTTCTAACGTTTTATTCAAAAATGGAAAAATATTTATGTACGATATTTTTCATCAAAAAGAAGATATTGCAAGCGCAACAAATTCATTGTTCAAAATTGGTTTTTATCTTTTGAATATTGGTTTCGCCATGCTAATTGTTTACATGACTTCTATCGCAACAACCGAAGATTTAATTGTAAGATTAAGCACAAAAATTGGAGGATTCGCCATTTATTTAGGAATAATGTTAATGCTAAATCTATTCTTATTTATGAAAGGTAGACGTCGATCTTTGCAACAACAATATTTAAGAAGCCTAGAATCTTAACAAAAAAACCTTCCAAAAGTTAACTTTTGGGAGGTTTTTATTTTAAACTGGATCTACATCTACATCAATTCGTACAGAGCGAAAAGCCGCAATTGTATGCAGTTGATCTATTTTTGATTGAATTAAATCTTTTACTTTTTGAGGTGATTGATTTGGTCGAATTTTAATCATCACATCTGTGATATACAAATTATTGATTCGTCCAATCGAAGGCGCTTCAGGACCAAGTAAACATTTTGCATCAAAACTTGGTTTAAGCAAAACAACCAATTGAGCCGCTGTTTTATCCAAACGTTCTTTATTTTTATGCTTGAAACGCAACTTGATTAACCGAGAATAAGGCGGATACAAAAATTCTTTGCGCTCATACAAAATATCCTTCATCGTTGGCGCATAACTGTAAGTTGTAACATTTTGCAAAATCTGATGTTCAGGTTGAAAAGATTGAATCAATACTTTTCCTTGCTCTTGTCTACGACCTGCACGACCAGAAACTTGCGTTAACAATTGAAATGCTTTTTCGTGCGCTCTAAAATCTGGAAAATTCAACAAAGAATCCGCTCGAATAACACCAACAAAATTAACATTTCCAAAATCAAAACCTTTTGTAATCATTTGCGTTCCAATTAAAATATCAATTTCTTTATTCTCGAAATCTTCAATTAATTTTTCGTAAGCAAATTTCCCGCGCATCGAATCTACATCCATTCTTCGAACTTTTGCATCAGGAAAAATCGTTTGAACTTGCTGTTCTATCTGCTCCGTTCCCAAACCTTTTGTATTCAATTCGTGCGAACCACAACTTGGACAACGCAAGGGTTTCGCTTGCGCATAACCACAATAATGACATTTTAGTTGATTCGAGAATTTATGATATGTTAAACTGACATCACAATTTGGACATTCGGGCGTATGACCACACGTATTACATTCCATAATCGGTGCATATCCACGCCGATTCTGAAACAAAATGACTTGTTTTTTTTGATGCAATTGATTGAAAATTTCATCACGAAGTGTATGTGAAATATCTTCTGTAATTTCTTTTTCCTTTTGCGCTTTTTTGAGGTCAACCAAATTAATTTCGGGCAATTTTATGTTTCCAAAACGTTCCGTTAATTCGACATAACCATATTTTTTATTTTTTGCATTATAATAACTTTCAGCCGAAGGCGTCGCCGAACCTAACAAAACCTTTGCGTTCATCATTCCTCCAAGCAACATCGCCATATCGCGTGCATGAAAAAATGGTTTTATATCCATCTGCTTGTAAGACGATTCGTGCTCTTCGTCGACGATAATCATTCCCAAATTATCAAAAGGCAAATACAACGCTGTTCGTGGACCAATGATAATATCGAAATCACCATTCAAGGTTTTTTGCCACAATTCGACACGTTCATTTTGATTGAATTTCGAATGATAAACTCCTACTCTTTCTCCAAAATGTTTTTTAATGCGATGAACAATTTGCGTTGTGACCGAAATTTCTGGCAATAAATACAACACTTTATTTCCTTTCGCAATTACTTGCTCCATCAATTTTAGATAAATTTCTGTCTTTCCACTTGATGTTACACCATGCAACAAAACAGTCGATTTATCTTTAAAATCTTCTTTAATTTGATTTAGAGCAGCAGTTTGTTTCAATGTCAATTCTGAAATCTCAGTTACATCTTTCTCCTGTTCTTCTACACGAGAAGTTTGATGTTGATAAATTTCGACCGCTCCTTTTTCTGCTAACGATTTAAGTACTGCATTTGTCGCTCCTTGTTTTACAAAATCTGCCACTTTTAGCGGTTTTTCTTGTAATTGCGTCTCTAATGTAATCAATTGCAACAAAGTTTCGCGCTGTTTTGGCGCTTTATTTAATTGATTTAAAATCTCAATAAAAGCAGTTTCATTTCCTTTTAAATCAGGATGTAATCTGACATAATTATCAATTTTTGGCGTATATTTTTCGTTAAGTTTTTCATCTAATCGAATAATTCCTTTATCAATTAATAATTTAAGTGTTGGAATTGCTGATTTTTCATCCACAATTAAAGCTGCTTCTTCAACCGAAATTATTTCTCTTAATTTCAATGCTTCAAAAACTAAAAATTCATAATCATTTAATTCTTCAATTGTTTCATAATTTGGATTAATTAATCGAACAAAAGTTTGAAATTCTAATTTTAACGCAGAAGGAAAAGCATTTCTGAAAACATCACCCAACGAACACATATAATAATTTGCCATCCATTCCCAAAAATTAATTTGTGTTTGCGTGACCAAAGGTACGTCATCCAAAAAAGCATGAATCGCCTTTGTTTTGTATAACTCTGGTGCATTTTGATGAATAGAATGTACAATTCCTGTATATAATTTTTGCGTTCCGAAAGGCACGGAAACACGCTGACCAACTTTAATTTGCTGTAAATCAATTTCAGAAAGATGATACGTAAATGTTCCATTTAATGAAAGGGGTAAAATAATTTCGGCAAAATAATTAATTGTCATTTTATAGGATTAAAAACGCAAGTTAAACATTTTTTTGTGTTAAGAATGAAGATTACCATTGCTTAAAATTTCACAAATTATTAATATTTCATTTTCAGACAGTTTGAAGAATTAATACTAATTTTAAGAGAATTCAAAAACTATCATTATGTTACATGCCATTTTAGATCAGATTTCGGAATCGGAAAAACCAATTATAAAAATCATTTTCAGAAATGATGATACGCGTGTTGTTGCTTTTGGACTGAAAAAAGGTTTGAAATTAATCGATCATCAATTACCTGTAAATGCAAAAATTTTGATGTTGAAAGGTGAAATAGAAATTGACTCAAAAATTGAGATTGTCAATCTAAAAGAATTTGACGAATATATTCTTCCGCCAAAAGTTATTCATCAAGTGACTTCTTTACAAGATTCGATGATGTTGGTTATTCTAAATTTTAATGAAAAAAGTTTTTAAAATAGTTAAGCTCTATTTATTTACTCTATAAAAAACTTTATATTTATGATTATTAATTTATCAAAATATGAAACTACTTTTCACATTAACTACTCTCTTTACTTTAGCCCTATCTTCTTGTAGTACAAATATCAAACACGATCGATTATTTACAGGAACAATTGTGAGAGATTGTACAGGAACTTACATTCGTGTTGATGATAAAGAGGATTATTTGGTTTGTAATAATGAAATGCTTTCGGACAAAAAAGAAGGTGAAATAGTAAGTGTTATTTATGATTTTGAAAAAACATGCAAAGAGTTAGAAAATAAAGCAACTTGTATGATGTATCACGAACATAAAGGCAAGATTAAAATCAAGAAAAATAATAATTAATTAAAAAATCCACTCAAATTGAGTGGATTTTTGCTTGATATAAAAACACGATTATTTCGATTTTTTACGACGCTCTAATTCTTTTTCGATCAACATCAATTCTCGTCCAGTTTGTCCTGCAACAGATGTATTTTCTTGCGCACGACGAACCAAGTAAGGCATTACTTCTTTGATTGGTCCATATGGTAAATATTTAGCAATATTGTATCCTAAATGCGCCAAGTTGAATGAAATATTATCACTCATTCCGAATAATTGTCCAAACCAAAAATTTGGATTATTTTTCTCGATTCCGTTTTCGTTCATCAATTTGATTAACAATTCGCAACTTTCTTCATTGTGCGAACCTGCGAATAAACCAAAACGTTCATGATGAGAAGCAATAAATTCTAACGCTAAGTTATAATCTCTATCCGAAGCTTCTTTGTTTGGTTGAATTGGAGATGGATAACCTTCAGCTTGCGCACGTGCACGTTCTTTCTCCATATATGCTCCACGCACAATTTTGAATCCTAAGAAATATCCTTCGCGTTCTGCTTTTGCATACATTTCTTTCAAATAAGCCAAACGATCATGACGATACATTTGCAACGTATTCCAAACTAAAGCACGCTTTGTGTTATATTTCACCATCATTTCGTCAGTCAAATCATCTGCAGAACCTTGCATCCAAGTTTCTTCTGCATCTACCATGATATTAACATCTAACTCATATCCTTTTTGACATACAGCCTCGAAACGTTGACGAATATTTGCCCAAGATTTTTCTTCTTCTGCAGTTAACGTTTGTTTCTTTCCTACTTTTTCAAATAATTCGATTCGACCAAATGCAGTTGGTTTAAAAACTACAAATGGAATTGATTGATTAGATTTTGCTAAATCAACCAAGTGTAACATAACGTCACGAACTTCGTCAAATTGTTTTTCTTCTGTTAATCCTTCGATAGAATAATCTAAAATAGAACTTACGTGATATTTAAATAATTCATTTGCGACAACCACACCTTGTTCTGCCGTTTCTCCTCCTACAAATTGTTTGTAGATTGTTTCACGAATTACAGGTTTTACAAATGGGATATCTACCGCAAATGGTAAATTAAAAAACTTAGTTCCAAAACTTGTCAATGCGGGGCTTCCGATTAACTTGTATAAGTAATACGCTTTCTTTAAATCTTTATCTGATTTCGATTCGAAAGCAAACTGTGTATTGTCGAATAAAGACATGTGAGTTAACTATTTTTTGTGTTAATATAACGTTACAAATTTATAATTAAAACCTGATTAAACTAAAAAAACCTACAAGAAATTCTTGTAGGTTTTTGATATATTTTAAAGATTGCAAATAGTTGCCTATTCTTATCCTTTTTTAGCGTATTTGCTTCTGAATTTGTCGATACGTCCTGCAGTATCAACCAATTTAGATTTACCTGTGTAAAATGGGTGAGATGTAGAAGAAATCTCCATTTTGATTAATGGGTACTCTACTCCGTCAACAACTAATGTATCTTTAGTATCAGCACAAGATTTTGTGATGAATACATCTTCGTTAGACATATCTTTGAATGCTACCAAACGGTAATTTGTTGGGTGGATATCTTTTTTCATTTTTTTAATCTTCTTTGTTAACTTTATTGGAGTGCAAAGATAATATTATTTACAGAATGTTACAATCAATTTTATTGAAAAAACATTTAAAACAATACGTTAAGCAAATTTAATTTCGAGTGTAATGGGCTTCTTAAAATTAAACCTGCACTTCTTGTACACATTTTTCGTGGTGCAAATATAAACATTTTAGTAATTCGTACAAATATTTTTGGTGAATCTATTCATAAAAATCTAATTTTTATCTTTGTCCATCTACAATAAAACCTATTATTTGCTGTTTAAACTTATATAATGAATCATAA
Source organism: Empedobacter falsenii (assembly GCF_013488205.1). Taxonomy (NCBI): domain Bacteria; kingdom Pseudomonadati; phylum Bacteroidota; class Flavobacteriia; order Flavobacteriales; family Weeksellaceae; genus Empedobacter; species Empedobacter falsenii. The sequence goes on along the minus strand of NZ_CP040908.1, from coordinate 986,408 downwards.
CTTTATGAACGTAAAAACATTAATCGCCGGACTTGGTATTGCTTCTTTGATTGGTTTTCAATCTTGTCGCGATGATTTTGACTATGATCCTATTAGTTCTGAATTGCGTTTTAGCAAAGATACCGTTTCCGTAGATACCGTATATAATTTTTCTAAATCTGAAACTTATCTTCTTAAAATTTATAATCCTGAGAATGATGATCGCGTAATTCCAAAAATATATTTGACACGTGGAAATAATTCATTTTTCAATATAAATGTAGACGGAAAAGCAGGAACAAGTTTCGAAAATGTACCGATTCGCAAAAAAGATAGTTTATTTATTTTTGTTGAAGTAAATGCACAAGAAGCGCCTCTTAATCCACTTTACGATGACGAAATTAATTTTGAAACAACTAATTCTTCTAAAAAAATTAAGTTACTTTCTTGGATAGAAAAAGCTAAAATTCATACAAAAGATGCTACAATTTCTTCTGCAAATTGGAATGTGAACGAAGCCCAAGTAATTGATGGAAATTTAACGGTTACAAGTGATTTAACAATTGATAAAGGAGCTAAAGTTTATTTCAAAAAAGGAGCAAGTTTAACAATTGGAAACAATGCAAAACTTACTGTGAATGGAGCTTTGAATGAAGAAGTAAAATTTCGTTCGGCGCGTCATGACAACAAATACGATTCGATTCCTGATCAATGGAACAAAATCGAATTAGCTCCAAATAGTACATCGAAAATCAATTATACAAAAATTATTGGTGCGGATACTGGTTTACACGTAAATAACTCGAAATTAGATATTAGTAACGCCAAAATTGTCAATAATCAATCGTATGGAATTTTAGCTACAAACGCTACAATTACAGGTTACAATTTAGTGATGAATAATAGTAATTTGGCAACTTTAGCAATAGAATATGGAGGTTCGTACGAATTTTATCATTCTACTTTTGCCAATTATTACCATTTTGCGACAGGTGCTGGTCCAGCTTATTCACTTTTCTTGAGTAATGAAAACAATGATAAAAATGTTTCGGCTTTAACAAAAGCAACCTTCGGGAATTGTATTTTTTATAATGATAATACGCCGAATGCTATTTTATTGGATAAAAAAGATGGTGCGGCTTTCAATTATTTATTTGATACCAATATTATTCATAATGTAGATACTTCAACGTTAAATGTCACAACTGCGCCAAATTTCTTGGCAAGTATTACGTTGGATCCGATGTTTGAAAATACAGAATATTTTGCAAATAAATTAGCGGTGAAAAACGAATCGCCAGCAAAAGGGAAAGGAAAAGTAACTTTTGCACAACAATATCCGTTAGATTACAATGGACAACCACGAGGAACAACTCCTACAATTGGAGCATTTCAATAAAAATAAATAAGGTCGAGTAAAACTCGACCTTATTTATTTTTATTTATTATTTAACTGAACAGATACTTTTCCTTTAAACTCATCTCCTTTAAAATTGATTCTATAACTTTTATAAGATTCTAAATGAATAGATTCTTTTTTATTCATTTTTCCTTTCGAAGCACTACCTATTTGAGTTAATTCTTTTCCTGTATAATCTACTATCGAGAAATCCATTAAACCATTTTTTTGTTTCACTTCATAATCTAATTCAAGTTCTATATCTTGATTTGTTTTCAAGAAATAATAAACTTCTCCTTGCATTTGTGTAAAGTCCAAAACGATTTGATTATTATTTCGTCTAATCACTTTTGTTGCCGAATATGTTGTTCCTTCTGTTTTATAAATTCCATCAATACTCAAATATCTTGACGCATTCGTTGACACATTAGAAACAGTTGAAATTGTCACACAAGATTGTACCAACATCACTGCAAAACACAATAAAATAAATTTTCTCATAACATCATATCTTTACTATTAAGATGCATGTTTTATAAAAAAGTTACAACAAAGGTTTAAATTCTATTCGTTTTTTCTCGTACCAAAACACCCACAACACCTAAAATAACCACCTCATCATTTTCGTGTATTTGTACACAATCTTTGTAATTTGGATTTATTGCTATTAATTTATTGTTTATTTTATCAAAACGTTTCAACGTATAATCTTCATTATTAACGGAAACAATAATATCATCATGATGCAACGGAATAAGATCTGTCCGAATCACCAAAATATCATTTTTTTGATAAACAGGATACATCGAATCTCCACCAACGACAATCAAAAAAATAGATTCGGGATGCGTTAAATAACGTTCATCCAAACTTATTTTATCATCTACAAAATCTTCTGCAGGTGAAGGAAATCCAGCATTTACATGACCAAAATTCGGAATATATTTTTTCTCACCATCTGTATTTATCACAAAAAGATTGAGTTCTTTGTCTAACATTTTTATCTCTCCATTCATTTTTCTATCATTTAATACACCACCAACAAATCTTTCCACTTCGTTGTATAACAAGGTGATAAATTATTTTGACGCATTTTCCACGTTTTATTCAAATCTTGCGAAGCTAATTTTATTTTTGCTGCACCAAATTTTTTGTTCAACAAATCGATGACTTTCATCAAATCTGGATGATTTGGATTTTCTTCTTCAAAAAGCGATAATTGTTTTTGATCTGACGAAACAATTCCAGATACCACTACTCCAGCCTTTTTGTACTCATAACCATCTTTATAAATTTGCTCAAACGCTTTAATTGCAAATTTGGACAACGTAATACTTGAATTCGATTCGTAAGGTAAATGGACCGAAATTGTACGGTAATATTGCGGTTTATTTCTATCAAAATTATTGGTCTGAATAAAAACTGTAACCAAATTGCAAGACGAATTCTGTTTCCGAAGTTTCTCTGCACACGAAACCGCAAAAGTAGCAACACGCTCTTTTACATATTCAAAATCGTTGGTATATTCTTCAAAACTACGCGTCGTTGCAATACTTTTCTTTGCCGAAATCGCTTCTAAATCTAACACCGCTTCACCTAACAAATCTTTTTTCAAACGCAAACCTACTATCGAAAATTCTTTCCGAAGAAAATCATCTTTTAATTGTACAAAGTCCAACGCTTTATTGACACCAATCATTCTCAAACGTCGTGACATTCGTCTACCAACTCCCCAAACATCTTCGATATTTAACCATTTTAACGCTTTATGGATTTGTTCTTGAGTCTGAATAACATAAACTCCTTGATGAACTTCTGGAAATTTTTTCGCAATATGATTCGCTAATTTCGCCAAGGATTTAGTTGGTGCAATTCCAACACAAACTGGCAATTTTGTAAACTGATAAATTTTAGATTTGATTTCTAATCCGTAATTTTTCAAATCAAAACGATCAAATCCATTCAATTTTAAGAAACATTCGTCTATCGAATAAATTTCTTGATCGGGCGAATACAACGATAAAATCGACATTACACGATTGCTCATATCCGCATATAATTGATAATTTGACGAAAAAACTTTGATTTTTTTCTGTTCAAAAATACGTTGAAATTGATGCGCAGGCGCACCCATTGGAATTCCAGCTAACTTCGCTTCGGCAGAACGCGAAATTACACAACCATCATTATTAGACAATACTACAATTGGCTGATGAAGAAGCTTCGGTTGAAAAACACGATGGCAACTGGCGTAAAAATTATTACAATCTATCAATGCGAACATAATACAAAGTTGAGAAGTTAAAACGCCACATTGTGTCATCGAAAATGTTAATTTATTCAAAAAAAAAACCACTCAAATGAGTGGTTTGTATCCTTATTTAATTTTATATTTTTTATGCAAATCTTTTATTACAACAGCTGGTTCATAAACCGTTTGAAATTTTATTGGTTTACTGTTTTTGAAATATTGTACTTTCAGCCACGTATCATTATTATCTAACTTTGTATAGCTGTTACTTTTTTCCAAGACTTTATCGTTCACCGTACTTAAAATTGCAAAATAATCAAAATTATTACGCTGACCAATTTCTGCTGCTCTCAACAAAGCATAGTCAAACGTTTTGTCTTTTTTATTGTATTCGTTTCCATCAAAACTAACAATATACGTATCATTGTTTACCTTTTCTTCGGTATAACCGCCTGTACCATTATCTTTTTGGTATGCAACAGCCTTGCTGTTATGACAACTTGCTAAAGCAAAAATGAAAGCTCCAGCACATAAAATTTGAGTTAATTTTTTCATATCATTATAATTGGTTATTGTGCTTTAACAAAAGTTATTCCTTTTAAGATATGTTTTTGATATTTCTAAATATTTTCTTAACAAATTATTTTTGAAGAAAATACTTTTTTATAAACATTTCTGATTAATAGTATGTTTTTCACATATTTAAAATCAATTTCGGTGCAATATATTTAACATTCTATTAACTCATTGATTCTAATAAAAATCATTTAAGTTTTAATGCTTTATCTGATAAACTCACCTATTTTTGTAAATCAATTATAAGTAATGAGTAAATTAGAAAAATATCTATTTTCTACCAGAACCATGACGGTCTTGCTATTCATCTACGCAATCGCCATGGGTTATGCCACTTTCATTGAAAATGACTACGATACGGCTACTGCAAAAGCTGTTATTTACGAGGCAAAGTGGTTTGAGGTATTAATGATTTGGTTGATCGTTTTGTTCTTAATGAATATCAAACGATACCGATTATGGTCAAAGGAAAAATTGCCTTTATTGGTTTTCCACTTAGCATTTTTGTTTATTTTTATTGGAGGAGGAATTACTCGTTACATCAGTTTCGAGGGTGAAATGCCTATTCCAGAAGGAGGAACAAGTAACGAAATTACATCGTACAAATCTTATTTCAAGATGATGGTTGATGATGGTACACAACGTTTAGCATACGATAATCATCAATACAACATGACGTATTTTGACAGAAAAGATAGTACAAGTTCTTTGTTCCGTAGACACTTTGAAGGTGAATATCAGTTCAAAGATAAAGTCATTAAATTAAAAACTTTTGATTACGTACCTCACGCTTTAGATACAGTTGTAAGAAAAAAAGAAGGAATTAATGTTTTAGAAATCGTGACAGTTGGACAAACTGGACGTAATTCTGTTTTCATCAGAAATGGTGAAATCAAAAGTGTTAATGGAACTTTAGTTTCGTACAATAGACCACAAGATGGTGCGGTACAAATTACTGGAGAAGGAGAAAATTTGGTTATCAAATCGCCTTTCGAAGGAGAATATGTGCAAATGGCTGGACAACAAGTTGGACAAATTACAGACATGCAGAAATTGCAAGAAGGTGCTGGAAAAGTTGAGTTTAATGTCCCTGCTCCATTAAAATTACGTTCGTTATATACAATCAACGGAGCGCAATTTGTAGTTCCAAATCCGGCTTTCAAAGGTGAAGTTTTATATCGACAAGGTTCTAAATTTAAAGCAGAAGAAAAAAATCTTCCTGGTGCAATTAGAGCCGAAGTTATTGTTGGTGATAAACGCGATACAGTAACAATTGTTGGAGGAAAAGGTGTCACAAATTATTCTGCTGACGTACAAATTGACGGAATGAATATTTCGTTAGGTTACGGTTCTAAATTAGTAAAAGTTCCATTTAGTATTCGTTTAGATGACTTTATTTTAGATCGTTACCCTGGTTCTACAAATCCTTCTTCTTTCGAATCTAACATTACAGTTATCGACGAAGGAAAAGAAACAAAACATCACATTTATATGAACAATGTAATGGATTATAAAGGTTACCGTTTCTTCCAATCGAGTTATTTCCCAACAGAAGACGGAACTATTTTACAAGTTAACCAAGACTGGTGGGGAACTAACATTACCTATTTAGGATACTTCTTATTATTTGGAGGAATGTTTGTTTCATTATTCTGGAAAGGAACTCGTTTTACACAATTAAACTCTTTATTAAAAAGTTTACATACCAAAAAAGTAAATATCTTACTTCCACTATTTTTACTTTCTGGATTAGCATTTGCTCAAAATCCTAGTACTACTGATGGAGGAAAAAATGGACATCAAAAAATTCAGACTGATTCGGAAAAAGGTAATGTTCATTCATCAGAACACATTGGTAGTTTTTCTACAAAAATGGCTGATGGAGATGAATTAGCAAAGAATGTAAAAATTCCGGACGAACACGCTGATAAATTTGGTCATTTACTTACACAAGATATCGAAGGACGTATAAAACCTGTTAATACGCAAGCTTTAGAAATTCTTAGAAAAGTTTACAAAAAAGATAAATTTCACGGATTATCTGCCAATAAATGGTTTATTTCTTTGCAATTAGATCCTGCTTATTGGGTAAATGCTCCAATGATTGAAGTTGGTGATAAAGGAGGTGATCGTTTAAAGAAGATTACAAGCGCAAACGAAGATGGTTACACATCTTTAATGAATTTGATTGATCCAAAAACGACTCGTTTCAAATTAGACAAAGCCTATAACGAAGCATTCTCAAGAAAACCTTCAGAGCGTTCTAAATTTGATGAGGAAGTGATTAAAGTTACAGAGCGTTTCAATATTTTAGATCAAACTGCAAAAGGTTATCAATTAAAAATAATTCCAGTTCAGAATGATCCTTCAGAGCGTTGGACTTCTTGGATTTATCAAACACAAGAAAATCCTGTAGAAATCGATACAATGGCACTTGGAATGATTAGTGTTTATTTTAACATGGTTTCGAAAGGATTAGAAAATGGTAATTGGACGCCTGCAGATAATGCAGTAGATTATATCGATAAATACCAACAAAAATGGGGTAAAAATGTTGTGCCTTCTCCAACAAAAGTTGAGATTGAGGTGTTATACAATAAATACAACGTTTTCTTTTGGGTGATGATTGCTTATTGTATGGTTGGTGGAGTCTTAATGATTTTATCATTCATTCAGTTATTTTCAGAAAGCAAAGCACTGCATCGAATTATCAATGTTTGTTTGGGATTAATATTTATTGTCTTTATCATACAAGCCGCAGGACTTGGTGTTCGTTGGTATTTAACGGGACACGCACCTTGGTCTAACGGTTACGAAGCCATTGTATTTATTTCATGGATTAGTGTTTTAGCTGGATTGTTATTATACAAAAACCGAAACGCATTTATTCCAACAACAGGAGCTATGGTTGCTGTAATTATGATGGGATTTGCGCACGGAGGTTCTATGTTAGATCCACAAATTACACCATTAGTACCAGTTCTAAAATCGTATTGGTTAATTGTACACGTTGCGATTATCGTTTCATCTTATGGTTTCTTTGGATTAAGTGCTATTTTAGGAGTTTTCTCATTAATTATCATGATGATTAAACCAAATAAAAAGATTGAAATTTCACTAAAAGAAATGACTTACGTTTCTGAAATGTCATTAACAATTGGAATTTTCTTACTTACTGTTGGTACATTCTTAGGTGGTATGTGGGCAAACGAATCTTGGGGACGTTACTGGTCTTGGGATCCAAAAGAAACTTGGGCTTTCGTTTCTGTAATTGTTTATGCAGTTGTTTTACACATGCGTTTAGTTCCAGGATTAAGAGGGAAATTAACTTTTAACATCGCTGCAATGTGGGCTGTTTGGACAGTAATTATGACGTATTTTGGCGTTAACTATTACTTATCTGGATTACATTCATACGCAGCCGGAGATCCAATTCCAATTCCATTTTGGGTTCCTGCAACAGCAGTCGCAATGTTAGTTTTATCTATTGCAGCTTGGTATTTCCAAAACAAAGTTTACCATGTAAAATCAAAAGATTAATTTCTTTGAATATTATAAATGTTAAAAGCTCATCGAAAGGTGAGCTTTTTTATTTTGGTTTTAATAATCATTAAATATAATTTTTAAAACCTAGACGTTAGAGAAATCTATATTAAATAGATTCTTAGAAGAAGCTTATATTTTATAAAACTAAAAAAGGCAATCCAAAAACTCGGATTACCTTTTTAATTTGAAAAATATTTAAAAGAATTGTTTATTTAAAATCTGTGTCAGAAACGTTTTTATTAATTTCTGTTGTATCAATAACAATTTTGATCGTTTGCTGACCTGTTTCCGTTATCATTTCAGAAGGCATTAATATTCCATCAAACGTTTTATATCCTTTGTTAATTGTCGTTGCAATCATATCTCCTTGTGGAGATTTCATTTTTTGCTCAGATTTCATTAACAAACCTGTTTTTACATCATAAAAATCAGTACGATCAATATCAGCAGCAACAACTTTATAATACTCAACTCCATTTTCAGAAACGATTCCTTCTACTTTAGCTGTTTTATAACCCTCTGACAAAGGTGTAAATAATGAATTTGTCTTAAACAAAGGAGCTGTCATATCTGCTGGTAAATCCATTTTTTGACCTGCTTGAGACATATAACCTTTTTGACCATCAAAAACTTGTTTAATAGTCATTCCCATAATCGTGAATTCAGTTGCAGTTTTATTAGGTGCCGCATTTTTTATGGCATAATCTCCACTCATTCCCATTGTCTCAATTTTTCCTTTTTGAGCAATCGATTTTACAGCTTTCACTTTGTCCGCACCACCAATAGCTTTAAAATAATTATCTGTAATTTGAGCGACAGTAACTGTTGTAGTTTTTGCACCAGAAGTTGGTTTATCTATTTTATTTCCGAAAGAATCGTAATAATTAACTGGGTAGCCTAATTTTTCTAAAGCTGGAGCAATTTGCTCTAATTTCCCTGTTACATTGATTTTTGCTTGATCTGGACGGAAATATTTTTTCGAAACTCGTAAAACATCATCAATTGTTACTGCATTAATATTTTTGATATAATCTGCATAAAAACTATCTGATAATTGATTTGTTTTTTTAGTTAAAGCTTGACTCGCAACTGTAGAAGGACTTTCTAAAGTCAAAATAAAGTTTCCTAAGAATTTCGCTTTTACATCATTCAACGTTTGTTGATCAATTTTGTTTAACGTCATTCCTTTGATTTCTTTCATCGTCTCAACAATTGCAGAATCAGTTACTTCATTACGAACAGTTGCATTAGTATTGAAACGCCCAACGTAACGAGAATCAGAAACTCCTCCACGTGCTCCATATGTCCAACCATGCGCTTCACGAAGATTCATATTCAATTTTGAATTGAAATCTCCTCCTAAAATAGATGACGCAATTAACGCTGCATAATAATCTGGATCTTTCTTTGTCAACTGAACTGGATACGAAACCGAAACCACAGATTGCACTGCATTCGGCATGTTAATCGCATTTAATTCCGTTTTTGTAACTTCTTCTACTTTTGGAAATGCTGGAATATTTAATTTTCCTGTTTGCCAAGAATCAAAGTTTTTCTCCGCCAATGCTTTTACATCTTTTGTCGAAATATCTCCAACAACAATCAAATAAGCATTGTTTGGTTTGTAGTAGGTATTGTAGTAATCCTTCACATCTTGCAATGTAATTTTCTCAATTTGGGCTGGTGTATCAAATTCTGAGAAAGGATTATTTTTTCCGTAAACTAATATATTCGAAACGCGAGATGCTGCAGCTTCTACAGATTTTTCGTCAGCTTTTAAACCTTCGATGTAACGTTTTTTAACATCAGCAAATTCACTTTCGGTAAAGTTTGGATTCATAGCTCCATCAGCCATATAACCAAAAATCTCGTTAAAGTATTTAGTCAAAGAACTTGCAGAAGCTCCTTCTTCCCAAAAATTAACGCGAGCACCTAAAAACTCAATACGCTTATTGAAATCATCTTTGGATTTTGTTTTTGTTCCTGTTCCCAACATTTCGCCTAACAAAGACTCTGCTCCTTTTTTTGCACCTAATGCAAATGGAGGATTATCGATTGTTAATGTCGCAGAAACTCGTGGTAATTTATGATTTTCAACAACGATAACTGTTAAACCATTTTTTAATTTGAATTCGTTCGATTTTCCTAAATTAACCGTTGGTGCTGGACCTGGTTTTGGCATTGGAATCGCCACTTGTGCATTTAAGCTAACTGCCATAAAAGCGATTGCAAGAGATAATATTTTTGTTTTCATAATTCGGTTGTTTTTTATTTTGCAGCTTTTTTAGATTCTGGTAAATAATGAATAATTACACGTTGGTTTTTGTTTAGATACTTTTTAGCAACATTACGAATATCCTCTCTTGTTACAGATTGATAAATTTTCAATTCTTCGTTGATTTTATTTGTATCTCCGCCCAACATATAAGCATCCGCTAAAGCATGTGCAATGTTTTGAACACCCGATTTTGAAGCCACAAAACTATTTTCAATTCCATTTAAGATTTTTTGGTAATCCTCTTCAGAAATCAAATTTGTTTGAACTTTTTCTATATCTTGTTGTAAATCTCCTTCTAATTTATCCAAAGAAACTTCTCCTTGTGGTAAAATTCCGATTGAATAAATTCCGTAATCTTCCATTTGACGATTGAAAGCAAAAATTTGTAATGCTTCTTTTTTCTCGTCAACATATTTTTTATATAAAACTGATGATTTTCCACCTGTTAAATAGCTTGATAACATTTCTAATGCATAAGCATCTTTTGATTTGTTATCTGGCGTACGATAATTAATCGCCAATAAAGGAATCTGAATATTTGCATCATATTCTGTTGCACGAATTTCTGATGTAATTGGATCTTCCTTTACAACCGTTTTCACAACATCTTTTCCTCTTGGAATTACACCAAAATATTTCTCAATTAATTTCTTTGCTTCGTCTTTATTAAAATCACCCGCAACAACTAATACAGCATTGTTTGGCACATAAAAAGTTTGACTAAAGTGTTTGAAATCATCTAATTTCGCATTACTTAAATCCTCAAAAGAACCAATTACACTCCAACGGTAAGGGTGTTTTTTGAAAACGTGAGGATTAACTGCTTCTCCGTACGAAAATTTACCATAAGGTTGATTGTCTAAACGAGAACGTTTTTCTTCTTTTACAACTTCTTTTTGTGTATCGACACCAATTTGATTGATAATTGGTTGACGCAAACGATCAGATTCCATCCATAATCCTAATTCTAAATTATTTGATGGAAAAGTTTCGTAATAATATGTTCTATCTGTTGTTGTATTCGCATTGTTAGAACCTCCGTGAGAAGAAACAATTTTGAACCATTCCCCTCTTTTGATGTTCTCTGTTCCTTCGAATAATAAATGCTCAAAAAAGTGTGCAAAACCTGTTTTACCAACTTGCTCATCTTTCGAACCTACGTGATACATAACACCTGTTGTAATAACTGGAGCAGAATTATCTTGATGAAGGATAACATGCAATCCGTTTGGTAGAGTATACTCATCAAATTTTATTTGCTGACCAAATAACGCTGATCCTGCAAATAAGATAGACATAAAAATTTTCTTCATTTAGTAGTTTTTAAGTTTTTTATCTATTATGCTTATGTAACATTAGTAGCAGTTTTTTTGAAAATGTTACACCAAATTTGCATAATAATTAAAAAAAGTAAAATAATACACGTCTATTGATTTAGTAGGCATTTGTATTAATTTACAACAATATTTCATAATATACCTATAGTAATTGTTATTGTATTTGCTATAGATTTGTAAAAATCGAGAGAAAAAAAATGGATTTTATAGAGTTTTTTGGTTTTGTAGGCGCCTTCTTCATCGGACTAATTATGGGAGTTCTTGGTGGTGGTGGATCTATTTTAGCCGTTCCTATTTTAGCGTATATTTTTCATTTCGACGAAAAAATTGCTACTGCTTATTCATTATGCATCGTTGGATCAACAGGATTGATTGGAGGAATAAAGCAAGCTTCGCAAAAAATGGTTGATTGGAAAGTCGTTTTTCAATTTGGATTACCAGCTGTTGTTGGAATTACATTGGTTCGGGCATTTTTAATTCCTGCTCTACCAAGTAATTTATTTTCTATAGGCGATTTTATCGTCACACGTCGAATGGCAATGTTTGGTTTATTCGCTATTCTAATGGTTTTCGCAGCTATTTCTATGCTAAAAGGCAAGAAAGAAGAGCAAATTGATCAGAAAAATGATAAGCTAAATCCTGTTTTATTAATTCAAGGATTTTTAATCGGAGGATTAACAGGAATGGTTGGTGCTGGCGGAGGTTTTTTGATTGTTCCGGCATTAATGATGGTTGCAAAATTAGATATGAAAAGAGCTTCGGCAACTTCATTGGTAATTATTGCCATCAATTCACTTATCGGATTTTTTATTGGTGATGCTTTACACATCAAAATTGACTGGAGTTTCTTGAGTGTTTTCATTGGAATTTCTATGGTTGGAATTCTTGTCGGAACCTACATCAACAAATTTTTACCGGTACAATTTCTAAAGCGAACATTTGCTATCTTTATTATTTTAATGGCAATTTTTATGTTCATCGAAGAATTTATAATTCAATAATTTAAAGTATGGAACTGAACGAAAATTTTTGGAACGATAAATACACCACAAATCAAACTGGTTGGGATTTAAAAGCTCCTTCTACTCCGCTAAAAGAGTATATCGATCAATTAGAAGATAAAAATATCCGTATTTTGATTCCTGGTTGCGGAAATGCTTACGAAGCAGAATACCTTTTGGAACAAGGTTTTACAAATATTACGTTGATTGACATTTCGGAAATTGTAGTCGAAAAAATTAAAGAAAAATTTAAACATAATCCCAATATCAAAGTTCTTCATCAAGATTTTTTTGAGTTAGATGGTGAGTTTGATTTGATTTTAGAACAAACTTTTTTCTGTGCGTTAGATCCAAAATTACGTCAAAGTTATAGCATCAAAATGAATGAACTACTAGCCGAAAACGGAAAATTAGTTGGTGTATTATTCAACAGAGAATTCGGAAATGACACGCCGCCTTTTGGAGGTGATAAAACTGAATATCAGACGTATTTCAACGATTATTTTGATTTCAAAGTCATGGAAAATTGTTACAATTCTATTCCACCAAGAGCAAAAACTGAATTATTTATTAATCTAAAAAAGATTGCCAAATAACCTATGATTTCATTCATAAATTTTAGGCTAACTATCAATCTTATTTGAGTTTAAATAGAAGAAAAGTATCAGAATTCATCCATCAGAGGAAAATTCTAAATTTAAATATTTGTATTTTTACACACTAAATCATTCTTATGAAAATTGAACAAATTTACACCGGATGTCTTGCGCAAGGTGCTTATTATATAGAAAGCAATGGTGAAGTTGCAATTATTGATCCGTTGAGAGAAACACAATCTTATATCGATCAAGCGACAAAAGACAATGCAAAAATCAAATACATTTTCGAAACGCATTTTCATGCAGACTTCGTTTCTGGACATGTAGATTTAGCTCAAAAAACTGGTGCTACAATTATTTATGGTCCAACTGCTGAACCAAATTTTGATGCACACATCGCAACTGATGGCGAAGTTTTTTCTTTAGGAAATATAACTATTACAGCTTTACACACGCCAGGTCATACAATGGAGAGTACAACGTATTTATTGAAAGATGAAAACGGTAAAGATTATGCAATTTTTACAGGAGATACTTTATTTATTGGTGATGTTGGTCGTCCAGATTTAGCTCAAAAATTAAATACAGATTTAACGCAAGAAAAATTAGCAGGTTATTTATTTGATTCTTTACGAAACAAAATTATGCCTTTAGCTAATGATATTATCGTATATCCTGCACATGGAGCGGGTTCTGCTTGTGGAAAAAACATGAGTAAAGAAACTTTTGATTCGTTAGGACATCAAAAAGAAGTGAATTATGCTTTGAATCCTACTATGACAAAAGAGGAATTTATTACTGAATTAACTTCAGGATTAATGCCTCCTCCATTCTATTTTCCAGAAAATGTGATGATGAATAAATTGGGTGTTGAATCTTTGGATGTAGTGAAAGAACGTGCGAATAAAGCTTTATCTCCTGACGAATTTATTCAAGTTGCGGAAGATACAAATGCTTTAATTTTAGATGTTCGCGACCCGCAAACTTTCGCAGCAGGATTTATTCCAAATTCTATCAATATCGGAATTAGAGGAAATTTTGCACCATGGGTTGGTACATTAATTACAGATATCAAACAACCAATTTTGTTAATTGCAGAAATTGGTGAAGAAGAGGAAGCAGTAACACGTTTGGCTCGCGTCGGATACGACAATGTAATCGGATTTTTGAACAATGGTTTCCAAGCTTGGGTTGAAGCTGAAAAAGATTTCGATGAAATTGTTTCGGTTTCTCCAGAAGAGTTTGTAGAGTTAGTTGACGAAACTGAATTAAAAGTTTTGGACGTTCGTAAACCAGGTGAATACGAAACTTCTCACGTAGAAGGTGCAATTACAGCTCCATTAGATTTTATCAATGAATCAATGAAATTAATCGATCCAGAGGAAACCTATTTAGTACATTGTGCAGGAGGATATCGTTCGATGATTTTTACTTCAATTTTACGCGCTCGTGGTTACGAAAATTTGATTGACGTTGCTGGAGGTTTTGGTAAAATAAAAGAAGTTGAAGGTGTTAAAATTGTAGAAGGAACTTCTCCTTGTCAATCAGGAAATAATTCTTGTTCAACGAAATAAACAATTTATTTTAAATAATAACGTTATAGCCTTGGGATAATCAAGGCTTTTTTTATATTCGTCATCTAAATTCATCCAATGAAAAAATTGTTATTCATCGCCTCTCTTTTTACATGTATTACCGCTTTTGCTCAACAGAAAATACATGGAGCTGAATCATTTGCGTTAACTATTCCGAAAGATTTTCAGCGTACAGTTGGGTTAAATGATTATGCAACTATTCAGTTTGAAAGTCTTGCTCCAAAGCCAAATTCGTATGGTTTTGTGATTTTTGAACACAAAGATGAATTAAAATTAGCAGATTCTAATTTGGATATGATTGATTATACGCTAAATTCTATCGAGCCATATAAAACACAAAAAGGGTTTAATTACATCAAAAAACCTTATGTTGCTTACGAACAGGGATTCAATTATGCCTATACCGAATTTGAAACAAATGATCCCGAATCTGGACATATTTATTTCCTACAAACTGTAATCGAAACGAAAGAATTTGTCTATCAGATTTTACAATATTGCAGTTTCGAAAATCAAGAAATAATGAAAAGCGATTTTGTCAAAATTGTAAATAGCTTCAAAGTAGAATAAAACTTATAATTTTTTAAAAAAAACAATACTTTATATGAAGAAAATTTTATTGGCTTTTACGCTAATGTTATGTCTTATGAACAATACAAATGCGCAGTCAACAATAATTGGCTCTGAAACTTTCTCTGTAAATTTACCAGCTGGATATCAGCGAACAATTGGTACAAATGATTTTTCTATAGTACAATGGGAAAATAACGACAGTACAGCTTATGGTTTTATCATTACTGAAAATATTGATGAATTAAAACTAGGTAATATTTCTGATGATTTAGCTTCTTACATGGATATAACGGTTTCAAATTATTCTAGTAATCCTAAGTTTAAATCTTTAAATACAAAACAATTTAAAACAAGTAAAGGAAAAGAAACTTTTCAAAAACAAATTAGTTATTACAATGAAGAATTAGAGTCTAATGTTTATCTACAAATCAATATTTTTAAGACAAAAAATTTCATCTATCAAGTAGTCAATTTTGGTAGTGACGATTTCTTAAAAAATTCAAAAGAATATACAGATTACATTATCAATAATATCGATTTACCTCTTTAAAAATCATAAAAAAACCTTCCTATTTCGGAAGGTTTTTGTTTTTTTGTTCTATCCAAAGTGACATATATTTTGTACTTTGATGATGATGATGTTGCAAAATTTGACCAATAAAATTTAGATTTCGATGTTGGATTAAATTTGCTTCAATCGATTTAATTTTCTCTAAAAAATCAGTTTCAAATTTAGTTTTATTGTAATTTTCGTTCAGAATTTTGACTCCATTTTGTTGAGCAATTTTCCACTCTTTCTCATTATTGTAAAGCAAAACAGCTTTCTCTACAAACGCTTCAAAATCATCTTCTACAAAGCCATTCCAATCAAAATTACCTTTCATTGCTTCTGCTCCAATCGTCGTTGTAACCGAAGGCGTTCCGGTTTGAATCGCATCTACAAACTTTCCTTTTACACCAGCACCAAAATTAATCGGCGCCAACAAAACTTTGTAATTTGACATCGTTTCTTGTGCATTTTCAGCTCTATTTTTGATAAAAAATCGTTCGGAAGGATTATTTAATTGCAAAACTTTTTGCGTTGCATAAGCACCATAAATATGTAATTCAGCTTTTGGAAGTTTCTTTCTCAAAATTGGCCAAATTTCTTTTTTTAAGGTTTGAACACAATTAAAATTAGGTTCATGAATAAAATTTCCGATAAACATAAAATGTTCTCTTTCTTCAAAATTTTTCCAAGAATAGATTTTTTCTTCTGTAATTTCTTCTTCTAAAAAAGGCAAATAATACAAGATTTTTTCATCAATTTTAAATTGATTTTGTAGAATTTCTATTTCCTTTTTCGAAATTATCAATGATAAATCACAACGTAAAATTGAAGCAATTTCTCGTTTTGCTAAATCTGAAAACAATATATCTTCTGTAAATTCAATTCCTTTTTTGGTTGCTTCTTGTCGCGCATTTCGTAGAAAATGTAAATCTTCTGTATCCAAAATTTTCAACGCATTTGGACATTCTTTCGAAACGCGCCAACCATATTGTTCTTCAATCATAAAACGATCAAAAAGAACAATTTCGGGATTTAATTCTTTGACAAAATCATCAAAACTTTCATCATTTAACTGAATTTCAACTTCTTTTACACCTTTCGAAATCAAATCAAAACTATAATCAGATTTTGAAGCAGCGCACGCAAAAGTTATCTCAAACTCAGCTTTTTTGAAACAATCAATTAACTGAATCATTCGAGTTCCTGCCGCAGAAGAAGTTGGTTCTGGCCAAACTTGACCGATGATTAAAAGTTTTTTCATCCCACAAAATTACGCTTTCTGTTTGTTAATCGGAAGATTAAATATTATGCGCCCAATTGGCTTATTTTAATGTAAATTTGCAGCTAAAATTATATAAAATGTCTTATCAAACTGTTTTTGAAGAATTTTTCGAGCAAGTAAAATCAAGTATCAAAGAAGGAACTTTTGCAAAATTGACAATGGCCAAAACTATTGGAGATACTGATCTTAAAAATATTTTTGTTCGTTTACATCTTTTAGAAAATAATGAGTACAATTTTGCCTTCACTTTTCGTTATAAAACTGAAGAAGTTGAGCAATTTCATAGTGTTGACCAGACTTTTTTAATTTTGAGTTCTTACATCAAAAATCCATTTACAAACGCTTTATTATTTACAACTGAAAAAGATTTGATTTTTAAAGTGAACAAAAAAAATGCAGCAAGTTTAACGGAACAAGCACCAACTTTCAAACATGCATCGGATGTGATGTTAGAAATGATTGAAAAGAAAATCATTTAATAGACGATTTTTCACATTCAATCTTTAAACAATATAATTTCGTAAATTTGGACTTAATATTTTTCGAAAAATGCTTGGATTAAAACTTTTGACAGACCCACGTTGGGCTGATATTGCGGAAAGAAATTTAGAAGAAATTTTAACAGATCATGCGTGGTGTGAGCAAAAAGCGGCAACAAACGCGATTACAATGATTGCGTATAATTCTGAACATGACGAATTTATTCAAGAAATGTCAGATATTGCCATCGAAGAAATGCAACATTTCAAAATGGTTGTAGAAATTATCGAGCGTCGTGGATACAAATTAGGTCGCGAGCGCAAAGATGATTACGTTGGTCAGTTGATGAAATTTTGTAAAAAAGATGGTTCTCGTAATATGGCTTTTGTGGATCGTTTGTTATTTGCAGCGATGATTGAAGCCAGGAGTTGTGAACGTTTCAGAACATTATCTCAAAATATTAATGACGAAGAATTAGCAAAATTTTACTATGATTTGATGGTTTCGGAAGCAAATCACTACACAACTTTCTTAAATTTTGCTCGAAAACTTTCCACTGATGTTGATGTGGACAAACGTTGGAAAGAATGGTTGGATTTTGAAGGAAATTTGATTCAATCTTACGGAAATAAAGAAGCAATACACGGATAGAATTTAGATAAAAAAGTGAAATCAAGGTTTGATTTCACTTTTTTATTCGACATAAATCAATCGACAAGGAACGTCCAAATCTTCCGTCAAATAATAACTACAACACAAGCGATGATAACCATCTGCAATGATTAATTCGTTTGCAGATCGCACCAATAAAATTGGAGAAAGCTTTTTATTTGCTTTTATTTTTTTGAAATTCTCTTGAACATGCCTATTCTCCAAAGGAAGTAAACTCAATTTACTCGCTCTGAAAATATCTTTGGATTTTTTTATGATTGTTTCGGCTTCCGATAATTTTTGAGCAAGTGAAGCAGCTATTTCAGGCTTAAAAATTAACTCCAAATAATCTTGCGCAGCAGGAAAATCGTGGTCTTCTGGTTCATCTAACCAAATATTTTTGTCATCTGTTAGGTTTATCATTCTAATTAAAATTGATAGGTTTTTATAATTTTATCATCTAATAATTGTTTCATCAACATTTTATGTTGTTTACTTTTACCTCTAACCAACCAAGTTGTAGAAACATTTCCATCTGTAGCATGTTGCTTAGCAACCGAAAATTTTAAATCAAATTTTTTAAATAATGTTTGGCAATATTCATATTCCTCTTTCGACTTTGTGAGAATTGTATAATTTTTAATTTTATGGTAATCATCAATATAATTTTGAAGATAAGTTAATCCAACCAAAATAATCAAAACGATAACACTTCCCAATAAACCTAAATAGACATAACCCGCGCCAATACACATTCCCAACGACGCGGTCGCCCAAATAGTAGTTGCGGTCGTAATTCCTGCAACTTTATTATCGTCCTTAAAAATTACTCCGGCTCCTAAAAATCCAATTCCCGTAATAATATTTGCTGCTAATCGATCTGGGTTTCCTACTCCAATTCGGATCGAAAGAATTGTAAACAAACAAGATCCAAAACTAACTAAAATGAATGTTCTTAATCCGGCAGATTTGTTGCGATATTCTCTTTCCGTACCGATCAAAACGCCAATTATAATCGATATACAAATTAAAATCAAATCATTTTGAACCGATTTTGCTAAAAATTCTTCCATAACAGAATATATACATTAATTAAATATACAAATTTGATATTTTATTAACTATCCTACATCAATTTAAATCTAAAATTCTATACGTAAATTTGACTAAATCTAAAATAGTATGGAATTAGGAATAGGAATGTTTGGCGATCTACATATTGATTCTAAAACTGGTTATACGCAAACTCCTCAACAACGTATGAGCGAGATTATAGAAGAAGTAAAATTGATGGACGAAATTGGATTAGATTTCTTTGGAATTGGAGAGCATCATCGTCCTGATTATGCAGTTTCATCTCCAGAAATTATTTTGGCTGCTTTGTCTACAGTTACAAAAAATATTAAGTTGGGAAGTGCCGTTTCTGTCATCAGTTCTACAGATCCTGTAAAGTTATATCAAGATTTTGCAAGTGTTGACAATTTATCGAATGGTCGTGCTGAAATTATGGCTGGACGCGGTTCATTCATCGAATCTTTCCCTCTTTTCGGTTATGATTTAAACGATTACGATGCTCTTTTTGATGAAAAACTTCGTTTACTTTTAGATTTAAATAATAACGAAGTAATCAATTGGCGCGGAAATTTTAGAATGCCAATTATTAATCAAAGTGTTTATCCAAAACCTGTGCAAGAAAAACTACCTATTTGGATTGCTGTTGGCGGAACAAAATCATCAATTGTACGTGCTGCAACATTAGGTTTACCTATTATTTTTGCGATTATTGGAGGCAATCCAGCCGATTTTAACTATCTGTTCGAAATTTATAAACAAGTTTATATCGAAAATGGTCATGATATTAAAACGATGCAAATTGGCGTTCACATGCACTCTTTTTTTGGAGAGGATAGCGAAAAAGTTGCTGAAGAATATTTTCCAATTTATGGTGCACAAATGAATAGAATTGGAGCAAGTAGAGGTTGGCCAAAATATACAAAACCACAGTTTGACTATGGACGTTCTACGAATGGACATTTGATTGTTGGAGACGCTTCTTTAGCGGTTGATCGTATTTTGAAATATCAAGAAATGTTTGGTTTAACTCGCTTTTCTGCTCATATGGATGTTGGAGCACCAAATCATTTGGATATGATGAAATCTATCGAAATTTTTGGGAAAGATATTTTACCAAAAGTTAAAGAGGCAACAAAATAAATTTTAAATATACTGACAAAAGACACGAATCGTTTTCGTGTCTTTTTTTATTTTCGTTAAAATTGAATGAATGAAGAAAATATTAGCCAGTTTTATTGTTTTAGCCAACTTCGGTGTACAGGCGCAAGAAAGTAATTTTAGGACTTGGAGTACCTTAAATATCAATCAAAAAATCAATAAAGATTTTAATTTTCAATCGGATATACAATATCGTTCGTACGAAGATTTAGATCAATTACAACAACTTTTGATTCGAGGAGGAATAGGATACAATTTAACCGAAAATAACAATACAATTTTAGCTGGTTACGCCTACATTCAAAACAGAACTCCTACTGCTACAGATGATTATGCTCATAGTCACGAACATCGTTTGTATCAACAATTTAATACAAAACATGCGTTACAACGTTTTAATTTTGCGCATCGATTTCGTGTTGAAGAACGCTTTTTAGAAAATGATACACAATTTAGATTTCGTTATCAATTGACTGCAACTGTTCCGCTAAATAATGCAAAATTAATCGAAAATACTTGGTATTTGAAAGCGTATGACGAAATTTTTTTACAAGCTGTAAAAGACAAAACGTTTGATAGAAATCGACTTGGTTTAAGCTTTGGATACGTTATTTCGCCAACTTTTAGTTTGGAAGCTGGTTATATGCTTCAAAGTCAGAAAACATCGCATACCGATCATTTGATGATTGGATTGACGATTAATAATCCGTTTTAGATTTTAAGAAATAACGAAAACTTATGTAATCGATTTTCTATTTAATGGTAATTCTTTTTAATTTTTGTTCTGAAATAGTTTATCTTAGTTAACTTGATTTACACTTAATTATATGAAAATTTCACTAAGTCTTTTAATAACATTTCTACTTTTTTCTGCACAAACAAATGCACAAACCGTCTTTAGTGTAAATCTAAAAAGTAAGGCTGATGTAAAAGTATTTGTGGTAAAGACAGAAGCACAAGCAGATTTGAAAGTTTTCAAATTAAATTCTTCTTCCAAAGCAGACAGTAACAACGGAAAATTGTTTTTCACAAAATATGAAAGTCAAGCAAAATTCAACATCTATTTTGTAGATTTAGCCAGTCAAGCAGATGTAAAAGTATACTTTGTGAAATATGAAAGCCAAGCTGGATGGCGAAACAAAAGTAAAATGTATTATTTTTATTGATGAATCAATAACTTTATTAAAAATAGCTTACTAATTACTCTATAAAATAAGACCAGGCTATATCAAATCTTCCTCGTCTTTCTGCTACTTTAAGCCTTTCTCCTTCAAAACTTGAGTAATATTTTCTATAATCTACTTTAATCTCTTTTTCTATAAATGTATTGTTCCAATCTTCAATAATTAAATAATAGTTTGTTCCTCCTTTTACTCTATATTCTTTTTTTTTCAAAATTTGAGTTTCATAAATTTGAGGAGCCGATCTATCATACTTACAATTAATGAATATGACAGAATAAAAAGAAAATACTTCGATTAATATTATGATAAAAACATTATAAACGAAAATTTTCTTGTTGCAAATCAATATTTTAAATTGATTTAAATAATAGATTGTTAAAATTAATAACGCGATAACAATGGAAGGAATCCATACATTTTTATAATCTAAAACATTAAAATCTATAGCGGTTCTAATGATTAACCCAAAACAAGAGCACATAAAACCTATAGAAATTGTTGGAAGATTTGGTCTAATTTCAGGCTCGATTGAGATCAAACCTCGATAATATCTAACTAAAATGATGCAAAAAATAGGATAAACAAAAGATAAATAAATTAAAATTTCATTGAAAAGCTGAGAAACGAATGTACTCAAACCTAAAATGCATCCAATAATATTAATTAATAAAGCTGTTCTTCTCAACAACTTTAAATCAGTAAATTTTTGTTCGATAATAATTAAATCTAAAAATTCATAAAATCTAAAAATCCGCTCAATGAGCGGATTTTTAGATTTGTAATAACATATATCATTTCCTATTAAGCCTCACAAGAAGAACAAGAAACTAAGTTTGCAACTAATTCCTTAGAAACTGATTGTGAACGTTGATAGTACAATGTTTTAACTCCTAATTGCCAAGCTTCGATCATCAAACGGTTAACTTCCTTCACAGGTAAATCTGGTGGAATATTTAAGTTTAATGATTGCGATTGATCTACATATTTTTGACGAATCGCTGCTTGTTGAACAATTTCTAATTGAGAAATTTCTTTGAATGTTTTGAATACATCTTTTTCCTCTTTTGTCAATTGCTCTAAATGTTGCACAGATCCTCCATTCAACATGATTTCGCGCCAAATATCCTCGTTATCGATTCCTTTTTCACGTAATAATCTAGTCAAATATTTATTCTTACGCATAAAGTTACCTTTCGATAAACCTGCTTTGTAATAATTAGAAGCAAACGGCTCAATTCCTGGAGAAGTTTGTCCTAAAATTGCAGAAGAAGATGTAGTTGGCGCAATTGCACAAGTTGTTGTGTTACGACGTCCGTAACCTTTTAAAACTTCTGGTTCGCCATAAATACGTGCTAATTCTTCCGAAGCTTTATCTGCTTTAGATTGAATATGCTTGAAAATTTCTGTTGTACGTAATTTCGCTTCCATTCCTTCGAAAGGAATCATGTTGCGTTGTAAATAAGAGTGCCATCCTAATACACCTAAACCTAATGCACGGTGACGTTTTGCAAAACGATTAGCAGACTCTAAATAATGATTTCCTTCTGTTTTTTCAATGAATTCTTGTAAAACTGCATCCAAGAAGAAAATTGCTAAACGTACTGCTTCTGTATCTTTCCATTCGTCGTATAATTCTAAATTCATAGAAGATAAACAACAAATAAATGATTCGTCCGCAGATGAAGGCAACATAATTTCTGAACAAAGATTAGAAGCATTAATTGACATTCCTAAATCTTTGTAAACCTGTGGTTTATTTTTATTTACATTATCTGTAAAGAATAAATATGGTAATCCTTTTTCTTGACGAGACTCTAAAACTTTCGCCCAAATTTGACGTTTATCCGCATCTCCATCAATCATTTCTTGCATCCAATAATCTGGCACACAAACACCATAAAATAAATTCTGAATTGAACTTCCGATCGATTTAATTTTCAAAAATTCTTCGATATCATCATGGTCAATATCTAAATAAGCAGCAAAAGCTCCACGACGTGTAGAACCTTGAGAAACCACATTCATCGCCGAATTGAACAATTCCATAAACGAAACAGCACCACTACTCTTTCCGTTATCTGTAATTGCTGCTCCACGCTCACGCAATTCACCAAAATAACCAGAAGTACCACCACCGATTTTAGTTTGCATGATAACTTCTCCTAATTTATGCGTAATTCCCTCGATACTATCTGGAATATGAACATTGAAACAAGAAATTGGTAAACCACGCTCTGTTCCCATGTTTGCCCAAATTGGAGATGATAAACTCATCCAACCTCTTTCTATCATTTCTTTGAAAGATTCTTGCAATTCTGGTTTGTATAAACGCTTTGCAGCCGCAGCTGTAATACGATCTATAGCTCCTTCAACTGTTTCTCCTTTCAATAAATAACCTCTATTCAAAATTTGTTCAGATTCAGAGTTTTTCCACCATAATTTTGGTGCTTCACCGTCAAAAAATATGTTTTGAATGTCGTCGTGTGGTATTGGATTCTCCATAGCTTTAGAATTTATAATGATGTGATATTGTTAAATAATTTTATTTATAGTTGTGTTTTTGATGAAAAGTTTCGGCGGTTTAAAATAAATCGTCTGCTGAAATACTTTTGTCGTGTTTAGTATAATCTACTGGTCTTTTTGCGAAGAAATCGTCCAAGCTACTTGCAAAAACTTCTTCCTCAAACCAAGCCATCTGTTTATATTGTTCTTGTGAAATATGAAATATTTTTTTATATCCAATTTTAGCAATCGCTTCATCAATACGGTATTTCATATAGTTTAATAAATCTGCTTTTGAGTAATAACCAAATTCTCCTTTCTCGAAAATCCAATCCAACATCATTTCTTCTTGATCGATATAACCACGAACAGCAGTTTCTACCCAGTTTTGATCTAACTCTTCTGGTAATAAACCTTCTTCACGAATTTTATTAATCAAATAAATCCCAGCATTTGCGTGAATTTGCTCATCTGTAGATGTCCAAGCAATGATGTTTGCTGTATTTTTCATTAAACCGTCAAAACGTGTAAATGCCAAAATATTTGCAAATTTCGAGAACAACGAACTATCTTCGATCACCAATGCAAAGAACAATAATTTCTCTACAATTGATTTGCTCTCGTCGCGCATAATTTCGCCAACAAACGTATTATAGCTTTTGAAAATTGGATTTTGTAAGGCTACATTAAACTCATCCAAATAACCATTTACCTCCAAAATACGCGAATATGCTTCACTGTGTCTAAACTCACATTCTGCAAAAGTAGCACCTAATCCATTCAATTCTGGTTTTGGAAAATAGTGATACAAATCTCCCCAAAATCCTTTTACCGTTACCTCAACTTGCGCAATTGATAAAATAGAACGTTTGTGAATTTCGCGTTTCGCATCATCTAAATTAGCATGATAATCTTGGATATCCGAAGTAAAATCTACTTCTCCATGTACCCAATATGCTTTTTGGATTGCTTCTGTAAAGGTTAAAATTTCAGGATATTCAAATGGTTTATAATTTACCCTTTTATCAAAAATAGACATAGTTTTTTGGACTTTTTAGATTAATAAACTTTGGTAAAAACGATTTTTTCTTCCAAATAAATTAAAGTTGGTTCTTTTATTTTATTTAGAAATTTGAACCTCAATAGGGTTACATTTTCGTTTCAATTACTCATCGATTCTTTCAAAATTAAGATAAGATTTTACAATTAAAAATTTTGTAATCTTAAAAATTAAAAAGGTTATCAACAAGTTGTTAATTACCTGATTATTAATCGATTATTTTCATATTTTTATTCGTTATAATTTAATAATTTTTATCAAAATAACAACTATAACTTGGATTAATTTTCTATAATTTAACACAAAAAAATAGGCAAGCCTTGTTGTAGACTTGCCTAAAGAATATGATTAAATTCTAAATTTTATCTTGCAATATTTACTGCACGCGTTTCACGAATTACAGTTACACGAACTTGACCTGGATAAGTCATTTCGTTTTGAATTTTATCTGAAATTAAGAACGATAATTCAGCTGCTTTTGTATCATCAACTTTATCACTTTCTACAATCACACGCAACTCACGACCAGCTTGAATCGCGTATGCTTTTTCTACACCATCAAAGTTAAGAGCCGTAGCTTCTAAATCTTTTAAACGTTGCATATACGATTCCACAACTTGACGACGAGCACCTGGACGAGCACCAGAAATTGCATCGGCTACTTGTACAAGTGGTGAAATTAAAGAAGTCATCTCAATTTCGTCGTGGTGAGCTCCAATCGCGTTAATTACATCTGGATGTTCCCCATATTTTTCTGCCCATTGCATACCCAAAATTGCGTGAGGCAATTCAGATTCTTGCTCCGGAACTTTACCAATATCGTGTAATAAACCTGCACGTTTCGCTAACTTAGGATTCAATCCTAATTCCGCAGCCAACGTTCCTGCTAAGTTTGCCACCTCGCGAGAGTGTTGCAATAAGTTTTGACCATAAGAAGAACGATATTTCATTCGTCCAACGATACGAACCAAATCTTTGTGTAAACCATGAATTCCTAAATCTAAAATTGTTTTCTTACCAACTTCGATAATTTCGTCCTCGATTTGTTTTGTTGTTTTCGCAACAACTTCCTCAATACGTGCTGGGTGAATACGTCCGTCCGTTACTAAGCGATGCAAAGACAAACGAGCAATTTCACGACGAACAGGGTCGAAACAAGAAAGGATAATCGCTTCTGGCGTATCATCAACAATCACCTCAACTCCAGTCGCAGCCTCAATTGCACGAATGTTACGTCCTTCACGACCAATGATACGTCCTTTAATTTCGTCAGACTCAATATTAAATACAGAAACCGCATTCTCAATAGCTTGCTCTGTACCAATACGTTGAATAGAAGAAATCACAATTTTACGCGCTTCGCTTTTCGCATCTAATTCAGCCTCTTCCATAATTTCTTGGATATGAGCTTGTGCTTTAGTTCTTGCTTCGTCTTTTAAGACTTCAATCAGTTCGGCACGTGCTTCATCAGCAGAATAATTCGAAATTTTTTCAAGGATTTCTACTTGTTTTTTGTGCATCGTATCCACTTCTTTTTGCTTAATATTAAGCTTTTCTGTACGTGCTTGTATATTTCCTTTCTCAGATTTAATCTGATCTTTTTGTTTCTGAATTTCTGCTAAGTCCGTTTTGATTCTCTCTTCACGTTCTTTTACTTTAAGCTCAGCATCAGCTACTTTTCTTTCACGTTGATTAACAACTTCTTCGTGTTTAGATTTTAATTCTAAAAATTTCTCTTTGGCTTGAAAAATTTTCTCTTTTTTAATGGCTTCACCATCTTTCTCAGCATCATTAATCAAATTTTGTGCTTTGCGAGTTGCTTCGTCAATCAGTTCTTGATTCTGTTTATCAACTGATTTTTTTGATAAGAAATATCCCACCGCTGCACCTATGATTAATGTAACAATTGCAATAATTATTGTCATAATTGGGTCCATAGATTATGTAATGTTTATATATAAAAAAACCTACATTAGTAAAGTATGTTTTGAGTTAACTCCTGTAAACAGGATTTGAGTTAGTCCGTCAATCAAGTATCCGCTGTCAAATAAATGAACCTAAAAGGTTGCGGCCCGCTTTCCGAACGGTGTTCACTCGGTAACAAAACTAGTGTTGAGTTAACCAAAATAGCTAGAACTAATGTAGGAATATTGTTTAGTGGACAGTTTCACAACTGTCAGAACTTCTCTTATTTTGCGATTGACTGATCAATCAATTCTAATAACTTCGAAATGCGCTCTGTAGTCATTTCTTCGTTATCTTTCACTTGCTTTTTCAGCTTTGCTTCGCGTAAAGCTAACTGAATTGTCACCATTGCAAGCGCGTCTTGTTTGTCAGAAACAGCGTACTTTTGTTCAAATTGTTTCAAAATACCATTTATTTCTTCTGCACAAGAAAGTAACATTTCTTCCTCGTCAGAATTAATCGTCATTGGATAATGACGTGAAGCAATTTTTATCTCAATTCGTTGAGTTGACATTCTTTTTATTAATTATTAGTTTTAATTTGAGCGATGCACGTATCGACTTCTTTTATTAATTTGTTCATTCTTTGCTTCATCATTTGTTTGTACTCCTGATTTCCGCTCATTGCATTAACGACTTTTAATCGTTTTACCTCCTCATTTAAATTTAAGTTATTCGCTTGCGAATCTCTCAATTTATTTTTCAATCGGGCATTTTCTTCTTTTAGAGAATTGATTTCATTTTGCAATTTTTCCAATTCTTGTATCGAGTTTTCAGCGCCCTTCAATATATCTTTATAATTCCCAAGTTGGCCTAAAACACTTAAAACTTTGTTTTCAAGTTCATTAAATTTTACCATTTTTTCCATCTCCTGAGAATTTCAATTATTCTAGCTTCTATTGCAAAAATAGTATTTTTTTACTTCTAATCAATACAAAAACCTAAATATTATCAGTTTTTTCTTATTCATTTGACAAATAGAGATTTACTTATATTTTTTGTTTCGTTTCTCTATTCTTCACTACTTTCACAACATACTTGATACTAAAAAACAAAAACAATACCGAAAGAATAGTTGGCAGAAATTGACAGAAAATAATCAAAATTGATTTGAAATAATACATTCCATCTTTCCAACTTTGTTTTAACTCATATCCTAAGTTGATTTCTCTATAAGCTTTCAGATCGGTTTGTGGTAAAATATTCGTTACAACTCGTGGTTCTTCTGATAATTGATACGCAATAGTCGCATAAGAAGTCGCATCATTTATCAACGCTTTGTTGACTTTATTTTCGATTTGTTGCGAAATTTTAACTGCTTTATTGTTTTCATTTTTCAACTCATTCTCATATTTCTCGAAGGTCATTTCTTCATTATTAATTAAAATATGATCGATAATAATTCCTTTCTCTACTGCAAATTTGACATGCTCGCGCAATTTATTTGACGGAACTTTTAATTCAATCAAATAAGAACGTTGAATTTTATCTATTTTCTTAACACTTTCTTCCGATAATTCAATTTTATCCGAATCTAAAATTTGATTATTCATTTCGCTATTCAACACAAAACCATTCAGTGCAATCGCATTTTCTTCAATTTGAACCGCATCTTTCATCGCATCTTTTACTTTCATTTCAATCAACGCATTCGATTTGAAAGTCTTCCCTTCTACTTCTGGATTTGCGGCATTAGAAACTGCAACTTCTTCTTTCGCATCCGCAGCCAATTCTGCATTACTTTCCGAACTCTTGTATTGTTTACAACTTGTGATAGAAGCAACTATAAAAAGTGCTAAAATAATTTTTCTCATAATGATGTTTTTTAATGTTTGATTTAAAATTAGTTGCATCATTTTTCAATCATTCACCAAAATCCTTTTCTTTTACTTGTTTATTATTTTACAAATACAAAATACTTATAATCAATTATTTAATTTTATTTTACAAAGATTTATCTTCAAATAATTTTCAGAAATTCAAAAGATTAAAGATGTTTGTAAAAGAATTAGTTTACTTTTAACTGATTTGTTAATTATTGAAAAGAAAAAATGAAAGTGATTAAGCCAATTTTACTAAACTTATTACTAAGTTCTGTTGTTTTTGGACAACGAACTGAACAACCAAAATCTGAAACATATCCAAAAAATATCTTCCAAAATCCTTTAGAAATTACCAATTATTTGGCTGGAAATTTTGGAGAATTACGTGCCAATCATTTCCACGCTGGGCTTGATATCAAAACTCAACAACGCGAAGGTCTGAAAGTAAAAGCGGTTGGAGATGGTTATATATCTCGTATTAATATTTCGCCAACTGGTTACGGAAATGCACTTTATATCGATCATCCAAATGGATATACTTCTGTTTATGCGCATTTGAGAGAATTTACGCCAGAATTGCAGGAATATGTCCGTAAACAACAATATGCGAATGAAACGTTTAAGATCGAATTACATCCAAAACCAAACGAACTTCCTGTTAAAATAGGTGATTTGATTGCGCTTTCAGGGAATTCTGGAGGTTCTGGAGGTCCACATTTACATTTCGAAATTCGTGATACCAAAACGGAAGAACCAATTAATCCTTTTTATTTTGGTTTTGATTTACCTGACACACGAAAACCATCTATTTTAGGTTTGTACGCTTATCCAATTTATGGTGATGTGAATCAAAAAACAAATAGAATTGTTGTAGCAAATGGCGGAACAATTTCTGCTTCTGGCGCAATAGGTTTTGGTGTAAAAGCATATGACAAACTGAATGGAGTTGAAAACAACAATGGTATTCATCAAATAAATATTTATGTAAATGATGACCCGATTTATACGTTTACTTCTAATCGTTTTTCGTTTGATGAAGCGCGAGCTATAAATACAGTTTGCGATTATGCCGATATTCAGAAAAATAATAGTTGGGTGTATCAAGGTTTTGTAAAAGATGGAAATCCTGTCAGAATGTATTCTAACCTAAAAAACAATGGAATTTTAGAGCTTGAAGACGGAAAATCGTACAAAGTAAAAATTGATGTTTCTGATTATGCTGGCAATTTATCTTCGCAATCGTTTACTGTTAATGGAAAAGCATTTGTAGATTCTGCGAAACTTCCTGAAACAAATCCAATGTTGTGGAACAAAGAAAATCATTTCAAATCTGATGGAATCGAAATATTTTTCCCTAAAAATATCTTCTATGAAGATTTTGATTTAGCTTATAAATTCTCGAATGGTAAACATTGGGTTGGCGATTATTATATGCCAGTTCATCAAACTTACACGTTAGCGATAGAGCCAACTGCTGATATTCCTACTGCACAATTGGACAAAGCTGTTATTGTGCGAGAATATCAAAAAAGAGGCGCTTGGAAAAAAGATTATTTAACAACAGACCTCAAAAATGGGAAGCTTGTTGCGAATCCAAAAGATTTTGGCGTTTTTTCTATTTTAATTGACAATACTAAACCGACAATTACTCCGTTAAATATCAAATCAGATAGTCAATTTACTCAAGCTAATGCTATTATCAAATTTACAATTGATGATGCACAATCTGGGATAAAAGACTATAAAGCTTATATCGATGGTAAGTGGGTTTTAGCCGAATATGATCAAAAAATTAAACGATTATCAATTAATTTGAACAAAGAACAGATTTCGGTTGGTGACCATCAATTAGAATTAAACGTGAAAGATGAAAAAAACAACACAGCAACGTACTCTACAACATTCAAAAAGATTTCTTAGTACCATAAGTTTATCTCTTTTGGGTGGAATTTTATTTGCTCAAACAGCGCAAATTAATGGTAAAGTTGTCGACGAAAATAGAATTCCAATTAGTGAAGCTGAGATTATTGTCAACGATCAATCTTATTTTACAGATCAAAATGGTAATTTCAAAATTGATATTCCATCAAATTCTTCCGTTACCGTAACTTTTAACAATAATGGTTATCATTCGTTTGCACAAACGTTTACGCTAAAAGATAAAAACAAAAAAGAAATTTTTGTTCAATTAGTTCCTGATCAAACCAATGCGATAGAATTAGGTGAAGCAACAATTTCTTTTCAATCCAATAAAAATAAACCTTTGCAAAGTACCGTTTTGAGTGCTGCGCAAATGCAACAAGGACCAAGTTTAACTGGCGGAGTTGCCGATTTATTAAAAACATTACCTTTCGTAAATTCGAATACAGAATTGAGTTCGCAATACATGGTTCGCGGAGGAAATTATGACGAAAATTTAATTTACGTTAACGGAATCGAAGTTTACAAACCTCAATTGATTCGTTCTGGTGAACAAGAAGGTTTAGGCTTTGTAAATCCTGCGATGACGCAATTTATCAACTTTTCTGCTGGTGGTTGGGAAGCCAAATATGGCGACAAAATGTCTTCTGTTTTAGATGTTACCTACAAACGTCCAACAAAATTTGAAGGTCAATTAGAAGCTAGTTTAATGGGCGGAAGCTTGACATTAGGCGGAGGTTCTAAAGACAAAAAACTTTCGGCAATTGTTGGAGCGCGTTATCAAAACAGAAATTTAGTATTAAATACCTTAAAAGGTGATACCAATTTCAATCCTGAATATTACGATGTGCAAGCCAATATCAATTATAAATTAAATGATAAATGGAATGTTGCATTTTTGGGAACAATGTCGCGTTCGCGCTACGAAATGTTCCCTATAAAACGTGAAACTTATATCAATACAATGGATACTCCCTTGTTGCTAACTGTTTTTTATGACGGAAAAGAAGATGATAAATTTGCGACAGAAACAGGAAGTTTATCGTTTACGTATCAACCAAATTCTAAAGTAGATTTAGGGTTAGATGTTTTTGCTTATCATTCGAAAGAGCGCGAATATTTTGATATTCAAGGTTCTTATTTCATTTCCGAAGTAGACGAAAAAGGCTTTGCAACTTCTACGAATGATGTTGGTTCGCAAATCGATCATGCACGAAATAATTTTGATGCATTAGTTGCCGGAATTCAACACAAAGGAAAATACAAAATCAACGGAAACAATGATATTGAGTGGGGTGCAAAATTTCAACAAGAAGATATTCGTGATTTATTGGGTGAATGGCAAGCGATTGATTCGACAGGATATGTTGTGAATCCAAATCCTAATAATGGTCTGAATTTAAGTTATTATGTGAATTCTAAAAATAATTTAAAAACTAATCGTATTTCTGGTTATGCGCAATACACGAGCAAATTTATGTGGAATGATGCGAAAGTGATGTTCAATGCTGGTGTACGTGCGGCTTATTGGGATTTTAATGAAGAAACAACCGTTTCGCCTCGTGCTCAAATCGCGATCAAACCAGATTGGGAAAGCGATATGTTGTTCCGTTTTTCGACAGGTGTTTATTATCAACCTCCTTTCTATCGCGAGATTCGTCGTTTAGATGGTTCGTTAAATGATAAAGTAAAATCGCAACAATCTATACACTTTATTTTTGGAAACGATTACGAATTTAAATGGATGGATCGTCCGTTCAAATTAACAACTGAGGTTTATTACAAAATCTTAAATGATTTGAATCCGTATTATGTGGACAATGTGAGAATTCGTTATACAGCAGATAACAACTCGAAAGGTTACGCATATGGACTTGACATGCGTTTATTTGGGCAGTTTGTTCCTGGTATTGATTCTTGGTTCTCGGCTTCATATGCGCGTGCTTATCAAAATATTGATGATAAAGGAAATATTCCATTACCGACAGATCCACGTTTCAAATTATCGGCATTTTTCCAAGATTATATGGAGTTTTTACCTTCCTTCAAGGTGAATGTGAATTTAATTTATGCTTCTGGTTTACCAAACGGAGCACCACAATTTGCAGATCCATATAATTATCAAACAACGCTGACAGATTACAAACGTGTAGATATTGGTTTTGTGAAAGAATTGATTAATCAAAAAGAATTGAAACCATCAAAAGGAACATTTTGGAGTAATTTCAAAGAAATTTCGATTGGTGTAGATGTATTCAATGTGTTTGATATCAAAAATGAAATCAGTAATTCATGGATTCGTGATGTAAATTCGAGTGCAGTTTATACGATGCCAAATTATTTGACAGGACGTTTCTTGAATGGAAAAATTAATTTTAAGTTTTAATATAATTTTTAAAACCCTATGTCAAGTTGAATTCATTTCAACTTCGCATCCTCAGTAAAGCTAACAAGATGTGTTTCTGAAACAAGTTCAGAATGACACTTAGAAACATAAAAAAGATAGTTGTTAAACTATTAATATAATCTATCGAACCTCAAATCAAAAAAACTTTATACATTTACCGAAGCACTTCTCGCGACAGAAGTGCTTCTTTTTTATTTAAAATCTGACAAAACGACACATAATGGGCATTGGCAAACTATTTGATTCAATCAGAAACAAAAAAACTAATAAGAATATGTCTGACCAAAATATACACGAAGAATTAGAGAACGAGAATCTTCAAGAAAACGTTCAAGAAAGTGATAACACTGTAGAACAACCACAAGAAGAAACTGCTGGAAAGTCAGAATTAGAAATTGTTAAGGAACAATTAGCAAAAGAAAAAGACCAATATTTACGTTTATTTGCAGAGTTTGATAACTTCAAAAAACGTACTTCGCGCGAACGCATGGATATTTTCAAGACAGCAAACAAAGAGGTGATTACTTCATTATTGCCTGTTTTAGATGATTTTGGACGCGCAATCAATCAAATTGAAAAATCTGGAGACGACAACTTACTTCAAGGAGTTGAATTGATCAATAATAAATTAGTAGAAACGTTACGTGCAAAAGGTTTGAAAGAAATGGAAGTAAAACCTGGAGACGATTTCAACACAGATTTACACGAAGCAATTACTCAAATTCCTGCTCCAACAGAGGATTTGAAAGGTAAAATTGTAGACGTGGTAGAAACAGGATATTTATTAAATGATGTAGTAGTTCGCTACGCGAAAGTTGTTGTTGGATTATAATTTAGATTAAGAAAATGTCATCAAAAAGAGATTATTACGAAATATTGCAGGTCGAAAAATCTGCAACATCAGAGCATATCAAGAAAGCTTATCGTAAACTTGCCATCAAATATCACCCTGACAAAAATCCTGGTGACAAAGAGGCAGAAGATAAATTTAAAGAAGCTGCAGAAGCTTACGAAGTTTTAAGCGACGACAACAAACGTGCACGTTACGACCAATTCGGACATGCAGG
Organism: Empedobacter falsenii; assembly: GCF_013488205.1. Lineage (NCBI taxonomy): Bacteria > Pseudomonadati > Bacteroidota > Flavobacteriia > Flavobacteriales > Weeksellaceae > Empedobacter > Empedobacter falsenii. The sequence continues at coordinate 952,152 of NZ_CP040908.1, read as the reverse complement.
AATGGGCGGAGCTGCTGGCGGAGGATTCGGCGGTGGCGGCGGAATGAATATGGAGGATATTTTCTCTCATTTCGGCGATATCTTTGGAGGCGGAGGATTCGGTGGTGGATTTGGAGGTCAATCTCGTGGTCCACGTCGAATGAAAGGTTCTGATTTGCGTATTCGCGTAAAATTGAACTTAGAAGAAATGGTGAACGGTTGCGAAAAGAAAGTAAAAGTTAAACGTTTCAAACAAGCAGATGGCGTTACATCTAAAACATGTCCATCTTGTGGCGGTTCTGGACAACAAGTTCGTGTTACCAACACATTTTTAGGACAAATGCAAACGGCTACAACTTGTGGAACATGTCAAGGAGTAGGAAAAGTTGCAGATAAAATTCCTTCAGGAGCAAATAATCAAGGATTAATCAAAGTTGAGGAAACAATCGACCTTAAAATTCCAGCTGGAGCAAGAGAAGGAATTCAATTGCAAGTTCGCGGAAAAGGTAACGATGCGCCTTTTGATGGTATTCCTGGTGATTTACTTGTTTTGATTGAAGAAGAAGAACACGACACATTAAAACGTGATGGAAACAACTTACATTTTGATTTGTATGTTTCTATTCCGGATGCTGTTTTAGGTGCTTCAAAAGAAATTCCGACTGTTAATGGAAAAGTAAAAATTAAAGTTGACAAAGGAACTCAATCAGGAAAAGTATTACGTTTAAAAGGCCAAGGTTTACCAGATTTGAATGGTTACGGAAAAGGTGATTTATTTGTGCATGTTAACATTTGGACACCAACTCATTTATCGAAAGACCAAGAAGCGTATTTTGAAAAAATGAGAGACGATGATCATTTCTCACCAGAACCTTCGAAAAATGAAAAATCATTCTTTGAACGTGTAAAAGATATGTTTCAGTAATTGAAAAATATATATCAAAAAAAATCCATCTCAAATGAGATGGATTTTTTATTATGATTTGTATAAGCTAATCCGATTTTATACTGGCCGAAGCATAGTATCAACTTAATTGAAAAATATGATATCTTTGATTGTAGAATTAAACACCATCGAATATGACAAACATATACTTATATGAAAAAAATAATTTATTTATCAATAATCGTTTTAACTTCATGTCATTATAAAAATGATGAGTTAAAGATTCTTAACAATTCGAGTTCTTCTTTATGTTATGAGACTGTAATCTTTAATATAAAAGATAGTATGTATTATTTAGGTCCAGCTAGTGATAAACTAGCTACAGAACAAATAAAATCTCCTATTGTTAAGACTTCTATCCGAAGTAAAATTAATAATGAAAAATATAATGGAATTCTGTATATTTATTTTCTTCCCTGTAATAAAAGAGAAGAATTTTGGAACAATACAGATTCTATAATGAAAAAACAAATTGATAATATTAAAATGTTAAAATTCACGGAAGAGCAATTAGATAGTATAGATTGGTTAGTGATATATAATTAGTGGTTAATATTTCAATTGTATTTTTCCTCTACAATTATCTTTTATTTAAAAAATTAACTATTTATTAATTCAGTTCAATATATAAATGTCCGTTACTGAGTGTTTACTCTAATTATTAATGAGTTGATTTAGCTTTTTTAATCGCTTTTATAATTAATCTTTCTCAACAAATGTTATCGTAATAATCTGATGGCAATTATTAAACCTAAAAAACAGTAGCAACTTGTTAGCTACTACTGTTTAATTTGTATATTTCTAATCATGGCAAATATATGTCTATTTTTCAAGACTAGAATTTTGATACTTATTAATCAACAATAATTTTATTAGATTGATTTTTCGTTTTAACGATATAAACTCCTTTAGGTAGTTTATTTAATCTAACTTTAGAATTATTTGTTACATTTTGAATCGTTTGAACCAATTGTCCATTGATAGTAAAAATTTGAATTGTTTCTTTATTTTCAATTCCATTGACAACAAATTCATGATTTTTAACTGGATTAGGATAAATAACTAATTTATTATTTTGTTTTTTAACCTCATCTGTTGCTAATTTTTCGTAACAAGTCCATGATAAATTATCGAAAGAAACACGATTATTTGAAGTTTCATCAATCAACTCAATTACAACATCTCCTTCAACATTAATATTATCAATTTTTGTTGTTTTAGCTGTTTTAGAATAAGGTATTTGTCCTTTTACTTCTCCATTAATTTTTAATGTATAAAATCCATCAGAATCTGCAAAAGGAAGATATGTTTTTACTGATAAAGATCCTATTCCTCCAGAAATTGTAGATGATTTTAAATTTCCTTTTCTAATACAAATTGCTTTATTACTATCTCCATCGATATAAATTTGCTTGTCTGTTCTTGCATTTGTTGCAGTCCACACAATTCCTCTATTCGACCAAGTTCTATCTGTATAAGATGATGCTGGAGGCGTACTTCCTGTAGATGGAATATTTTCAAAATCCTCTGTTCCACAGCTTGTTCCTTCTCCTGAACCTCCTCCTGTATTAGATTCTTTTGTTGTTACTTGAATTGCTGTACTATTATCCGATTTATTTCCAGCTGCATCTTTTGCAACAACATAAAAAGAATAAGTTGTTGAAGGATTTAATCCAGAAACTGTTCCGTTATTACTATAAACAGTTGTATTATAAGTGTTATCTACATAAATATCATATCTATTAACACCTACATTATCTGTAGAAGCCGTCCAAGTTAACGACACACTTGAAGATGTAATCGTTGTTGAAGCTAAATTTGTTGGTGCAGTAGGTTTTTCAGTATCCTCTTCAGAACCTCCGCCTTCACCAAAAGATTCTGGCCAATTGTTTTGCGCTTTAGGACCTCCCCAAATAACAGTTGCTAAATATGGATTATCAATAAACGGATTTCTATTTCCTTGAACATTCGCTACAACGTTATTTCTTTGAATTTCAAATTGTGAAACAGGATCTTCTACATTCCACTTCAAAAGAATATCAGGGAAATCTGACGAATACGTACTTGGTCCAAAAGTAATATTAAGAGGTAAAGTTCGTTTGTCATAACGTACATACATATACATTAAAATTCTCGCAACATCTCCTTTCCATTCATCACCTGGATACCAACCACCACGGCTCGTTTTCATTGCCATTACTCCTACTCCATCATCAAAAAGCAAACTTCCACGAGTACTATTCAATGTAACATCAGCAGGACGTAAATGATGTCCGTCTGATCCAGGTCCAGAAGTTCCTAAATTTGGCGTTCCTTTAGATTTTGCATAAACATGCTCTCTATTCCAAGATCCTGAAAAAGCACGACTTCTTTGATGTGTACCTGAACTTTGAGATCCATAAATCAACAATAAGTTAGATGGATTTTGAGGATCGGCATCACTTGTTTGAAATAGATTTTTCAAACCTTCTGAATAAGATACATTTTGTTTATGTGTATCTGTAATTAATTTAGCAAAATCATTTTTCAACTCATTCTTCGTCTTGCTAAAATTAATGCTCGAGTAATACGCAGGTGCTTTTTGAGCTTGTGCGAATAATGCTAAAGCAAATGATAAAAAAGTAAATTTCAATTTCATTTTTATAACAATTATTTATTTAATAGTATAACTTCCTTGTTTTCATAAGAAAGCCTTAATGTGTAATTTTTCATTATCAAAGGAATTTGTTTTTCAAACTCCAAAAAATAGATTTTTCCAAATTGATAAAATCTCGCATTTATTTCTTCTTTCAAATGTATAGAAGTAACATTCACTTCTATCTCATCTATTAAAAATGGTTTTTCTAACCAACTTATATTTTGTTCTTCAAAAGAGAATACATCTGTAAAAAGACCTGGATGATTTTTTCCTTGTCCTACAAAAATTCTGTTCTCGCGTTTATCAATTCCAATCACATAAACCGGAAATTCTTTTCCGCTAACATTTAAACCTTTTCGTTGTCCTATTTCAAATTTATCTATTCCAGTATGTTCTCCTACAATAAAACCATCAAACAAAGAATAACTTCTTTGGCTTACCTTCCACGAAAGTTCTTCTTCTTTTGATCGAAAAGATGGTTTTTCTTTATTATAAATAGAAGAATTTTTTGGAATCTCTACAATTTGACCTATTTTCACTTCAATTAATTTATTTGCTCCTTTCCAAAAAAGGAAAGACAACAAAGATAGAATGTTAATGTTAACTAAAAGTTAAAAATAAAATTTTCATTTTTAAACTATTAACATCTTATAAACAAAAAAGGGATTTCTAATTGAAATCCCTTTTTTGTATTTTAAAATCTTTTAATGACTATGCGTGTTAGCTTCCCCAGCTGAACCTTCACGATCATATGAACAACAAGAAGGTAAATTTCCGTACACTTTTTCTTCTGCACGTTTATTATCAGTATCGTGACCAACCGCTACTACAGCGTTTTCTACATCATCCACTTTACTCTTTTTCTCATTCAATATAATATGTAAATTTTGCGTATTACTATCCCATTCAGCAGATTTTACACCTTTTACACCATAAGCTGCTTTTTCTATACGATCTTTGCATTGCCTACAATTTCCTTTAACGTGTAAATCGTGTTTTGCATTTTTATTTTGTGCTTGTGCGCTAATTCCTAAAGTCGCAACCAAAGCAAAGGCTAATAATTTTTTCATTATTTTATATTTTTTATGATTTTTATTTTAAACTAAATCTTAATCCAGCGTAATACATTTGTCCAAAAATTGGCGCATAAACAATCGAACTATCGAAATTTGAACCAAAAGGATTATCTGCTCCTAAAATTACGCGATGTTGTTGATAATTCGTTACATTTTCTCCTCCAATATATACTTCAAAACGTTTTGAAAAAACACGTGTAATCTGGAAATTAATTGTCCCAAATGGATTCGAATATTCATTCAACTGATTTTCTGGTAAATTATCTGATGTATTTGGTAAACGCTGTTTTCCAATCCAATTATACGTTGCATCAAAACGCCAATTTTTACCATTTCTTTCGCGTGTTTCGTATTCTAAATTTGTAAAGAAACGATGTTTCGCTTGCAACGGACGTTCTAATTTTCCTTTTTCATAATCTGTTGCGATATCGTAATATTTATAAGATGCTCTAATTTTGAAATTTGTGAATGGATTATAATTAAAATCAAATTGGAACGAATTTGCATACGAATCTCCTTCTAAATTATAAAATCTTACTTGACGAGCCAAATAATCGATATCAGTTACGATTTGATTTTGAAAATCTGTTCGATAAAAATCTGCTGTAACATCTGCATTTTTACCAAATAATTTAAATTCTTGTGTTACGCTAAATCCATAATTCCATGCAATTTCTGGATCTAAACCATATATTTTTCCATTTCCATCGCCCAGAATATTAAATTGTCTTGAAGATGCAAATAAATTCTGATTTTCTGCAAATATATTATTGATTCGTTTTCCGCGACCAACCGACGCTTTTATTGTTGTTCCTTTTACTGGCATATAACGCGTATGCAAACGCGGTGTCAAGAAAAAGCCCATTCGATTATGATAATCTCCACGAAGCCCAGCAATCATATTGAAATTCTTCATATTATCAAACGTATATTCGAAAAATGCTCCTGCAGAATTATCAATTCGATCATAATTCGCATCCGTTGGAAGCGCTACAAATTCCTTGAATTTATCGTATGTAAAACTAGCTCCTGTAGAGAATTTATTTTTTGTATTGCTAATAATCGAACTAAAAATATAATTGGCATAAAAACTTTGTTGTTCGATATCATATTGATTCAATCCAAAGTAAGAATCTTGTTTATGATAGCTAAACGCCGTTTGTAATCCCATACTTTGATAAGGCATTTCTGGAAAAACATACCCAATTTTTGACGAAACATCCACACGATTTGTATTGATTTCTGATCCCCAATAATTTGTTGTTAATTTATCGCGATCTTTATCAAAATCAACTTGTCCTGCTTGTTTTGTATCATTCAAATAACGTGCTGATAAAAATCCAACCCAACCTTTTTCTAAGTTTTGATATTGCCAACGATTCATCACATTAACTTGATGTCCAAGCGGATTATCTAAAAATCCATCATCGTTCATGTCATTTTTCGAAACACGTGCATTTCCATGCATAAACAAAGAAGTACTCCATTTATCATTCAATTTTTTGTTCAAATGCACATTTCCTTCAAAACGAGAATCTGTCGAACCATAAAGATTCACAAACAACGGAATATCATTTGAAGGTTTTATTAATTCTGTATTAATCTGCCCAGAAATACTTTCGTAACCATTAATCACCGTTCCAGCACCTTTCGTCACCTGAATACTTTCTACCCAAGTTCCTGGCGTAAAACTAAGCCCAAAAGCTTGAGAAGCTCCACGAACATTTGGTATATTTTCTTCTGCAATCAAAATATAAGGAGAGGTTAAACCTAACATTTTAATTTGCTTATTTCCTGTCACAGCATCCGAAAAATTGACATCAATAGAAGGATTTGTCTCGAAAGATTCAGCTAAATTACAACATGCTGCTTTCAACAATTCTTTTCCAGTCATTGTCGTCATATTGGTTGCAAACTTCGATTTTTTAAGCGAACTACTTGTATCACGAACCACAACTTCATTCAACGAAGTATCCCCAAAATGATCTTTTACATTGATAGTGATATTCTGAAATTCGTCTTTTAATTCCTTAAAAGTTGTCGTCTCATTGTCATAAAAAACACCTAAAATTGAAGTTGGTTGATAATTTTCGATCTCAAAATTTCCTTTTTCATCTGTAATAACTGAAATATCTGACGATTGCCAAAACACTTCTGCTCCAACGATTGGTTGTTTATTTTGATCTGTAATTTTTCCCTTTAATGTAGATTGCGCGTAAGATAACGCAGCACTTAGTATAAATACTGAAGTGAATATTTTTTTCATTTTTACGATTTAAGGCTCAATGCCTATTTATTATTGTGTACTTGTTGATTAAATTTTTAACAAATACTTTAATATTTAGATAATAGCTTATTGTTTTCTGATTGATTTAATCAAAAACAACGGTTATTATCCTTCGTAAAATGTTAATTGAGAATTGAGTATATAATTTGGCGGCGCATTTGACGCAACATAAAAGTCAAGAAAATTTGATTGATTACTTACCTCTTCATCTTGAATCGGAATTCTAATTTGAAGAATTTCAGAAGCTATAAAACTAATTGGAACAAGTTTCTGAATTTTGACAATTTGCTTTTCCACAAACTTATCCGAATATGAAATATCTTTGCAACAATCGTCTTTTTTAGATTTATTGTTTTCTGGTAATTCGCAATGTTTTTTTTCTGTTTTTGGAGGGCAGCACGAAGTAGAAACTTCCATTTCGCACGAATTATTATCCAAATGATTCAACTTCACTTGCTCCATTTCTCCTTGACAAAAATGCATAGAAAATGCGTAGTTAAGATTTGAGAAAATCAAAACCACCGACAAAACATACTTTATGTAATGTTGCATTTTCATGTTGGACAAAAATAAACAAAAAATTCAAATCAAAACAAACTGAAAATTTATATCATTTTCCAAGTTTATTATAGAATTTTCAGTTTTCATCACTTTATCTTTTTGCCTGTTTGTCCGTCGGAATATTAATAATCCCAGAACCATTTACTAGCGATTTATTATTCTCGTTAACAACTTTCAAAATGACTTCAAAATCTTGCCAATCTATTCCTTGCAAAGTCACTAAACCTGTTGCCTTATCAATCGATTTTATTTTAAATCCTTTATCCGGAAAATCTTGCCCATCGACAATCGGATCAAAATCCAAACCAACTTCTGGCTCAACTTTATAAGCAGAATCTTGCACAAATTTGTATCGATCTTTAAAACTTTGCGTCAATAATTCGTTTTGTTTATTATACTCATCTTGATTTATTTTACCAATTGTATCCATAATATAATCGACATAATTATTCATAAAATCAAGCGCAACATTATAATTAACATCTGATGGTTTAACTGAATCTTTCACTTCATTTTCAACTTTATTTTCCGTTGATGAACTAGATGAATTATTAGAATTACAACTTGTAACAAAACTTAATAATATAACAGGAAGAATAAACTTTTTCATAAGATTATCATTTTTTTTTATGATTTAAAAGTATGTTTTTTTGATTGAAATATAAATGATTAATTTAGATAAAATATTTTATTATAATGGCATGCATTCAAGTAGAAAAAAATATATCAAACTTTTACCATTTACATTAATCTTATTAATTGGTATTTTATTTTATATAGGAATTTTGAGATTTAATTATCCATCATCTAAAAAATATCCTATACAAGGAATTGATGTTTCTAATCATCAAAATTTAATTGAATGGGAAAAAATAGACAAAACTAAAATTCATTTTGTATATATAAAAGCTACAGAAGGAGGAGATTTTAAAGATAAACGTTTCGATTATAATTGGAAAAACGCTAAAAAAAATCGTTTTTTTGTTGGCGCATATCATTTTTTTACTTTTTGCAAAACAGGTGAAGAGCAGGCTAATAATTTTATAGAAACAGTTCCTATTGAACAAAATAATTTGCCCCCTGTAATTGATTTGGAATATGGTGGAAATTGTAAACTTGTAAAATCGAAAAATGAATTGATTTCTGAAATCAAGATATTTGAAAATATTATTCATTCACATTACAACAAAAAGCCTATTCTTTATGTAACTGAAGAATTTTATAATGATTATTTAATAGGTCAATTTGAGGAAAATATGATATGGTTTAGGGATATATATAAAAAACCAACTATTAAGGATAATAGACATTGGGATTTTTGGCAATTTGCAAATAGAGCGCACATAAAAGGGATAAATACTTATGTTGATTTGAATGTTTTCAATGGAAACCAAGAAGATTTTAATAAATTAGTTGAATAATTATTTTTCTTACTAGCCTAACAATTTGAATTTATTTTTTTATCAAGTGATTAAAGCTTTATGATTTTATCAAAATATACCTCAATAGTCATCAAAAATCACTAAAATTGCACTTTAAATAAGAACACACAATTAATTATGTCAGAAGATATTTTCAAGAAAGTAGTTTCTCATGCGAAAGAATATGGTTTCATTTTTCAATCGAGTGAGATTTATGATGGATTATCAGCCGTTTACGATTATGGTCAAAACGGAGCTGAGCTAAAAAATAACATCAAACAATATTGGTGGAAAGCAATGGTACAAATGCACGAAAACATTGTCGGCATTGATTCTGCTATTTTTATGCACCCTACTACTTGGAAAGCTTCGGGCCATGTTGATGCGTTTAATGATCCTTTGATTGATAACAAAGATTCTAAAAAACGTTACCGTGCCGATGTTTTAATTGAAGATCATTGTGCAAAAATTGAAGGTAAAATCGAGAAAGAAGTTGCAAAAGCTGCAAAACGTTTCGGAGATGCTTTTGATAAAGATCAATTTGTTGCGACAAATCCTCGTGTTGTAGAATATCAAAATCAAATCAATACAATTTTAGCGCGCATGGGAAAATCTTTGGAAAACGAAGATTTAGATGATGTAAAAGCTTTGATTGAAGAATTAGAAATTGCTGATCCTGTAACTGGTTCTAAAAACTGGACAGAAGTTCGTCAATTCAACTTGATGTTCGGAACAAAATTAGGTGCAACAGCTGATCAGGCAATGGATTTATATTTGCGCCCAGAAACGGCTCAAGGTATTTTCTTAAATTACTTGAACGTACAAAAATCTGGACGTATGAAATTACCTTTCGGAATTGCTCAGATTGGTAAAGCTTTCCGTAATGAGATTGTTGCACGTCAATTTATTTTCCGTCAACGTGAGTTTGAACAAATGGAAATGCAATTTTTCGTAAAACCAGGAACTGAGTTAGATTGGTACGAAAAATGGAAAGAAACACGTTTACGTTGGCACCAAACATTAGGTTTAGGAAATGATAATTACCGTTTCCACGACCACGAAAAGTTAGCGCACTATGCAAATGCTGCTGCTGATATTGAGTTTAAATTCCCATTCGGATTCAAAGAATTAGAAGGAATTCACTCTCGTACAGATTTCGATTTGAAAGCTCACGAACAACATTCAGGTAAAAAAATTCAATATTTCGATAACGAAACAAACGAATCGTACACACCTTACGTGGTAGAAACTTCTGTAGGTTTGGATCGTATGTTCTTAGCAGTTTTCTCAAATTCATTGAAAGAAGAAGTTTTAGAAGATGGATCAGAACGTGTAGTATTGTCTTTACCAGCTGCATTAGCGCCAATTAAAGCGGCTGTTTTACCATTAGTTAAAAAAGATGGTTTACCTGAATTAGCGAAAGAAATTTTGAAAAAATTACGTTTAGATTACAACGTAATGTACGAAGAAAAAGATACAATCGGGAAACGCTATCGTCGTATGGATGCGATTGGAACTCCTTTCTGTATCACTGTTGACCATGATTCGTTAAACGACAATTCTGTTACTTTACGTTACCGTGATACAATGGAACAAAAACGTGTTAATATTGATGAGTTAGCTCAAATTATCGACAAAGAAGTGAACATGAAATATCTTTTTGAACAATTATAAAAAGAATATTTTCTCAATACAATAAGATCAAAGCTCAGAAATTTCTGAGCTTTTTTTATTTTTATTAAAATTTTTAACAATTTGGCAAAGCTTTTGATTTTAATTGGAAATATTAATCTAAAAAATACAAATTATGGGCTTTATTATTAATCTTCTGGTATCAGCATTAGTTGTTTTCGGACTTGCTAACATTTTACCTGGAGTATCTGTAAAAGGGTATGGTTCTGCAATTATCGTTGCAATTGTTATTGGACTTTTAAACGCTATTGTAAAACCAGTTTTAAACTTTATTAGTTTACCTGTAACAATCTTAACATTAGGATTATTTTCTTTTGTGATTACAGCAATTATTATCTTATTAGCAAGCGCAATTATGGGAGATAGTTTCCATGTTGACGGATTCTGGTACGCATTATTATTTGGTATTGTTTTAGCGGTTGTCAATTCTTTAGTTGGAGGAATGATGGGAGACTAATTTACACAAATTATTACATATAAAAAGCTGTCCAATTTGGACAGCTTTTGTATTTTATAAAGGTTTATTGAGGATAAAATTTTATTTGCTCAAAAATATAATTATAATGTTTTCTAAGAAGATCAACCAATTGTTTCAATTCGGACTCTTCCCATTTATTCTGAAACATTTCATCATGAATCAACACAACTATATTATTCTTTGTAAAGGTTTTATTCGATTCTAATTGATTAACAATTTGTTTATAAATCGCTTGAACAGATTGCACCGGCGTTCCATCTTTTGCATGATGAGCCCATTCCAAATCCCAGCCAATAACCTTATAACCCAACTTTGCTAAACCATCAGCCGTTTGCACTCCTGAAGCTCCATCATTCTTCGATTTCCCATCCAATCTCCACATGTTTCTTCCGGGTAAACGAACAATTTTATCTTGTAATTTTAAGGTCGATTGATTTTTCAAAATATCCGCAACCGACGTTTGCTCGTTACTATAAAACTTTTTGTACTGATCATTCGCATGTGTCCAACTGTGATTACATTCTTCGATATACGGGTTATCTTCGTAATATTTAAAATAATCCGTCATTGTTTTATTTTTCTCCACATGTTCTCCTACAAGAAAAACAGTCACTTTTAACTTCTCATTTTTGAAAACCTCATCAATATTTTCACTTCCATTCAAAGGTCCATCATCAAAAGTTAAATAGATGTATTTCTTCACAGAATTACTCGTTTTCTGCGCAAACAAACTTGTAGAAAAGCTTAATAAAAAAACACTCAAAAGTGTCATCAATTTTTTATTCCATATCATTTAAGGTAGTTTTTAATGAATTAAATGTATGAAAGAAATTCTATTTTTTATATTTTTCTAATGCTTTTTCTAATCGTGTTTTAATTCTTTTTTTCACTAATCTCGGCGCAAGAACTTCTATTTCTTCTCCAAATCCTAAAAGCTCTCGTTCCAACTCAAAATTATGTACAACTTCTATCGAAAATAAAGTTCCTTCATCCGTCACTTCCAATACTTTTTGCGTCGCATGAATTGGTTTTGTCACCACATAAGGCGCCAATTTTTTATTCACACGAAAAACAACACGTTGCTCTCTTTCTTTCACACTTTTCGTTACACCAATCGCATTGTTGTAATACGTATCAAAATTAATCTCTTGCTCATCCACAAAAGGTTCATTTGCCAACTCATAAAATTCAACTATTCTGTCCAAAGCCAACGTATACAAATTTTTATCTTTTCTCGATTTTGCCAATAAAAACCAACGATTACGATATTCTTTCAACAAATACGGATAATAAACTTGTTGTTTTGGCTCTTGATTTTTTGCCTTGAATGATTGATACGAAATCAACAAAGGTTGCTTCTTCACAATTGCTTGATACAACCGATTCAAATGCTCCAAACCTTTTAATAAAGGATTTTCCTCAAACTGAATATAATTTGGTTGTTGATGAGTTTGTTTGGATAAATTATTTTCGAGACGCGTAATAATCTCGTTCATATCATCAAAATAATTAAAACCATTCAATTGTTTCATCACCGAAATCACTTCTTTCATTTTGTCTAAATCAGCAGACGAAACAGGCGAATTATGAATCGAATAATCACGATCTTCGTATTCATAAAACTTTTTTTCTCGAACAACAATTGGCGCATTATAACCCAATTTATCACTGCGCATCACTTGTATATCGCCCTGAATTGTACGTTTCGAAACACCAGAAGTTATTCCTTCATATTCATACAATGCTTCCGAAACTTTTTCTATCAAATCTTCTAATGTCCATTTTCTAAAATGATTTTGAAGACATTTATCGATCGTTTGATAACGTATTAATGCAATTTTATTGGTTGCCATGGTTGATTTCTTTGTTCAATACTACAAATTTCAAATCAAAGTACGCAATCTATTTGCGTAGAAATTTTTATTTCAACTTTTATTCAAAATATTTTCAATACAAAACCCTCTATTCATAATAGTTTATAAATTATTTTGAAAAAATATTTTATTGCGCAATTCATTCGCACACTTCTACTCCAACTTTGTCAAAGGTTTAACAACCAAACGATTTTAATTGTTCCTTGACAAATGTTTCAGTATAGCATTGTAGTAGAAAATGTTTCATCACTTCTATTCTGAATAATTAAAATCCCAATGATGCACATGGGTTCGAATCCCATTTTCAACTGAGGTTGAAATAGCTGAGCGGTATAGCAATCATTAATGATGGGTCGTAGGTTCGATTCCTACTTTCAGGAAACTGAAATAACTCAGTTGGTAGAGTAATCATTAAAATCAGACTTTTAATCTGTTTTTATCGCCCGAAAGGGTACCATTGGAAACAAAAAAGCTAAAAAGTTTTCTTTTCGAATAGAGAGTTTATTTCATAGAAATGAATTGGAAATAAGATCAAAAACTTGTTTAAAACCTGAATTTGAAACTTTAGTTGATGATTGATTTAAAGTTTAAACTAAAATATCAAGTCAAAATGATTTGAAAGAAATGATTAAAACAAGAAATCAAAATAAGCTGCTCAAACTTCAAATTCCGTTTTGAAAAAGGAAAATGATTTAGCTTTTTTAATTAAAATTTTAAGAAAAAGATTCTTCGACAAAGGAGAAATATAAAATAGTAAAAACCTATAAAAAAATAATAAAATGAAAAAATTAGCAATTAACAACCAAGAAATTGGAATCTATATCAAAAACAACGAAATCGAAAAAGTTTACACAAAAGGAAACTATTGGATTTTATTCAATAAAAACATCGAAAAATTAAACATCAACGAAATAATTGATGAAAAATACCACACAATGTTTTTAGAAAATGAAACTTTGAAATCGATGGTAGATTTTATCGAAGTATTACACAATGAAGTGTTAATTATATGTAAAAACAATCAAATCTATAATTCATTTTACAATAAAAACGTGATGATTTGGAAAAATTCAACTCAATTAAAAGCTGTAAAATTTGAGTTGAATTCTACTGAAGAAATTAAAAATTTAACAAAAAGAGAAATTGATATTTTGAGAAAAGCTGGAGCTATTCGTATCATTTCTGTTGCGCCATATTTCGAAGGAATTTTATTCAAAGACAATGAATTTGATTCGGTTTTAAAAGCTGGTGAATACCAATTTTACAACAACGAAACAAAAATTTCGATGGTTTCTTTTGATATGCGTCCGCAAACAATTGAAATTTCGGGACAAGAAATTTTGACAAAAGATAAAGCGCAATTGCGAATCAATTTTATGGTAAATTATCAAATTACTGATTTGTTAAACGCTTATCAATCGAACAAAGATTTCGAAAAAATGATTTATCAAGCGATTCAATTAGGTTTGAGAGAATTTATTGGAAACATGAATTTTGATGATTTGATGTCGGATAAAAATTCGGTAACGAATTATATCATTCAAAAATATCAAGCTCAATTCCAAGAAATTGGTCTAAAATTGATTGACGCAGGTATGAAAGACATTATTCTTCCAGGAGAAATAAGAGAAATTATGAACCGCGTTTTGATTGCCGAAAAAACGGCTCAAGCCAATTCGATTACGCGTCGTGAGGAAACTGCTTCGACAAGAAGCTTGTTGAACACTGCGAAATTGATGGAAGAAAACGAAACGTTATGGAAATTGAAAGAAATGGAATACATCGAAAAAATTGCTGATAAAGTGGGAGAAATCTCAATTTCTGGCGGATCGAATGTGTTAAATGAACTAAAAACAATGTTTACGAAATGAAACCAATCATTATAAATAAATTAAAAGAAATAGAAGATAAATATAACGTCAAAATTCTTTTTGCTATAGAATCTGGGAGCCGCGCTTGGGGCTTCCCTTCTACTGACAGCGATTACGATGTTCGATTTATTTACAAACGAAAAATTGAAGATTATCTAAAAATTGACCCAATTGATGATTTTATTGATTTAGAAATTATAGATGAACTGGATTTTAAAGGTTGGGATATTCAAAAAGTTTTGCGCTTAATGTTGAAATCAAATTCGAGTATTAACGAATATTTACAATCTCCGATTCATTATATTTCTGATGAAATTTTCGAAAAAGAATTGTTCAATTTAGCTGCTTCACAATTCAATTCTCAAAAAGTTACCATGCATTATTTGGGAATTACAACAAAGCGATTGATTGAAATGGAACATCAAAACGAAATTAAACTCAAAAGTTTGTTTTATACTTTACGTTCGGTTCTTTCAGCGAAATGGATTGTAGAAAATAAAACAATTCCTCCGATGGAATTTGAAAAATTAAAACATTTAATCGGAGATAAAACAATCGAAAACCGAGTGGATAAATATCTTGAAATCAAAGCAAATGTTGATGAAAGTTTTAGAATTTCGAAAAATGATGAACTTTTCGATTGGTTAATTAATTTGAAAAATGAATTAAAAATCGAAACCGAAAAATTACCAAAAATTGAATTTGATAAAAACAAAATCAATGTATTTTTCATTAAAACCGTAACAAAATGAAACTAACAATAGAAGATCTAAAAAGTCAAAATTTAATTCTATTTGAATGTATAAGCGGAAGCAAAGCCTATAATTTGGCAACTAAAAATTCAGACACTGATATTCGTGGCATTTTTTATTTACCTAAAAATGAATTTTATGGTTTCGAATATCAAACGCAAGTGAGCAACGAAACCAATGATATTGTATATTATGAAATTGGTCGATTCATTGAATTATTATTGAAAAATAATCCGAGTTGTTTAGAAATCCTAGCAACTCCAGAAGAATTTGTTCTGTATAAATCGCCTTTGTTAGATGAATTAAATTATAAAGAGTTTATCACATCAGAAGTTGAGAAAACATTTGTTGGATACGCCTTGAGTCAAATCAAAAAAGCAAAAGGATTGAACAAGAAATTTCTAAATCCAATAGATGAAATCAGAAAAACCGTTCTTGATTTTTGTTATATTATTGATGATAACAAAACCATTTCTTTTGTTGATTGGATGAATTCAAATTCTTACAAACAAGCGTTTTGCGGACTAAGTAAAATCAATCATTCGAAAGATTTATTTGCGCTTTATTACAACGAAAAATCGAATTATAAAGGAATCGTAAAAGATAAAAATAATGATGATATTCGTTTGAGTGAAATTCCTAAAAATGAAAAACCAATTGCCTATTTCATTTTCCAAAAAGATGAATATTCCACTTATTGCAAGCAATACAAAGAATATTGGGATTGGATGAAATTGCGAAATGAAGATCGTTACACAACAAACATTGCGCATGAAAAAAATTACGATAGTAAAAATATGATGCACACGATTCGTTTGTTAAAAGTTGCGAAAGAATTAGTGGAAACAGGAAACCTAAATGTAAAACGAACAGAAGATCGTGACGAATTATTAGCGATAAAAAACGGAGATTTTTCTTATGAAGAAGTAATCGAAAAAGCTGAAAATTTACAACGAGAAATTGAAGAAAAATCTAAACTAAATTTTCTTCCAACCGAAATAAACTCTTCGAAAATGGAAGAATTTTTAATCAACCTTAGAACCAAATTATATGAAAACAACTGAACAACAAAATAAACCGATCAATGGAAACGATTTGATTGCCTTGGGTTATCCTGAAAACGAAATTTTAGGAATTGCCTTAAAAATCAACAAAAAAAGAAATGGTTACACAAAAGCCGAAATGCTTGATAAATATGCGCAAGTTTTTTCTTCGCCACAAGATTTTTTAGAAGATAAAATTTTCAAAACGCTTGCAAAAGGCTTTATCGATGGAATTCATTTACCAAATCAAGATGAAAACTTGATTGAATTGAATGAAAATCCAACCGATTTCAAAATTTATGGTGCGGAAAAAATTGAGGACGGCGCTTTAGAACAAATGAAAGTCGCCATGAAACTTCCTGTTACCGTTGCTGGCGCAATTATGCCTGATGCGCATCAAGGTTATGGATTACCAATTGGCGGAGTTTTAGCAACCAAAAATGCGATTATTCCTTATGGTGTCGGCGTTGATATTGGATGTAGAATGGCTTTATCGATTTATGATTTACCTGCTTCTCATTATTTTGAACATCACGATTCATTAAAAGAAACTTTGATCAAAAATACAAAATTTGGTGCAGGACATGGTTTTCATGGTCAATACAAAGCTGAACATCAGATTTTAGATGATGCAAAATTCGAGACGAATTCATTTATTCAAAATTTAAAAGATAAAGCGTGGTCGCAATTGGGTTCTTCTGGTGGAGGAAATCATTTTGTAGAATTTGGTTTGATTGATTTCAAGGAAGATGATGAAAAACTGAACATCAAAAAAGGTTCATATTTGGCTTTGCTAACGCACTCTGGATCGAGAGGTTTTGGCGCTACAATCGCTGGACATTATACAAAAATTGCAAAAGAAATTTGTAAACTTCCGTACAAAGCACAGAATTTGGCTTATTTAGATTTAGATTCAGCCGAAGGTCAAGAATATTGGATTGCGATGAATTTGGCGGGTGAATATGCTTCAGCTTGTCACGAAATTATTCATCAAAAAATTGCAAAATCAATTGGTGCTGAAGTTTTAGCGAAAGTAGAAAATCATCATAATTTTGCTTGGAAAGAAATTTACAATGGCGAAGAAGTCATTGTTCATCGAAAAGGTGCAACGCCAGCTTCTAAAGATATAATGGGAATTATTCCAGGTTCTATGACTGCGCCAGGATTTTTGGTTCGAGGAAAAGGTGAAGAAAATTCGATTCATTCTGCTTCGCATGGAGCTGGTCGACAAATGAGCCGAACACAAGCGATTAAATCATTATCTCAAAATAAGATAAACGATTATTTGAATTATTTTGGAATTACATTAATTGGTGGTGGAAAGGATGAAGCGCCAATGGCATATAAAGATATTCACGAAGTAATGGCTGCGCAACAAGATTTAGTAGATGTTGTGGCTACTTTTACACCTAAAATGGTCAGAATGGCCGATGACGGATCGAGAGAAGATTAAAAAAATGCCTGAACAATTGTTCAGGCATTTTATATATTATAGATTAAATCCAATCTTTTGGATGTTTCAAAACATCGACTAATTTATATTCTTCCGAACCTTCTTCTGGCTGATGATTATAATGCCATTGCACATGTTTTGGCAAACTCATCAAAATAGATTCAATTCGACCATTAGTTTTCAAACCAAACAAAGTTCCTCTATCATGAATTAAATTAAATTCCACATAACGACCTCGTCTAATTTCTTGCCATTCCTTTTGTTCAGCAGAAAATTCATCATTTTTATGTTTTTCAACAATCGGAATATACGCCTCCAAAAATGAGTTTCCTACTTCTGTTACGAAATCATACCATTGTTCAACTGTTTTTTCTGAAGTTGGTTTCAAGTAATCAAAGAACAAACCTCCTATTCCACGCGCTTCTTCTCGATGCGTATTCCAAAAATATTTATCACATTCTTCTTTATACTTCAAATAAAAAGCCGCATCATGCGCATCACAACTTTTTTTACAGATCGTATGCCAATGCATCACATCTTTTTCATCCAAATAATATGGCGTCAAATCTTGACCTCCTCCAAACCATTGATCGACAATATTTCCTTCTTTGTCATACATTTCGAAATACCTCCAATTCGCATGAGTCGTCGGAATATGTGGACTTGTTGGATGAATAACCAAACTCAATCCGCAAGCAAAAAATTTACCCGATGAAACATTCAACGCTTTTTGCATTGTTTCTGGTAATTCTCCATAAACTTTCGAGATATTAACGCCAGCTTTCTCAAAAACAGCTCCGTCTGTTAAAACACAAGAAAGACCTCCGCCGCCTTCTTCGCGTTCCCAATTATCTCGTAGAAATTTGGCTTTACCATCAACTTCTTCAAGTTTGGCAATAATTTTATTTTGTAAGTCTTGTATATATTGAAAAAATTGATCTTTCATCATAAATATTTTTGCAAATATAGAATGATTGATAACGATTCGAAAGAAGATTAATAATTAACTTCTCACAAATGCATATTGAAATGGAATTTTTATAGTGGTTTCTATATATTCTCCTTCATTATTCTTTGCTGGAATAATTTTATATTTACCTCCTTTAATTCTCTCATTTAACCTAAATAAAGACTTTTCTACAATATCTTTCGTGTCCTCACTTCCTTCAAAATCAGAAATAGAAATTATACCATTTTCATCAAAAATAAAATTGAATTTAGCTTTAAGAAGGTAATTCGTAATTAAGTTTCTCGACCTTAATTCCATGCTTACCATTTTATAAAAATCTTTTCTAAAATTTTGTTTAAAACATTTATTCAACTCCTCATTTCCCTTCTGTTCAACTTTTTTACAACTTAGATATATCAAAGGAGTTTTTATAGACTCTTGTGAAAACAACATTATGCTAATACAAACAAAAAATACAAATAAATATTTCTTCATATTCTTAAAATTAATTCATATTATTTAAAACAACTATTATTAATAACTATTTATAATGTAATTTTAATAAATTATATTTATCAAGATAGAAATTATCAAAACCTATGTTTAAAATCATATTTTACTTATAATTAATATTTTAAACAATTAGAACCATTTAAACGACTTAGTTTTGCATCAAACCAACAGTTGATTAAAAAAGTTATTAACAATATTATTCACAAAAGAAATCTTTCTATACCTTTGCTGAAGAAATTTTATAAAACAAAATATAAATGTCACAAAACGGAATTCCATCGGTTAATTTAGCAGACTTTTTATCTGATGATCCTGCAAGAAAACAAAAATTTGTCAACGAAATTGGTAAAGCATACGAAGAAATAGGATTCGTTGCTTTGAAAGGACATTTTTTATCTGACGAATTAGTTGAAAATTTATATAAAAGCGTTCGCGAATTTTACGCTTTACCTACAGAAACAAAACAAAGTTATGTAGTTGAAGGAATTGGTGGTCAACGCGGTTATACAGCTTTCGGTAACGAACATGCAAAAGGTAGAACTGTTGGTGACTTGAAAGAATTTTGGCATTTTGGACAGTATTTATCTGAAGAAGATAAAGCGAAATACAACTATCCAGAAAATGTTGATGTAAATGAAGTTCCAGGTTTTAACACTTATGGTGAAGAAACATACAAACAATTAGAAAAAACAGGAGTTTACGTTTTACGTGCTTTGGCTTTATTCTTAGGTTTAGACGAGTTTTACTTTGATGATAAAGTAAAAAACGGAAACTCTATTTTGAGAGCAATTCACTATCCTCCTATCACAGAAGAGCCTAAAGATGCAGTTCGTGCTGGTGCCCACGGTGATATTAACCTGATTACATTGTTAATGGGAGCGCAAGGTCGTGGATTACAAGTGCAACGTCACGATGGAACTTGGGTTGATGCTATTGCTGCTGACGACGAATTGGTGATTAATGTTGGTGATATGTTATCTCGTCACACAAACAACAGATTAAAATCAACAATTCACCAAGTGGTTAATCCAGAGAAAGAATTATGGGGAACATCTCGTTTTTCTATTCCATTCTTTATGCATCCAGTTTCTGAAATGGATTTATCTGTTTTAGAAGATTGTGTAACAGAAGAAAATCCAAAACAATTTGAAGATATTACAGCTGGAGATTTCTTGACTCAGCGTTTAAGAGAAATTGGTTTAATTAAATAAGCCATATTTAATCTATTATTTCATAAAAAAGAGAGTTGATTTTGTCAACTCTCTTTTCATTTACATGCCTCTTACATACATGTTGTAGTTAAAAATATCCAAACACAACAAAGTGTATTTATAATCATTTTTATTGATATTCACTTCCAAAACTGGATCCGAATTATAAAATCTAATTTTTAGATTATCATTCTTATCCAATAATAAATAAATAGAGGAAATCGTTGGACGAATATCATTCATCCAATTTTTTAAAGATTCTTTTGAATCTTTAATCAACTCAAATTTTTGAAAATATTCGTGAAAAAAATTCTCTAAACGTTGCACTTGTGTCAAACGATCCAATTCACGATATAAATCGATAAAAACGCATAATTTTTCGCGCTTTGGACAAACACATGGATATGGATGTTCTCCATTATAAAGCCATCTTTGCCACTTTTTACAAGACGTTTGTTCTATTGCTTTCTCAAATTCATCTTCGTATTTTAAAAGCCACCAATTCATACGGCAAATCCGTAAATTGCCTTTTGATAACTGCAAAAGCTCGTCTATATAAGCGCTAACGTTTAACATCAATTAAAAATTTGAGTCTTGCTAATTTACAACTTTTCTGATTGAATTTTAATGTTTTAATAATAATTTTTCAAATTTTAGAATCTTAAATTGCTCATCAAACAAAACGTTATAAAAGAACATTTTTTCCTTCATCGTTTTATTTTTCATTTGCACATTTCGAACTGGAATTAAGACGTTAAATTGAAATTCTCTATCCTTCTCAAAATGATTAACAGCCGCATAATAAATCAAATTGTACCACGAATCAATTGGTGCATAAATTCCATAAAAGTCAGGATATAGCGCATCTTCTTCATCTTTGTAAACATTGGCAATCGAATAATTATCAATCTCAAATTTCGAAACGCATTTATAGGTTGTTAATTTAGAACAAATTGAAGTGTCTTGTAGATATTTCGCCGAATCTAATTTCAGCCCAAATTCGTCCATTTTATAATCTTCAAACTTATTAATCGTAGGATCTACCACAATTTTTTTGTTCGGAAATTCTAAACTTTGTTTTTGGATATCTTGTAAAATAGTATCGTAAATTTTTGTTCGAATTTGATTTGGGTTAACATTTTGCGCATCAACAAATAACACAATATGTAAGGAAAAAACCAATAAAAAAAGTCTCATTTTGGCGTTTTGGTTTAAAATTTGTTTAAATTTATGAAGTCTTTACGATTCAAAAATCAAATTTAGTTGAAAAGATTTCAAATCTTATCATTTCATCATATTTTCGTAAACAAATAGTTAAAAAGGTGTTAAAGTACGCTTTCATACAATTACACTTTAACTATTATTGTTTATTTTTAATGGGTTAATATAAAGTTTAATATCCGACAACAAACGATTTATATAAATATTTTCTATATCTATTATAAATAAAATCTTTTACAATTTCTCCAAATAAGACATAAAAGTTAGACATTTGCAGTGTCAAATAATTTATTCATAGATAGTAAGACAAAGAGTAGCAACGAGTATAACGAAATTGATTTATGAAGTTTGAAATTACTCGCACTCTTTTTACTTTTTAGAGTTTTTTATAGTAGTTTAGGTTGGTTAGTAATCCGTTCACTTTGAACGGATTATTTTTTTATAGCTTATTTATAAAATCTTTCAACAAATTATATACTTTTTCGGAGTAACTCAAATCCAAACTTTCAGCTGTATCATTGGGATCATGATAAAATCCTTTTCCTCCTAATGTGTAAATAAAAAACGACGGAACTCCTTTTAGATAAAACGGGCAATGATCAGAATTACATGATTCTCCTCGAGTTTTAACTTCTTTTAGATATTTATTTGTTAGATTTAATTCAACTAATTTTTCAAATTGATTTTTAAAAACTTTACCATTCACAACCTGAATTCCCTGATCTCCAGCTCCCATAATATCTAGGTTTACAAGAAATTTGATTTGACTTAATGGAAAAAGTGGATGATTGACATAATAATCTGCACCTAAAATTCCCGCTTCTTCACCAGCAAAAGCCGTAAAAACCGTTCTGTAATTAGGTTGATGTTTCGAATAATACTTCATCAGTGTCATCATCATCGCTGTTCCGCTCGCATTATCACTCGCTCCAGGAAAAATAGTTTGTCCAACTTTCCCTAAATGATCATAATGAGCCGAAATCACAATTAAGCTATCATTATTTTTTCCGTCAATATAACCAATTATATTATTTGCCTCGAATGAATTATTCAATTCTGAATCAATAGAATAATCGTTTATTTTTAAATTTTTAGAATAAAATTTATCTGAAATAATAAATTCTGAAATCGAAGATTGTCGCTGACTAAGACTTGATGTTAATTTATCTGAAGTAAATCTAAAAATCGCCCGATTTTGATTCTCATCTTTCTCATAAATATTCGCCCATTGTTTGTAATATTTCTGAATAGAATCCACAGAAGTCACTAAAGGCGGCAAAATAATATGTTTCCCTTTTTGCAATTCATCATCTTTCACAATAAAATCTCTCGTTTTATCTTTCGATTGAAAAGATTCGATATAGGCTTTTGTGTCAAAAATATAAAAAGGTAAATTCGTTTTCGAAATTGATTTAGAACTTGGTTTTACAATAAAATCTATTCCATATTTCAATTCTTTTCCATTAATTTTCAGTTTTGCATCTTTAATAACATTAATCGGAAAAGTAAACATTTGATTATAATTACTAGAAAAAGATTTCAATTCATTTTTTTGAAATTCGTTTTGTAAATAAATTCCAGCATTTGTCATTCCATTTTCTACATAACCTCTACCAGCAAACGAATTTGACGTAAGTGAATCTAAAATTGTTTTAAAATATTTTTGATCAAAGGTTTGCGCATTTCCGATTGCAATTGCAAAACACGAAATCAAACCAAATAATATCATTTTTATCTTCAGCATTTTAATCATTTTATCATCCAAAAAATATTCTATTCTAAGATAATTATCATTTTAACAAAAAAAATCAATTATCTGTATTAAGTCAACAACAAATTTAAAAAATCTTTAAAAAGTAAATCAAATTAATACTACTATAAATTTTATATCTTGCATTATTAAGTTATCATAATAAAAACAACAAATCACAATTAAATGAAAGAAGTCGTAATCGTTTCAGCTGTTCGTACAGCAATGGGATCTTTTTTGGGAAGTTTATCTAACGTTCCAGCTACAGATTTAGGCGCAACAGCTATTAAAGGAGCTTTAGATAAAATCAACTTAGATGGATCTTTGGTTGATGAAGTATATATGGGAAATGTATTGCAAGCTGGTGAAGGACAAGCGCCTGCTAAGCAAGCAATGATAAAAGCAGGTTTACCAAATACGATTCCTGCAACAACGGTAAACAAAGTTTGTGCTTCTGGTATGAAAGCTGTGATGTTTGCTACGCAAGCAATTCGTTTGGGTGATGCAGATGTTGTAGTTGCTGGAGGAATGGAAAACATGTCAATGGTTCCTTTTTATTCGCCAAATGCAAGAACTGGAAATAAATACGGAAATACGGTTTTGTTAGATGGAATTGTGAACGATGGTTTGCAAGATTACTACAGCAAAGAAATGATGGGACTTTTTGGAGATACTTGTGCAACTGAGTTCAATATTTCTCGTGAAGAACAAGATGAATTTGCAATCAATTCTTACAAAAAATCTGCTGCAGCTTGGGCTGCTGGAAAATTTAACAACGAAGTTGTTCCTGTAGAAATTCCTCAACGCAAAGGAGAACCAGTTATTTTTAAAGAAGATGAAGAATATAAAAATGTAAACTTTGATAAAGTTCCAGGTTTACGTGCAGTTTTCTCTAAAGACGGAACTGTAACTGCTGCAAATGCATCTACAATCAATGATGGAGCTTCTGCTTTAGTATTAATGTCTTTGGATAAAGCAAACGAATTAGGATTAAAACCTCTTGCAAAAGTTATTGCTTATGCTGATGCTTCTCAAGAACCTTCAAAATTTACAACTGCGCCAGCTAAAGCGGTTGAAAAATTATTGAAAAAAGCAAATATGAAAGCTACTGATGTTGATTTCTGGGAATTTAACGAAGCTTTTTCAGTTGTTGGAATTGCAAATACTAAATTATTAAATCTTGATGCTTCTAAAGTTAATGTAAATGGTGGTGCGGTTTCTATCGGTCATCCACTTGGAAATTCCGGATCAAGAATTTTGGTTACATTATTAAGCGTTTTAGAGCAAAACGGAGGAAAAATTGGAGGTGCAGCTATCTGTAATGGCGGCGGTGGAGCTTCTGCAATGATTATCGAAAAAATTTAATTTTAGATCAAATACACGATGAAAGCGTCTAATCTGTAGACGCTTTTTTATCTTTTGAAATTAAAATACTTGTAAAAAATCTGAAAAACATTCGACATTTATTATAATTGGCTTAAAAACCTTTTCTATATTTGTTGGATTGAACAAACACTTTTGTATGGAATATTTAGAATTTGAACAACCTATCAAAGATTTAGAAGAACAGTTACAAAGCTGTCAAATCGTCGGCGAAGGAAGCGGTGTTAACATCAAACAGGCTTGCGTTGAAATTGAAATTGCAATTGAAAATAAAAAGAAGGAAATCTATGGGAATTTAACACCATGGCAACGTGTACAATTGTCTCGTCATCCTTCTCGCCCTTATACTTTAGACTACGCTTACGCGATTACAGATAACACGTTTATCGAGATTCACGGAGATAGAACTTTTGCTGACGACAAAGCAATGGTTGGTGGTATGGGAAAAATCAATGGTCAAACTTTTATGATTATTGGTCAACAAAAAGGGAAAAATACCAAAGAAAGACAATATCGTCGTTTCGGAATGTCTAATCCAGATGGTTACCGCAAAGCTTTACGATTGATGAAGTTAGCAGAAAAGTTTAATATTCCTGTCTTGACTTTAGTTGACACTCCTGGTGCATATCCTGGTTTAGAAGCTGAAGAAAGAGGTCAAGGTGAAGCTATCGCTAAAAACATCTACGAAATGTTGAAACTTACAGTTCCTATCATTACAATTGTAATTGGTGAAGGAGCTTCAGGTGGAGCATTAGGAATTGGAGTTGGAAACAAAGTTTTCATGTTAGAAAACACTTGGTATTCTGTAATTTCACCAGAAAACTGTTCTACAATTTTATGGAGAAGTTGGGATTACAAAGAGCAAGCTGCTTCGCAAATGAAATTAACTGGTCCTGATATGTTAGAATTAGGATTAATTGAAGATATCATTCAAGAACCGCTTGGTGGAGCACACTACAAACCAGAAGTTGCGTACACAAACTTGAAAAATAAAGTTTTAGACACTTACAACGAATTGAAAAAACTTTCTCCAAAAGAATTACAACAACAACGTCAAGAACGTTACATCAAATTCGGAGAATTTTCAGGATAAAATATTGTTTTACAATAATACTTATTGTAGAATATACAATTTTAAAACGAGATATAAAATTAGTTATATCTCGTTTTTTTATTTAATTTTGAAACTCTTATGGAACAAGCAAATTATAATCCCGAAATACCAGCTAACAAGCACAATGTCATTGGTTTAGAGAAAGGTAAACTTCCTCCACAAGCTGTTGATTTAGAGCAAGCTGTACTTGGTGCGATGATGATTGATAAAAAAGGGTTGGATGAAGTCATTGACATTCTTACACCGCAAGTTTTTTATCGTCCAGAGCATCAAGCGATTTATGCTGTCATTCAAAAATTATTTAACGATTCAGAACCTATTGATTTATTAACGGTTTCGAATGAGTTGAAAAGTGAAGGCAAATTAGATCGTGTTGGAGGTGATTATTATTTGATTCAATTAACGCAAAAAGTTTCTTCTTCTGCACACGTGGAGTATTATGCTCGTGTCATTCAAGAAAAATATATTCTTCGTCGTTTAATTGAAATTTCGAATCAAGTCATTGAAAAATCATACGATGATACTGCCGATGTATTTGATTTACTGGATTATTCTGAATCGAAATTATTCGAAATTACAGAAGGTGGAATCAAGCGTAGTTATTCGGAAGCAAGAGATTTAGTTACAGAAGCGATTGACAAAATTAAAGCCCAATCTACCAAAGAAGGAATGTCTGGTTTATCTTCTGGATTTACAGAAATTGATAAAATTACTTCGGGTTGGCAAGAATCGGATTTGATTATCTTAGCCGCTCGTCCTGGTATGGGGAAAACCGCTTTTATCCTTTCGATGGCGAAAAATATGACGGTGGACAAAAATATTCCAGTTGCTGTTTTTTCATTAGAGATGTCTTCTGTTCAGTTGATTACACGTATGATTTCAGGTGAAACTGGAATTTCGGGTGAAAAATTGCGTAAAGCAAAATTAGCCGATCACGAATGGAAACAATTATATACAAAAGTAAAAGGTCTTGAAAATGCTCCTTTATATATTGACGACACCCCTGCCCTTTCGATTTTCGATTTAAGAGCAAAAGCACGTCGTTTGGTTTCTCAACATGGTGTAAAAATGATTTTGATTGACTACTTGCAGTTGATGACTGCTGGTGGAAAAGCAAATGGAAACCGTGAGCAAGAGATTTCGATGATTTCGCGTTCCTTAAAAGCGATTGCGAAAGAATTAAGTATTCCTGTTATTGCACTTTCGCAGTTGTCTCGTTCGGTAGAAACTCGTGGAGGGAGTAAACGCCCTTTACTTTCGGATTTACGTGAATCTGGAGCGATTGAGCAAGATGCCGATATCGTTTCTTTTATTTATCGTCCCGAATATTATAAATTGGAATATTGGGATGATGAAAGTGAACCTTGTGCTGGGCAAGCTGAGTTTATCATTGCAAAACACCGTAATGGTGCGTTAGAAAATGTACGTTTACGATTCATTAATGAACAAGCTAAATTTACCGATTTAGAAACTTCATTTGGTGGAGATTTCGAAATTCAAAGTTCGATGAATGATGGTTCTCAAGAAATGGGAAGTGCAATGAATTTATCTGCTATTGATCCTTCTGATGCTTTTGGAGATTTTGGCGGAGAATTCACAAGTTCAATGAACAACGACGACGATAATTTACCGTTTTAGAAAATAATTTTCATTAATAAATATTATCTCAAGCTGAATTTATTTCAGCTTGAGATCATTATATTTTTTTATAATAGATAATTTAACGATAATCAACAAACTAGATGTAGAAATCGTTATTTTTTAAATTTATTTTATTAATTATATATGTGATTCTGAAACGAGTTCAGAATGGTTTCTGCTACAATTAATTGTTTTATCAAATTTGTCAAGGAATCTAAAACCTTAAGCATTTCGAAAATAGAAATTTCTTAATTCAGCAAACAATCATCTAGCTCAAATTAATATAAAAACTAAACAATCAACTACATTTAGTTTTATTCAACAAACTATCAGTTTTATTTATCCTAAAAGTTTTGTTAGGAACGAGAATTGCTACAACTTTGTATACATTAAATAAAGAGTGAAATGGCAAGTTCAATCAGAACATTAAATCCTGCTACAGGTAAAATAGAAAAAGAATTTCAAGCCTACACAAGCGAAGAAATCAATCAATATATAGACGACGCAAACGAATTATATCAAACATGGCGATTCGAATCTTTCGAAGAAAGAAAAGCTGTAATGAAACGTGTCGCAAACGAAATGCGCAAGCAAAAAACTCGATTAGCTGCTTTGATTACAACAGAAATGGGAAAACCATTGTATGAGAGCGAAATCGAGATTGATTACAGTGCAAATATTATCGAATATTACGCTGATAATGCAGAAGAATTCTTAGCAAATGTTCCTTTACAAACAGAAAAAGGTGACGCTTATGTGGTTTCAGAACCAATTGGTGTGTTGTTAGGTGTTATGCCTTGGAATTTTCCTTTTTCTCAAATTGCGCGTTTTGCTGGACCTCACATTATGGCTGGTAACACAGTTGTTTTGAAAACGGCTTCTAATATTCCGCAATGTGGAATCGCTTTCGAAGAAATGTTTACAGCTGCTGGCGCTCCAAAAGGTTTGTATAAAAACTTGTTGATGTCAGGAAAAGACACAGATACAATTATCAATAATCCAAAAATTGTTGGTGTTTCTTTAACTGGTTCCGAAGCCGCTGGTGCAGAGGTTGCAAGTATCGCTGGTAAAAATGTAAAACCTTCGGTTTTAGAACTTGGTGGTTCTGATCCAATGATTGTTTTGAATGATGCGGATATCGAAAAAGTGATGAACGGAACAATTAATGGTCGTTTACGTAATGCTGGACAAGCGTGTACTTCTTCGAAACGTATTATTGTACAAGAAGGTATTTACGACGAATATTTGAAAAAAATTACGGATTATGTAAACGGAATGAAAGTTGGTGATCCTACACAGACAGATACCAACATGGGACCTGTAAGTTCGGAAAGTGCATTAGAAAAATTATTGGATCAAATTAATGATTCAGCTAATAAAGGAGCAACAATTGTTTCAGGAGGAAAACGTATTAATCGTGATGGTTTCTTTTTACAACCAACAATTTTGACAGATTTAAAACCTGGAATGAAGGCTTATGACGAAGAAGTTTTTGGACCTGTGGTTTGTATTTGGAAAGTGAAAGATGTAGAAGAAGCAATCAAAATTGCGAATGACACGCCTTATGGATTAGGTGCTTCTATTTACACAGAAGATGTTCCGAATGCGGAGAAAATCGCTCGTAGAATAGATTCGGGAATGGTTTACGTAAACAAACAAGTTTCATCAAGCCCAGATTTACCTTTCGGAGGTGTTAAACATTCAGGTTACGGACGAGAGCTTTCTAAAGCTGGAATTATGGAATTTATCAATAAAAAATTAATCATGATTGCGAAATAATTTTTCAATCATATCTTAATAATAAAAAAATGCAACTTTTATGAAGTTGCATTTTTTTATTGAATAAATCCTTGTTTTTGTTCCATTTGGTCAATTTTGAAAAGAATTAAATCACGCATAATTTTTGCTCGATTTTTTGCTTCATTTGCTATTTCTCCTTCAAAATTTTCGTCAATTATTCCGTACCATAATTCAATCCAACGCTCGAAATGGTGTGGTTTTAATTTCTCCTTTTGACTCAAAACCAAATGTGTTCGCATTGGCCAGCCTTCAAAAGTTGCTTTTCCTAACAAAACAGTTTCCCAAAACTGAATCATATGTGGCAAATGTTCGTCCCAATTTACCTTTGCAACTTCCGAAAAAAAGTAACCAATTACGTCATCTTTTTGCACTTTATCATAAAACGTATTTACCAATAAAGCAACATCTTCTGAAGTTTCGATATCTTTTTTCATTAAAACAAATTTACAAAGAACTTAATTCAATTCATCAATGTTTTTAATCACGAAAAAATGCAGTAATTTTACGGTCTCATAAAAATGAATAGAATTGGATAGCAATAGACAACAAAAAGTAAGTAAATTATTTCAAGAAGAATTAGCAGAAGCTTTTAGAAAATGGGCTGTAAAGGAATTCCCTGGAAATTTGATTAGTGTTACAGAAGTAAAAGTAACACCAGATTTGAGCGTTTCTAAAATCTATGTAAGTATTTTTCCAAGTACTCAAAAAGACGAAATTTTTAAAGAAATTAGAGTTAATACACCATTATTTAGAGGAATTTTATCAAAAAGTGCTTCTAAACAAATGCGTATTACACCAGAATTAATTTTCATTTTAGATAATTCGTTAGACGAAATGGATAAAATCGACAAAGCGCTAAGAGGAGAAGGAAATAATCCAATCTTATAATGAGAAACATTTCACTTTACATTGCGAAACGCTACATTTTTTCGAAAACGAATACAAACGCTGTAAACATTATTACATCGATTGCTGTTGGTGCTATTTTGGTAGCTACAGCGGCTTTGTTTATTATTTTATCCGTTTTTTCGGGATTAGAAAAAATGAATTTAAAGTATTATAGCAATGTAAATCCTGAAATTAAAATTTCTCCTTCGAAAGGAAAAGTATTAGATAGTTTAACTTTTGTTGTGGATCAATTAAAGCAACAAAAAGACGTCAAAGCTTTTTCTAAAATCATCGAAGAAAAAGTCTACATCGATTACAAAGGAAAGCAAGATATTGCCTATTTGAAAGGTGTTGACGAAAACTTTACCAAAGTTACGCGTTTAGATACGGTGATTTATGGTGGACAATATTTAGATTTTAATCGCGATGATAATTTTATTGTTTCGAATGGAATTGCAGAGCGTTTACAACTTTATATCGATCCGATAACGCCAGCAGATTTGATGATGCCAAAAGCTGGAACAGGTTTAATAAAACAAGAAAGCGATGCTTTTACTCGCAAAGATGCATATAGCGTTGGCGTGTTTATTTTGAACGAACAATACGACAAACACGTCTTTACAACTTTAGGTTTGGCGCAAGAATTATTGTTGTTAAACGAAAATCAGTGTTATTCGATTGAAGTAAAAACGACTGGAAAAAAATCGTTTAACGAAGTGAAAATTCAACTTCAAAAAGCATTGGGTTCTCATTATAAAATCGAAACCAGACAAGATTTAGATTCAGCTTTCTTGAAAGTAATGAATATGGAAAATTTAATCAGTTATTTGATTTTCACGTTAGTCATTATTATTGCATGTTTCAATTTGGCAGGAACAATTATTATCTTGATTTTGGATAAAAAGAAAGAAATTCAGACGATGTATAGTTTTGGATTATCACGAAAAAACATTCGTAATATTTTCTTCCAAACTGGTTTTATTATCACCTTTATTGCGATGACAACAGGTTTATTAATCGCCTCTGTTATTGGATTATTACAAATAGATTTTGGTTTGGTTATGGCTTCGCCAACTGTTCCGTTTCCATTTATCTTTTCTGTCGAAAACTTTGTTGCAGTTATAGTGACTGTTTTAGGTCTGGGAAGCTTGGTTTCTTGGATCGTTTCCAGACAAGTGAAATAAAAATATAAGACATAAAAAAAGCTTGAAGAAATCTTCAAGCTTTTTTTATGTCTTAATCCCACCTATTCCAACGAATATAATTTGGTTTTGAGAAGTCGAAATCCATCATTTGATAATCTCTATTATCAATCAAATTTGTCTTGATTAGATTATCACCTTGTCCAGGAATTGAAGGATAATACGACAATGAAAACCTGATATTATTAAACACAAAATAATCATTTGTCAACATCACCCCCAAACTAAAACGCGAATAAATTGGGTTATTATTCAGTATAAATTTTTTGTTATCTCCAATTGCCGCAACCATCGCATTGAAAAATGGCGAAATACGAAATCCTAAAAACTCGTAAGGTGTATAGGATTGCAATTGATACTCGAACATTAATTTCTGTTGACCTGTTAATCCTCTATCCGATTTGAAACCTGCCATTCCCAAATAATCATGTTCATGAAGCGAAAGTTGATCTGCAGGAGAATCTAAACGATCATGTCCCAAAAGATAATTAGTTTTCATGAAGTTTCTGAACTTCCATTTTCCCCAACTTATCAATTTTGCCATATATTGTAATTCTACTGATAGCGTTTTTTGTTCAAATTTTCCTTTATTAAAAAATCCTCCAAACTCTACTCCAAATCCCCAAAAACCAGTATTTAAGAAACCTCCAGCAGAAGCTTTTCCGCCAAGATAATAACGATCAGTTTGGCGAATATTTTGAATACCTCCTATAATTCCCAATGATTTTCCTATCGCAATATCTTCTTCAATATCATAATTGAAAATATATTTTGTTTTGATATATCGTTTCGAAGAAATTCCTATCCCTACTAAATAATTCGTTTGGTCAGAAAAAAAGTTCACAGGATCGTTTTCCGGAGTTGGTGTTTCGGTATAAGATCGATCATAAAATCTCCCTGAGACAATAAAATTGGTAATATTTTCTGAATGACCATCATCAATTCTAAACGCTCTTGCCAACCAATAATCTTGGTAATTATATTTGAAATGATTATCAACCAAAATAGGTTTTTCGAAGTCTAATGAATCTTTAAAATACACTTGTCCAACTGAAACTCCACCCGCATAATGCGCTAATGGCGAATAAAAAGGTCGTACAAAACTGATTGATTTTGTATAATGATTGTCTTCATTTTTGAAATAACGTACATTCCCAATAATTCGAGTTTGAGCAATATTTGGAACCGTATAATTAAATTGATATAACGAATTTCCTGTTTTGTAATTGTGACGATAACGATTATCAAACACATGTCCTAAACCTAAAAAATTTCGCTCTCTAACGCGAATCCCAGCTTTCGAACTCGAAACCGAACCTGTAATAAACATACTCCAAGAATCAATTGAATTAACATACAAATCAACCGAATCATTTCCCACAGCTTCTTCCTTAATCTCTACTCGACGAATAGAACGATTGGTACGAATCAAACGCTCGGATTCCGCTGCCTTAACAGAATCATATCTATCTCCAGGCTTTAACAACATATTTTGGCGCAACACAAATTTTTTGGATTTTCCATGCAATGTATTTCCAGCTCTTTCAATCCATCTTGTCGGTTTTTTTGTCGTATCCTGCAAAGAATATCCAAACGGATCTTGTGTTTTGTAGTAAATATTTCGAATGATTTTACCTTGATATTTTCCATCATCCACATCATTATTGGGCTGAATAGGAAAACTCGTTGGTTTTTTCTTAAATAATAATTTTTGATAAAATTTTCTAAACTTAGAATGATTTTTATTCTCAATTCTAACAGTATCAATTTTTACACTATCTTCTTGAGCATTAACAACTATGGATAAACTAAAAAATAGTAATCCTAGAAAAGTTAATAATATAGTTCTTTTTTTAAGCACACGTCAAGTTATAAAAGTCTAACCGCTTTTACAAATCTAGTTTTCCAATAATTTTCGTCAAGGGAAGAAATGATAACACCTTTTGAAGTAGATGAATGCACAAAACTGATTGAACCATCATGATTAATACTTTCTACAATACCTACATGAGAAATTGAATTCCCCGAAGTATTAAAAAATATCAAATCTCCAATCTTTACATTTTCAATCGTAATTTCTTTTCCATATTCTGCCTGATCACTCGAACGACGAGGCAATTCTAAATTCATTTCCTTGAAACTTATATATACCAATCCCGAACAATCGAAGCCTGTTTTCGTAATTCCGCCATATTTATAAGGTGTTCCTAAGTAAGATTTTGCCGTTTTTAGAATTCTATTTACATCACGAGGCGCACTATCATCAGCATTTTTAGAACGAAAAACCTCTGTAGATTCTGTTTTTTTGGTCGAAGTATACACTTTTTTAGAACCAGTTTTTTTATACGAAGTTACTTTGCTACTTCCACAAGACGTCAAAAATAAACTTGCGATAATAATTGTTGTAAGGTATATGTGCTTCTTCATTTTCGGTTCGGTTTTCTTCAACAAATTTTCAACGAATAAATTTACTAAATATTATCTTGCATCACCTCTGTTAACAATTGTTTGGCTCTTAAAAGTCGAACTTTAACATTTGGCAAGGTTAAATTGAGTTCTTCAGCAATCTCTTTATATGTTTTATCTTCGATATAACGCAGTTCGATAATTTTTTGATAAGGTTCTCTCAATTTTGCAATAGCCTTTATTAGCGTGTCATTATCTTGTTTTAAAATCAAATGCTCTTCTGGTGAGGGATGATCTTCTAAAATTTCTAAAAATTTTGTTTCATCATCAAGAGAAATATTCAGTTTTGGAGATTTTCTGATATGATCAATCATCGTATTATGTGCGATAGAAATCACCCAAGTTGTAAAGTCAAAATCTTCGTTATATAATTTTAATTTTGTAAAAACCTTTGTAAACGTTTCGATAGCGATGTCTTCGGCTTCTTCTTCGTTTCTGATTTTAGAAAAAACATAATGATAAACTTTGTTCCACAAAACCTCTATCACTGCGTTCTGAGCATTTCGTTTCCCTTTTTTAGCTTCTAAAATTATGTTTTCTAATGTCATTTACTAAATCAATTATGATAAATATAACAAAATTTATAGTATAAAAAAAGCTTCAATAAAATTATTGAAGCTTAAAATCTGTAGACCCACAGGGATTCGAACCCCAACTAGCGGCACCAAAAACCGATGTGCTACCGTTACACCATGGGTCTGTCCATGATTATTATGTTAAAAATTGAAAAGAAAAAATTGTAGACCCACAGGGATTCGAACCCCAACTAGCGGCACCAAAAACCGATGTGCTACCGTTACACCATGGGTCTGACTAAATTTTATTTCAATTTTTGCAACTTTTCTCTTAACTAAGTTAGATAAAAATGCCTCAACAATTGCTTATCGAGGCATAAGACTTTTGTAGACCCACAGGGATTCGAACCCCAACTAGCGGCACCAAAAACCGATGTGCTACCGTTACACCATGGGTCTATGTCTTAATTGCTGTGCAAATATAGAAAGGTTTTTTAATTCACCAAAACTAATTTTACAAGTTTTTAGCTAAAACAGACGTTTTATGTGATAAGCTATTGAAAATGAATTTTAAAAAATGATTAAATTTTTTACATTTTTTTTATCAAAGCTTCATACGGATGATTTCGTTCTTGAATTTACGTTTCAAATCTTGTCCACAATCAAAAATCATTTGTTCATTTGATGGAAATGGAGCTGGTCTTCTACCAATCATATTTATGTAATCTCGATCCAAAGAACGTCGATCTCCTTTGTAAGTTCCGTAAGAATCTCTAAAAATAAACTGACTTGCTAAGTTTTTAGAATCAATGGCTTGCTCTTTTTGATTATCGATCAAATAATATCTCGCTGTAATTGCAGCTTCTTTGATGCGTTGTACTTCTTCGAATCTACTTTTTACCGTAATATAACGATCTACCATCACTGGTTTTCCGTCTTTATCCTTTACCACTACTCCATTTTGCACCAATTCTTCTTTACCATCCACAATTTTTTTCTCAAAATTATGTACCTCAATTTTTTCTCTTTCAGGCGAAACATTTATTGTCTCAAAACTTAATTGAATCACATAATCATACGAGCTATTTAGTTTTCCTGTGTAAAATTCAGTCCAATTAGAATCCAATCCATATGAGTTAAAATCTAACAAATCTTTCTCTAGTAGTTTAGGAATAACAACTTCTGTGTTGTTCACCAATTGCACCAAAACTTTATACATTCCGTTTGTACGAGCGGTATTCATCAAACTACGAGTATCTTTATAATTAGAATAAACACTTTCTAAAACTTGAAACTTTTGATAGGCCGTTTGCGCATTCAATTTTCCTCCTTGATTTAAAAAAGATTTTCCTTCATCATATAAAAATTGCGCATATTTTTCTTGAATCGTTTTATAAGCTGCTGAATAATCTTTGGTTTTGAAATTATACGTTTTCCCACTAATCGATCTTCCATCAATTCCTGCAATCGTTTTTTGTCTTTCTTGCAAACGATTAATAATTTGATACGCTTCCTGATATTTAGAAGGATTAGTCAACGTTTCAATTTGTTTTAATCTATTTTCATCTTCTTGCTGTCCTTTGTTATACGCTTCAAAAATTAATGGGACATATTTGATTCCATTTTTCTCCGATGGGTTTTTGAAATAGGCTTGTGTAGATTGCTCAAAAGCTTGCTGAAAATTACCAGAAACCAATGCAGAATTCGCCGATTTGTACGAATTACAATTTGTAAAGAATAGTAAAGAGAGCGTTAAAGCAAGTAATTTTATTTTCATATTATCAAGGTAAGTTTTTTGTTTTTTAAAAGTAAAAAGAAAGCCAATATAAATTGGCTTTTGGTTGATATTTTTTATTCTTCAAAAATAATCGAGTTGTCTCCTAAAGATTTTAATCTTACTAATGATTCAACTCTGATGTTTTCATTCAGTAAACGATCACGACCTTCTTGAAATGATTTCTCAATTATAAAGCCCATTCCCAAAAGGTTTGCGCCAGATTGTTTTATCAAATCTTCAACACCCAACGCTGCATTTCCGTTCGCTAAAAAATCATCAATAAAAATAACATTATCATTTTCATTCAGAAATTGGCTACTTACGCAAACATCGTACGTTCGGTCTTTCGTGAATGAATATACTTGCGACGCATAAAAATCTGCCATTGTTTTAGGTTTAGCTTTTTTCACAAAAACAACAGGCAAATTCAATTCTAATCCAACCATAATCGCTGGTGCAATTCCGCTCGCTTCGATTGTAATGATTTTATTAATGTTTAAATCCGAAAATCGCTGGACAAATTCCGACGCTATTGCTTTCATCAGAACAGGGTCCATTTGGTGGTTGATAAAACTATCAACTTTTAGAATGCCACCATCGAAACTTTTTCCATCCTTCAGAATTCTTTCTTTTAAAAGTTCCATTTAATATTTAGTTTTTTAAAGTTTACATAGAAAAAAAGCCAGCACATTGGCTGGCTTTGATATATTTTTTAGCTTATTCCCACTCGATTGTTGCTGGTGGTTTTGAGCTGATATCGTAGGCTACACGGTTAATTCCTTTTACCTCATTGATAATTCTGTTCGAAACTAATTCTAAGAATTCGTAAGGTAATTTAGACCAAGTTGCTGTCATAAAATCGATCGTATTTGCTGAACGAACAACCGCCGTATATTCGTATGTACGCTCGTCTCCCATTACTCCAACAGATTTTACAGGTAATAACACCACGAAAGCTTGAGAAACTTCGTCGTATAAATTATGTGCATAAAGCTCGTCGATAAAAATTTGATCTGCTTCTTGTAAAATAC
Source organism: Empedobacter falsenii (assembly GCF_013488205.1). NCBI lineage: Bacteria > Pseudomonadati > Bacteroidota > Flavobacteriia > Flavobacteriales > Weeksellaceae > Empedobacter > Empedobacter falsenii. The sequence continues at coordinate 914,620 of NZ_CP040908.1, read as the reverse complement.
GTACTTTTTCTTCGTCAACTTCTCCTAAAACACGAATTCCTAAACCTGGTCCTGGGAAAGGATGACGGTAAACTAATTCACGAGGAATTCCTAATTCTACTCCAACTTTACGTACTTCATCTTTGAATAATTCGCGTAATGGTTCTAATAATTGAAGTTTCATATCTTCTGGTAATCCACCAACATTGTGGTGAGATTTGATAGTTGCAGAAGGTCCTTTTACAGATTGCGATTCGATTACATCAGGATAAATAGTTCCTTGCGCTAAGAATGCTGCATCTTCAAATTTATTTGATTCTTCATCAAAAACAGCCACGAAATCTTTACCAATTGATTTACGTTTTGCTTCTGGTTCGTCAATACCTTTCAAGTTTGTTAAGAAACGTTCTGAAGCATCTACCATTTTAATGTTCATGTTGAAGTGTTTTCCGTAATTTTCCATTACTTTTTTTCCTTCATCTTTTCTCAATAAACCAGTATCAACAAAAATACATGTTAATTGATCGCCAATTGCACGATGAATCAAAACCGCAGCAACAGAAGAATCAACACCTCCAGAAAGTCCTAAAATTACTTTTTTATCACCAACTACTTCTTTTATACGAGCAATTTCTGTTTCGATAAAATCTTTTAAAACCCAATTCTTTTCAGCCTGACAAATATTGAAAACAAAGTTTTCTAACATTGTTGAACCATATTCTGAATGCGTTACTTCTGGGTGAAATTGTACTGCAAAAATCTTTTTATCTTCATTTGCGATTGCCGCAATATCTATGTTTGATTTTCCTGAAATTGTAAATCCAGTTGGCGCTGTCATTACTTCGTCGAAATGGCTCATCCAAACTGTAGATTGTTCTGGAACACCTGCAAATAAACTGTTTTGAGCTAAAACTGTTAATTCAGATTTTCCATATTCACCTTTTTCACCTTTCTTAACTTCTCCGCCTAATAAGTGCGAAATCAATTGCATTCCGTAGCAAATTCCTAAAACAGGAACGCCCATTTCGAATAATTCTTTATCTACCAAAGCGGCTTCATCTCCAAAAACTGAAGAAGGTCCTCCTGATAAAATAATTCCTTTTGGATTGTGTTTTTTGATTTCTTCGATCGAAGTGTTGTAGGGAATAATTTCTGTGTAAACTCCAAATTCTCGAATTCGGCGCGCGATTAATTGATTGTATTGCGAGCCAAAATCTAAAATAATAATTCCTTGCGTCATTGTGTTTGTCTTTGTGCAAAATTAAGTGAAATTCGGCGCAATCGCAATTTTATTCCAGTCAAAATTTACTGCTTTTCGACAGATTCTTTTATAAATTCAACTTCTTAATCTTTAGGTAACGTCAAAATCCTTTAAACAAAATAATTTTACTTCGAAAAAACAATTCATCATGAAAAAATTTATATTTACTGCCTTAACAACTTTTATGCTTACGAATATGGCAAATGCTCAAAAAATTATTGCTCATCGCGGTTATTGGGACACCGAGAATAATGCAAAAAATTCGATCAAATCTTTAAAATCTGCACAAGAAATTGGTGCTTATGGTTCTGAATTTGACGTATTAATTAGCGCTGATGATGTTTTGATGGTAAATCATGATGATAATTTTCAAGGTCATGCAATCGAAATGACTAATTCTTCTCTTTTAAAAACGTTGAAATTGGCTAACAACGAAAACATGCCAACTTTAGAAGAATATTTTGAACAAGGAAAAAAGAATAAGAAAGTTAAATTAATTTTCGAATTAAAACCTCATTCATCAAAAGAAAACGAAAATCGTGCAGTAAAAAAAGCAATTGAAATCATCAAAAAACATAAAGTAGAAAAACAAGTTGAAATCATTTCATTTAGTCAAAATATTTGTGATGAATTCAAGAAATTAGCACCTAAATTTCACGTTTCTTATTTGAATGGCGATTTGTCTCCAAAAGATGTAAAAGCGAGAAATTGGAACGGAATTGACTATAATTATAAAGTATTTCAGAAAAATCCGACTTGGGTAAAAGAAGCGAAAGATTTGGGTTTATTGGTGAATGTTTGGACGGTTAACGACCCAAAAGTGATGCAAGAAATGATTGATCTAAAAGTGGATTACATTACAACCGACAAACCTTTGATTTTAAAAGAAATTTTGACTAAATAATTTAGTATATTTAGCAAAATAAGAAATCATTTTATGCCTCAACTTAACTCATTAGAAATCTATTCATTTACAACGTTAAACCAAATTCATAAAGACTATATTTTTAAAATTTGGAACAATGAATATCCTATTAATCTAGCTTTTGAAAGTTTACAAGATACCGAAAATTATTTGAATAGTTTGATTGAAGCTAAACATTTTTTTGCTGTAGATGAAAACAATCAAATGCGAGCTTGGGCGGTGATTTTCGAAAGAGATTATGAGAAATGGTTTGCATTAATTGTAGATAGCGAATTGCATCAAATTGGTTTGGGACGTAAAATTCTTAATCGATTAAAAACATTTTCGACAGAACTAAATGGTTGGGTAATCGATCATGAAAAAGATACAAAAGCGAATGGAGAGCCTTATCGTTCTCCGTTAGCTTTTTATATGAAAAATGACTTCAATTTACTTCCTGAAACTCGTTTGGAATTAGAGAAAATTTCTGCAGTTAAAATTAATTGGAGAGAGTAATAAAAATAAAAAAAGAGAAGCTTATTAACTTCTCTTTTCTATTTTATTCTCCTAAAACCTTTTCCAAATCAGCGCTTCCTTGTATATTTCGCATTTGTCGCTCGATATGACTGGCGCGTCTACTGATAAAAGACGAAGGCGGATTCACATTATATTTTCGTGGCAATGGCAAAGCTGCTGCAATACGAGCCGCTTCATTTTTGGTTAAATCTTTAGCTGGTTTATTGAAATAATATTCAGAAGCAGCTTCAACACCAAAAACACCAATTCCCATTTCAGAAGTATTCAGATACATTTCTAAAATACGTTGTTTGCCCCAAATTTTTTCGATCATAAACGTAAAATAAACTTCTAATCCTTTTCTCAACCAAGAACGACCTTGCCACAAAAACACATTTTTCGCGACTTGTTGAGAAATCGTAGAACCTCCACGAAGTTTTTTACCTTCTTTATTCTTTTCAATCGCTTCCTGTATTCCATCCATATCAAATCCATTGTGCACAGGAAATTTTTGATCTTCAGAACCAATTACAGCCAATTTTATATTTCGTCCCATTTCGTCATAGGAAATATAATCGCGCTTAAATTTTCCTTGTTCAAAACCTTGCTGAACTTGCGTAATCGTGAACGGCGGATTAATCCACTTTAACACAACAATGTATACAAGATGAGCTACAAAAAGATAAAGTATAACCTTACGAATAAATTTAAACATTTTATTTCTTTAAATTTGAAAGCAAAGTTATACGATTTATTGAATTTTGGAAATAAAAGTATTACCTAATTCTCCCTTCCTCTTCATTTACTTTATTCTCTTTCGAGATGGTTTTATTTAATCGGCCAAAATTATATTTAACACCAACAGATAGTTCTTGATAATCGACTAAAAATAGGTTTTTAGAACTTATTTTATCATAATTCAATGTTTCGCTAAATTTCATTTGTTTAAATAAATCATTGAAACGAATAGAAAAATCAAGGTTTTTGTATGATTTGGTCAATCCAAGGTTAACGATAACTTGAGAATTTCGATCATAAATTCCTTCTGTTCGTTTTCTTAGCCAATATCCATCAAGCATAAAATTAAAATCTTTTCCCAATTTGAAATTATGATTAGAGTATAAATAGATATACGGAACAGATTTTTTAAGCACAGCTTTTTTATCAATTATTTTACTATAAATCATAGATAAACTAATTTGTGTTGACCAAAATTTATATTCGAACGGAACATCTAAACCAACAGAAATATTTTTTTCTTTTTCAAAATTAACCGTTGTAAATGTTGAAATATTTCTCACATCATCATAAATCAACGTATAATTCATCGGATTTTTACTTTGATAATACGTCACATTCATGTTCCATTTTTTCAATGAATAATTCGCAGAAAACGTATCGGTGTAAGTAGGTAAAATATTAAAATTTCCGCTGTATTCGATATAAGGACTTCCGTACAAATTCCCAGAAGAAAGGGTGCTGTAATTCGGTCTATCAATTGTACGTTTGTAATAAATTGTCAACGCATCTTTATTCTCAAAAGTGTAATTAATTTCTGCATTCGGAAACCAATCAATGTATTTTTTATCAATATCCGAAAGTTGTTTTATTTCATCAAAACCTTTAGAATTAGTTGCTTCTGTTCTTAATCCGGCTTTATAATTCCATTTTTCATAATTTTTTGTGTATTGCAAATAAGCGGAAAGATTCAGCTCTTTGAAATTATAAAGAAATTCTTCTGATGATTTTTGAGAAAAAAACGTTTGATTAGTTGTTTCTGATTTTGCATGTGTAAAACGTCCTCCAAATTCAATTTTTTGATCAGATTCAAACTTTTTCTCTACATCAAATTTCCCTGCAAAAACCTTAAGACGATATTTTTGATAGCGCGATTGATTGTATTCGATATCATTTTCATTTATCTTATTGTAAAAATCGTATGTCGTTCCTGTATTATAAATCGTGTATTGCAAACCTGTTAAAATACTTACGTCAATTGATTGAATATTTTTATTGTAATTCATCAAGGTATTCACAAAATTTCGATGATTTTCATTATCATTTAAGGTTAAAATAGATTGATTTTCATTGTTTTCTGAATATTCTGTTTTGGTATCAATCAAACCTTTATCTTTTCTGAAATTCGAATTAATAGCAAATGAAAGATAATCTCCAGATTCATTTAATTCTTGAAAAAAGCTTGTATTTACAATAAAATGCGGACGCTTTGTTTGCGATTTTATGAAATAATTGGACTGAATATTTTTATCTTTTACTCGATAATCGAATCCATTTCCTTCCCAAGGATTTAGTTGATTATAAGATGCATTCAATTTAAATTCACTTTTGTTTTTACGAATTTGAAAAGTCGAATTGAAATAATTATTGAACTTTCTTTTGAACGATAATGTTTCCTGTAAAGAGAATTTTAAACCTTCTTTTTTACTTTTTTTAAGGTTAATTTTTACGACAGATCTTCCATTTGCTTCATATTTTGCAGATGGATTTTTAATAATTTCAATCGATTTTATGTCCTCAATTGCTAAACTCGAAATGGTAGAAAAATCAACTTGTTGATCGTCCAAATACAACAAAGGATTTCCTTTTCCAATAATTGTCAATGTTTCTTGATCTGCTCCCAACATGACGCTTGGTAATTTTGAAAATAATTCTTTGGTTGTAGCAAGTTTATTAAAATTTGAATTAGCTACATCAATATTATAATTGCCATTTTCTATTTTGAAAGTTTCCTTTTTTCCATTGATTACAACTTCATTAATTTGTACAGTTTCATCAATATTTAAGTGAAATGTTTTATTTTCGTTCAAATAAAAAGGTTCTTCATCTTGAATTTTATTATCATAAATAACTGAAATTGAATATATTTTTTGTTCTAAATTTTCAAAGTTAAATTTAGAGTTTTCAGTTTCAATTGTTTGAATAACATTTTGAAATTCATCGTGTAAAATAACTTTTGCTTGAATTGTTTTTGACTCATTTTTTGATGAAATATTTCCTGTAATCGAATATTTTTCTTGTGCAAAAGCAAAAGAACTAATCAAAATGAGAATTAATTGTAAAAATTTCATAATAAAATTGTGTTGATTATTGTTTTACTTACATTTAGAGGAAGTAAAATTTTTGTTTGAACAATTTTAATTTATATTTTTAAATGTTTTTCATGAACTTGGTGTCAAATGATAATTGTTTACAATGTTATTCAAATTAAACAAATACAGTATGTTACGTTTTATAATTTCAGGAAATAGATTTCTTAAATTTATCTTAATTATTTTATTCATATTCAGTTCAATAAATATGTTTGGAAAAACACAAAATGATAAAGCTGAATTTTTACGAAAAAAAAATAATGATTTGGTTGAAGAAAATCTTCGAATTATTGATTCTACGATTTCAACAGCTTATCGATTGAATGATAAAGTTGTTTTGAGTGAAGCTTATATCGAAAAAGGAAATTATTTTTTGGAGCAACGTAATTACAATAATGCATTGAAAAATTTCACGATTTCGAAACAACTTTCAACAGAAATAAAAGATGATTATACATTTTATTCTTCTCTTGTTGGAATAGCAAAAACAAAGGAAAATCTGTATGAAATAAAGGAATCTATAGAATTGTATGAAGCTTCTTTACCATATTTCGAGAAATATAAACATCAGTCAAAATCGTTTAGTATTTACCTTTCTATTCTTGGGAAATTGTCTTATTTGTATAGTAAAACAAATCATCTGAACAAAAGCGATTATTACAACAAAATTGAGTTGTCTGAAACGGTTGATACATCAAATTATCAATATGCTTTGAAGAATAAAGGAATTATTGATTTTTACAAAAAAGATTATAATTCGGCATTTAATACATTGAAAAAAGCACAACAAGCTTTCTGGAAGCAAAATGATATTAAATGGTATGTGATTTCAGAGCAATTTTTAGGTGAAATTTTATATCAACAAAAGCGAAATAAAGAAGCAATCCAATATTTTGAAAATGTTGTAGAATTCTCAAAACAATATAAAATTCTTGATGAAGAACTGCGACTTTCCTATGAACGAGTGGTTGAATATAATGAGAAGTATGGAAATAATCGAGATAAATTATTATCTGTAAATAATTTATTGTCTTTTGACAGTTTATTTTATGTGGCTGATCATACTATTTTGAAACCAAATCTTGAGAAATACGAAAATACATTCTTGAAAACAGAACGAAATTTATTGAAAGAAAAGAATCAAAACTTCAAAAGAGCTTCTTTTTTTGGTTTGGTTGCAATTCTAATTTTTGGTGGAATTGTTTTTTATAAAATGAATCAAAAACATCAAAAAAAGAAGAATTATTTACAAAAATGTCTTGATGAAATTTCAATAATTGAAGCAGATATTATGGAAGAAAATCAAGTAGAAAAAACAAAATTTGAAGTTGAAATTGATGAAGATTTCGAGCAAAGTTTGCAATTGTTTGAAGAACAAAAGTTGTTTCTAAATCCAAAATTTTCGTTGAATGACTTGGTTCTAGAATTGAACGCCAATCGAACAATTGTGTCAAATTATATTAATCGTTCGAGATCGAAAAATTTTAACCAATATATCAACGAATTAAGAATTAATCATCTTTTGAAACGATTTGCAGATGAACCAAATCTCAAAAAATATACAATTGATGCTTTAGCAGAAGAAACAGGTTTTAATTCGAGAAAGACTTTTTCGGATGCATTCTTGGAACATACAGGTTTTCGACCGTCTCAATATTTACGGAATATTATTAAATAAAAAAAGCAATCCAATTGGATTGCTTTTTTTATTATTATATCAAATTGATTAATTCACTTTACTTAATGTACGAACTCTAATTTCTTGTAAAACATCTTCTACAGACATTCCTACATATGCACCTTCTTCTACAATTGGGTACAATTGATCATAAGACATAATACGCGTATTGTCGATACGTAAATTTACGTGAGAACGATTGAAATCTCTATGAGATTTAACACCTGTTGCAGAAATTAATTCAGATAAAATATGCATTGTTTTCTTGTGGAAATTATACATACGAGTTGCTTTATCTTCTACATCTAATCCTTTCATCAATTCACGATCTTGGGTCGCAACACCAACTGGACATGTATTTGTATTACATTGTAAAGCTTGGATACATCCTACAGCCATCATCATAGCACGAGCCGAATAAACTAAATCCGCACCAATAGCCATTGCACGAGCAATGTGGAAAGAAGAAATAATTTTTCCAGAAGCTACAACACGAATATCTTTTTTAAGACCATAACCACGTAAAGTATCAACAGCGAAAGCTAAACCATCTAACAAAGGCATACCTAGAGAGTTAGAGAACTCTACAGGAGCAGCTCCAGTTCCACCTTCACCACCGTCAATTGCGATATAATCTGGTTTTATACCAGTTTTGATCATTGCTTCACAAATCTCAATAAACTCGCGTTTAATCCCAATACACAATTTGAAACCAACTGGTTTTCCACCTGATAATTCTCTTAATTGTTTGATGAAATGTAACATTCCTTCTGCATCAGAGAAAGCTGAGTGAGATGGAGGAGAATCAACAGTTGTATATGGTTCTACAGCACGAATCTTAGCGATTTCTGGAGTATTTTTATTTGCTGGTAAAATTCCTCCGTGACCTGGTTTTGCACCTTGAGAAATTTTCAACTCAATCATTTTTACATTTGGTAAAGTAGCACGCTCTACATACTTATCTGGATCGAAACCACCATCAGCTGCACGACATCCAAAATATCCTGTACCAATTTGCCAAATCAAATCTCCACCTGGCTGTAAGTGATATGGAGAAATTCCCCCTTCACCTGTATTGTGCGCAAAGTTTCCTAATTTGGCTCCTTTGTTCATTGCTAATACAGCATTTTCACTTAACGAACCGAAAGACATTGCAGAAATGTTTAATAAACTTGCTAAATAAGGTTGTTTACATTCGCTTCCACCAACTTTTACACGTGGATCATCAGCATGTTTGATTTTTCCTGCATACATCGAGTGATTTAACCACTCATATCCTGGTTCATAAACATCTAATTGCGTCCCAAAAGGAACTGTGTCAATTACATTTTTTGCACGACGATACACCATACTACGCATCAAACGGTCAATAGGCTTTCCTTCAGTATCCGTTTCAACAAAGTATTGCATAATTTCTGGACGAATACTTTCTAACAAATAACGTCCATGTCCAATAATTGGAAAGTTTCTTCTGATAGCGTGCTTTGTTTGCGAGATATCTGCAAATCCTAAAGCAATCAAAGGAAGAATAATTATTAAAGACCATAAGATACCTGGCCAAAAATAAGAGATTACTCCAATTGCAACAAGAGTAACGATAGATCCTACTACGAAAAGTTGTCTTACTTTCATAAGTAAAAATTTAAATGATTTTGATTAAAAATTTGGTGTCAAATATATCTAAAAAAACTCGGTTTAACGCCTATATTTCTGAAATAATTTCTTTTAAATTGTTGATTTCAAACGTTAGAGAAAACCCATTATTTCAAATAAGTTAACAATTATCTAATGTCGTGAAATAAAATGAAATATTATTTAGATTTTTTTAAAAGATGTTCAAACTTTTTGAGAAATGTCAAAGGAATTATTCTTTATAAACTCTCGTTAAATCTAATAATTTGATAGGTCCCATCGAAAAATTCTTAACTTTTTTATTCAAAAATAACGTCGTTTGATCATAAAATAATGGCAAAATTGGAGCGTTTTGCATCATCAATGCATCCATTTTTTGATAAATTTTGGCACGTTCGTCTGAATTATTAGTCAAAAATGCTTGTTCATACATTTTATCAAATTCACCATTTTTGTAATGTGAATAATTTGGTCCTTCTGGCGCAAAGTTTTTCGAATAATATAAGGACAAAAAGTTTTCGGCATCTGGATAATCTGCGCCCCAATTTGCACGAAACAACGTAAATTTTCCCGTTGCTTTTCCATCGCGCATCGTTGGTCCAGGTACAACATTCACTTTTATTGGTAAGCCTAATTTTGCCATTTCTGCCGCAATATATTCACAAACATCTACATATTCTTGCACAGTTGTCAGCTCGATTGGTACAATTTTTTCGTTCGTTTTTTTATAGCTATTGATTAGTTCACGTGCTTTTTCGGGAGAATATTTGTAACCACTTTCTGGCGAATAACCTGGTAAACCTTTCGGAATGAAACCTCCATCTGCTTCAAAAGCTTGACCTTTCATCATATATTTGATGATTTTGTTTTTATCAACTCCATAATTTAATGCTTGACGCAATTTCAAATCAACTGCATTGGGCGCATCAAGATAAAAACATAAATAAACGGTACTTAAATAAGGAACTTTTTGAATCGTTAAAATATTTGAATATTTTGGATTCAAATCTCCGATTGGATTTAAAATTTCATCTTTATAAGAAGGATCCAAATCTGCCATCATATCCAAATTACCTTTGATTAATTCTAAAAATTCTGAATTTTTCTCTGGTAAAAATGATAAATTAACCGCTTCTAAATATGGTAAACGTTGTCCTTTTTCATCAAACTCGAAATACTTTGGATTTTTTCTAAAAACCATTTTCACATTATCTTCCCAAATCTTAAATTGAAAAGGGCCTGTACCAATTGGATGTTTCAAGAATTCATCGTTTCCATTTTTGAATAATTCTTTCGGAACAACCGAAGCATATTTCATCGAAATTAATCCCAAAAATGCAGGATAAGCCTCTTTTAATTTAATTTCAAAAAGTGTATCATTTATCGCTTTATATGAATCAATATTATTCATAATCCAACCTCCAGAACCTCCAGCTTTCGGATCTTTTAAACGATTAAAACTATACTCGAAATCTGAAGCCGTTACAATTCGAGTCGAATCTTTTCCGAAAGCTTCATGTTTATGAAAAAAAACATCATTTCTCAAAGTAAAAGAATACGTTTTTCCATCTTCAGAAATTGTCCAAAATTTTGCAATATCTGGCTGAATTTCTAGTTCGTTATCAATCTTCACTAAACTATTGTACATTAAATTGCATGCCCAATTATTGGCTTGTGTACGTGCATTGATAGGATCTAAAGAAGAAATATTATCGTAACGATTTAATTTAAATACTTTGTTTTCATCGATTTCAATTTTCTTAGAACACGAAAATATTGAAACGAATAACATAATGTAGATAAAGTATTTAGTCATTTTGAATAGCTGATTTATTTATGTTTCAAAACTATGGATAATTTCTTAAATTTGCAGCTATGAATAATCAAACTAAAACAGTTGCATTTCATACATTGGGATGTAAACTTAATTTTTCTGAAACTTCGACGATCGCAAGAAACTTGAAAGATAATGGATATCAGAAGGTTGAGTTTACAGATTCTGCGAATGTGTACGTAATCAATACATGTTCGGTAACCGCAAATGCAGACAAAGAGTGCAGAACGATTGTGAAAAATGCAATGAAAGCAAATCCAGAAGGTTTTGTTGTCGTTGTAGGTTGTTATGCGCAGTTGAAACCGCAAGAAATTGCGGAAATGGAAGGTGTTGATTTGGTTTTAGGAGCTGCAGAAAAATTTAATATTGCTGAATATTTAGACGATATCAATAAAAAAGAAGAAACAATTGTACATTCTTGTGAGATTGAAGAAGCCGATTTTTACGTTGGTTCTTATTCAATTGGCGATCGTACGCGTGCTTTTTTGAAAGTGCAAGATGGTTGCGATTATAAATGTACATATTGTACAATTCCTTTGGCTCGTGGAATTTCGCGTTCAGATACAGTTGAAAATGTTATCAAAAATGCGAATGAGATTGCACAAAAAGGAATCAAAGAAATTGTATTAACGGGTGTAAATATTGGCGATTACGGGAAAGGTGAATTCGGGAATAAAAAACACGAGCATACTTTCTTGGAATTGGTGCAAGAATTGGATCAAGTTGATGCGATAGAACGAATTAGAATTTCTTCGATTGAACCAAATTTATTGAAAAATGAAACGATTGATTTTGTTTCAAAAAGCAATCGATTTGTTCCACATTTCCATATTCCATTACAATCTGGTAGCGATGAGATTTTGAAGAAAATGAAACGTCGTTATTTATCTAATCTTTATTTAGACCGTGTAACAAAAATTCGCGAAGTGATGCCAAAAGCATGTATTGGTGTGGATGTAATTGTTGGTTTCCCTGGAGAAACAGAAGAATTATTTATGGAAACATATAATTTCTTAAACGAATTACCAATTAGCTATTTACATGTATTTACTTATTCGGAAAGAGATAATACAGAAGCGATCGAATTTGAAGGTGTTGTTGATCAAGGAGAACGTAAACGTCGTAATAAAATGTTACGTATTTTATCGGAGAAAAAACGTCAAGCTTTTTATCAATCTCAATTAAATTCGACTCAGAAAGTATTGTGGGAACATGATAATAAAGATGGAAAAATGTTTGGTTTTACAGAGAATTATGTAAAAGTTCAGACAGATTTTAATCCAGAATTAGTCAACGAAACACAAATTGTAGATTTGGTTAGAATCAATCACAATGGAATTGTTGAAGTGAAAATTCAAGAGTTAGAATTAGCAAAATAAAATTGTAAATATTAGTTAAAAAGAAGTTCAAGTATTTTGAGCTTCTTTTTTTTGATTTACCTTTACATTTAGGAATAATAATTGTAGTTTTAAATAAAAAATCAAGGTCATGAAAATTATACACTTTACTTTTATAATTTTGTTGTCATTATTTGTAACAAGCTGTGGAACAGTTCAAGTAAGTACAGATTACGACAGATCAACAAATTTTGCTTCATATAAAACTTATACTTTTCATCAAAAAGGATTAGATAAGTTAAAAGTTAACGATTTGGATAAGAATCGATTAATTAAAGCAATTGATGCGCAAATGGCTACAAAAGGATTTACAAAAGTAAGTTCTGATGCAGATTTAGTCATTAATTTATTGACAAGTTCTAAAGAACAAGTTTCTGTAAATAATAACAATTGGGGTTATGGACCTTATGGTTATTATGGCGGATATTACGGAGGAAATAGCGTTTCGTCTTATCAAGCAGGGACAATTGTTGTAGATATTATTGATGACAAACGTAATATATTGGTTTGGCAAGGTGTTGGTTCTGATCTTAATTTGAGTAATATTAGTGCTAAAGCAGAAAGAATTCCGCAAGCAATACAGGAAATATTAGCTAAATTTCCACCTCAACCAAAGAAATAAATTTTCGAAAATAATATAATAAGCTCTTCATTTGGAGAGCTTTTTTTGTGAAATGAAAATTGTATTAAAAAAAGCTTTAATTTTGTTAAAAATATACAATAACTTATGAAAAATTTAAAAACCAATCTATTAAGTTTATTTCTTTTAAGTTTATCTACTTTTTCTTTTGCTCAAGTTGAATTTGGTGTAAAAGGTGGTGTTGGACTTAGTAACACAACTATTGTTCATGGAGTTTCTAAAGAGAGAGTTGGATTTTTAGCTGGGGGAGTTGCGAAATATCAATTAACTACGCGAAACGAAAACCATTATTTACAAGCCGAAGTTTTATATACTACTCAAGGTGAATATTCGTTATATAAAGAAGGTGGAGAAAAATACAAAGCGTTCTTAAATTACATCAATATTCCAATTATGTACAAATACTATTTTGATGATCAAGGAAAGGATTTCTTCGTGGAAGGTGGTCCTCAATTAGGTTTCAAAGTATCAGAAAAATTTGATGAAGATGAGCCAGAAAGAACTAATAATGTTCCAAAATCGTTTGATTTAGCATTTAATATTGGTGTTGGATATTCTATTGATAGAAAATACGAAATTAATTTAAGATATCAATATGGCTTAATTGATACTTACGACTATAATCGTTGGGATAACGGAACAAATCGTTCATCATTTTTAACTTTAGGAATTACATATTTCTTCAAATAAATTCAAAACCGCTTTATAGCGGTTTTTTTATTATCTTGTTTTAAAATTTAGTCAATGAATTTTAAACAAATTTTTATTTTAGGTTTTCTATTGATTAGTGGTAATCTATTTGCTCAGAATATGATAAAAGGAAAAGTGATTGATGAAAAATCGCTTCCAATTATTAATGCTGAAATCTATGTCGATAATTCTACGATTAAATCAAAAACAAATGAAAAAGGTGAATTTGAATTAAATCTTCCTAATGGACAATATAATTTAATCGTTCGTGCAAGTTTGTTTGAAAATTATATTCTGAATGTTAATACAAATCAAACTAATTTTTATAAAGTTATATTAGAGCCTGAAGTGGTAGCGTTACAAGAAACAGTTGTTCAAGCAATATCTAAAGAAGATTGGTTGTATTATTATCAGACTTTTTTGAGATTGTTTTTGGGAAGTAATGAAGCTGCAAAAAAATGTAAAATCGAAAACTCGAAAGATTTAAGGTTTAAATATGATAAAAATACACGACAATTATCTGCTACTTCCCGAAATCCTTTAATCATTACAAACAATTACCTAGGTTATAAAATAGAATATGATTTGGTTGATTTTAATGTTGATTTCAAGTCAAATTATGTCTTAACTCTTGGAACAGCACTTTTTACTGAGCTAAAATCATCAGCTTCTAAAGAAAAAAAATGGCAAGAAAATCGTCGTAAATCTTATTTAGGAAGTGTGACTCATTTTATGAAAGCAGTTTATGATAATAAAATTGAGGAAGAAGGATATGATATAAAACGATTGATTCGCAAGGATAATCCAGAATATATAAAATTTAAAGAAGAAACTTTGTTAGGAGGTAGAATCGTAGGTAAAGTTCCTCCAAAAATTATTACTTATTTAGTTAATCAAAAAGTTCCATCTGATAGTTTGAAAATCGTTGATAATAATGATCAGTATCTTAATTTTAAAGGATTGTATTCAGTTGAATATAAAAATGAAAAAGAGGATTTGGACTATGCAAAACAAAATGGCGCAAAATATATTTCGAACCAACTTTCTATTTTCGCTATAAAAAGCGATTTACTAAAAATTGAAGAAAATGGAACTTATTATCATCCTGCTAATTTGGTTGTTGAAGGATATTGGAGTTGGGAAAAAATAGCAAACATGGTTCCTATGGATTATAAAATTGAATAAAAAAGTCACTCAATGAGTGACTTTTTTTATAATTATCTGAATTAGTTTTTAATAAACTTAATTGATTCATTTGTTGAATCAGTTTTTATTTTTATGATATAAACTCCTTTATTTAAGAAACTTAAATCAATTTTATTATTCATAATATTGTCTGAGTTCCAAACTTTTTGACCTGCTAAATTATACACTTCAGCAGAATTTATGATAGCTTTTGTATGAATTGTCATTTCATTCATAACAGGATTTGGAGAAATTGTTGTAATAATTTTATCCAAAACATTTTCATTTGTAGACAAAGCTTCTTTCAATTCTATTACAAAACCTTTAAGATCCATTTCATCCCAATTGATTCCTATACCTCCTATATATTTTCCATTCGGAGAAATACCTGTAGGCAGCACAAAAGTAAAACTTTTGCTATCATACCCAACCTCTTTTACATAATCATCAATTTTAACAACTCCTTTATCTTTAAACCAAATAAAACCTTCTCCTTCTGTATTTGTAGCATACCAAGGCTTCCAATAACCCACCGCTGTATTTCCATCATCAGAAACAGCTACAATTGACGTGTTATAATCTGGATCTGAATGAACTATTTCTGTATAAGTATTAGTTGTTGCATTGTAAATATATGCTTCAGGTTCGTTGAAACCAACAATAATATTTCCATCAGCAGAAACTGCTAACGCCTCTCCTACAAGATTACCTTGTTTATCTTTAATAAATGTTTGTACACCGTTTTTCCAATAAACTCCTTTACGGAAACCATTTTCAGAATCTTGCCATCCTACAACAACAGTTCCATCTCCATTTACAGAATTTGGTCTTGAACTTTTACCTGCAACTGTAGAGCCCAAATCTTTCATTCCATTTGCTCTATTCCAAATAACTCCTATAGCTTGAGAAGCAGATTTCCATCCTAATCCAACGATCGTTTTACCATCGCTTGACATTCCCCATGAAGAAGTATCACTACCATTCGCACTCGCTCCTAAATACTCCCAT
The DNA here is from genome assembly GCF_013488205.1 of Empedobacter falsenii. Classification (NCBI taxonomy): domain Bacteria; kingdom Pseudomonadati; phylum Bacteroidota; class Flavobacteriia; order Flavobacteriales; family Weeksellaceae; genus Empedobacter; species Empedobacter falsenii. Next base: position 898,786 of record NZ_CP040908.1, on the reverse strand, counting down.
GTTTGCGTAGTTGTATCATATAAAGCCATTTCATCGATTCCTGTAGCTGGATTTGTCATTGTTCCTGATACTAATTTTCCATCAGCAGAAATCGTTGTATTACCTGCTATATAATCATTATTTCCTCCAATTTCTCCAATTACTACAGGACCTTCTTCTTTTGTCCATTTAAAATGCAATACTCCTGCAGCATTTCCTACAGCTACACCGTCATTAGAGATATCTGTAACTTGAGCCCATGTACCCACATCATACACCTGAGCATTTGATTGTAAAAGTATTAACAACGTTAATACACTAAAGTAAATTTTCTTCATAATTTTATTGTGTTAATTCATTACTTTAAAATTATATTATATTTCAACATGTATTAATCAGTAATAATTTAAAGAATTAATTTCCTTAAAAAGGAAAATATAAAATGCTTATAATAAATAAATTATCTATTAAAAATTACATTATTTAAAAAACTGAATTTCTTTAAATCAATTACAAAAACACAAAAAAATAATATTATAAATCAAATCATTACATAAACCAAAAAAGCCATTCTTTCGAATGGCTTTCAATTTATGGATTGTTAGAATGTTTTTATGTATTACAATTCTAAAGCTCTTTTAGCGTCACCGCCCATTAATACGTTTAATGGATCTTCTACCGCTTCTTTAACTGCAACTAAGAATCCTACAGATTCGCGTCCGTCGATGATACGGTGGTCATAAGATAAAGCAACATACATCATTGGAGCGATAACGATTTGTCCGTTTTTAACAACTGGACGTTCAACAATATTGTGCATTCCTAAGATACCTGATTGAGGTGGGTTGATGATTGGTGTAGACATCATAGATCCAAATACACCACCATTAGTGATTGTAAATGTACCTCCTGTCATTTCATCAACAGAAATTTTTCCGTCACGTACTTTGATTGCTAAATCTTTGATAGATTGCTCAACACCACGGAAAGTTAAGTTTTCTGCATTACGTACTACTGGTACCATCAAACCTTTTGGTCCTGATACTGCAACAGAAACGTCAGCAAAGTCAAATTTTACTTGGTAGTCACCGTCAATCATAGAGTTTACGTCTGGGTATAACTCTAATGCACGTGTAACTGCTTTTGTAAAGAAAGACATAAATCCTAAACCAACACCGTGTTTAGCTTTGAATTCGTCTTTATATTGGTTACGTAAAGCAAAAATTGCAGACATATCAACTTCGTTGAATGTAGTTAACATTGCAGTTTCATTTTTAACAGAAACTAAACGTTGTGCAATTTTACGACGTAATGATGATAATTTTTTCTCTGATTGAGCACGAGTTCCTTGAGTAGAAGTTCCCATTGCTGGTGTAAAACGAGCTGCATCATCTTGAGTGATACGTCCGTCACGTCCTGAACCTTTTACTTGAGAAGCATCGATACCTTTTTCGTCTAAAACTTTTTTAGCCGCTGGAGATGGAGTTCCCGTAGCGTAAGTTGCAGCTGGAGCAGCAGGTGCTGGTGTAGCAACTGGAGCTGGAACAGCTTTTACTTCTTCTTTAACTTCAGCCTTAGGAGCTTCCGCAGCTGGTGCGCTACCTCCTTCTGGTCTTGGAGCATCCGTATCAATAAGACAAACAACTTGTCCTACTTCTACAACATCACCTTCTTCAGCTTTTAAAGTAATAATTCCACTTTCTTCTGCTGGCAATTCTAATGTCGCTTTATCTGAGTCAACCTCTGCAATTGCTTGGTCTTTTTCTACGTAATCACCGTCTTTTACTAACCACGTAGCGATCTCTACTTCTGTGATTGATTCCCCTGGTGATGGGACTTTCATTTCTAACATATCTATTAGCTTTATTTTTTAATTGAATACTTTATTAATTACCTCTTCGTAAATTGCAGCCCAACGTTTGCTTGAACCTGGTGCTGTGGCAGCACTTTCTGCTGGAGAAACGACATCGAATGGATATTTTCTTAATTTACGTAAGATGTACATCCAAGCTCCCATATTTTCTGGTTCTTCTTGTGCCCAAACCAATTTAGCATTACCAAATTTAGAGATGATAGCATCTACTTTTTCTTCATTTAAAGGATATAATTGCTCTAAACGAATAATTGCAGTTTCTTTATCTCCTAATTCTTGGCGTTTTTTGTCTAAATCGTAGTAGATTTTTCCTGAACAGAAAACTACTTTTTTCACTTTTTTCGCATCTACTGTTACATCTTCGATAATTTCTTGGAAACCTCCGTTTGAGAAATCTGCTAATGATGATACTGCTGATGGATGACGTAATAATGATTTTGGTGACATTACAACCAATGGTTTGCGGTAATCTGTTACAACCTGTCTTCTTAATGCATGGAAGAAGTTAGCTGGAGTTGTGATATTAGCAACAAACATATTGTTACCAGCACACATTTGTAAGAAACGCTCTAAACGTGCTGAAGAGTGCTCTGCTCCTTGCCCTTCATATCCATGAGGCAATAACATTACTAAACCGTTTTGTAATTTCCATTTATCTTCTGCTGCAGAAATATATTGGTCGATTACGATTTGTGCTCCATTCACAAAATCTCCAAATTGAGCTTCCCAAATAGTTAACGCTTTAGGATTTGCCATAGCATATCCATAATCGAAACCTAAAACTGCATATTCAGATAATAATGAGTTGTAGATTCTTAATTGACCTTGTTCATCATTAATATGGTTTAATAAGATAATTTCTTCTTCTGTGTCTTCAGTTTTTACAACTGCATGACGGTGAGAGAACGTTCCGCGTTCTACATCTTCCCCAGAAACACGCACGTTACGCCCGTCTGTTAAGATAGAACCGAAAGCTAAAGCTTCTCCTAATCCCCAGTCGATTTTATCTTCCTCAATCATTTTTCCTCGTCCTTCAATTAAACGAGAAACTTTTTTAATTAATTTTTTACCTTCTGGAACGGTAGAAACAGCTTTTGCAATTTCTTTTAATTTTGCTTCGTCGTAAGCAGTATTTGCTTGTTCAAAAACTTTTGCATCATCAGCAATTTCAAATCCTTCCCACTCTTCTGGCATGAAAGGGAAAATGTGATTACGCTCAATTTCTTTAGAAGCTTCAAAATTCGTTTCTAATAAAGCTTTAAATTCAGCTTCTTTTTGTTTAACGATTTCCTCACCAATTACACCTTCTTTTAATAATTTATCCTTGTAAATTTCACGAGGATTTGGGTGCTTAGCGATTAAGTTATATAATTTAGGTTGAGTGAATTTTGGCTCATCACCTTCGTTATGTCCATATTTACGGTATCCTAATAAATCGATGAATACATCAGAACCGAACTCTGCACGATAATCTGCTGCAAAACGGAAAGCGTGAACTACCGCTTCTACATCATCAGAATTTACATGCATTACAGGAGACAATGTTACTTTTGCAACATCTGTACAATATGTAGATGTACGCGCATCTAAATAGTTTGTTGTAAACCCAATTTGGTTATTTACCACAACGTGTACTGTTCCACCTGTTTTGTATCCGTCTAATCCTGCCATTTGAACAACCTCGTAAACGATTCCTTGTCCAGCTACAGCAGCATCACCATGAATTAAGATTGGAATAATTTTAGAATAATCATCTTTATAATCTTCCTCAACTTTTGCACGAGTAATCCCTTCTACAACTGCATCTACAGTCTCTAAGTGAGATGGGTTTGGTGCTAAATTGATTCGGATATCTTTTCCATTCAATGCTTTGATTTGATTAGATGATCCCATGTGATATTTAACATCACCAGCCATTAAATCTGTATCAAAAGCTTTTCCTTCGAATTCTGAAAAGATTTGAGAATATGATTTTCCAAAAATGTTAGCCAAAACATTCAAACGTCCACGGTGAGCCATCCCTACGATAACCTCTTGTACGCCGTGATCTGCAGAACGATTAATCAATGTATCCAAAGCAGGAATCAAAGATTCATTTCCTTCTACCGAGAAACGTTTTTGTCCAACATATTTCGTGTGCATAAAGTTTTCAAAAGCAGTTGCTTCATTCAACTTTTCTAAAACACGTTCTTTCTCCTCCTTAGATAATTTTGGTTGATTCAAGTTTTGGTTTAACCAATTCTGAATCCAATTAATTCTTTGAGGTTCTCTTACATACATATACTCGATTCCGATAGATTCGCAGTACATGTTTTCTAAGTGTCCAATGATTTCACGTAAAGTGATTGGTCCACCGATACCTAAAATTTCACCAGCGTTGAATGTTAAATCTAAATCAGCATCAGATAAACCAAAGTTTTTGATGTCTAAAGAAGGTTCAAAAGTTCTACGCGCTCTAACCGGGTTAGTCTTTGTAAATAAGTGTCCACGCGTACGGTAAGCATCAATCAAATTGATAACTTTAAATTCTTTCTGTACGTTGTCTGGAACTTGAGATACTACTGCAGGATTAACTACTGCTTGCGTTGTTTGACTAGCTCTGTTAGGAGCTGTTTGTGTTGCTGGTGCAAATAATGGCTCTCCATCATATGTTGCATTCGCAAAGTCATACCCTTGGAAAAAAGCTTTCCAACTTGGTTCAATACTATCCGGATATTGGACGTATTGATCATATAAGTCGCCTATAAACTCTAAATGAGCGGCATTTAAAAACGAAAAACGATCCATAAATTTTACTCTCTATGAGATTTAGCTACAAAAATAAACTATTTAAGGCTTTAAAAAAAATTACTTTCATCATATTTATCTTATCTCGCCATAAAAATATATTATAATCAAATAATCATTACATTTGATATAAATTTAAGAAAGATTTTACATTTAGATGAGAAATTTTCTAACAAAAAAAATAAACAAACGTTGGATTGGATTCTTTATAATATTTGTGATTTTCGCTATTACAATATGGTCGAGTAACAAAATTGTACAAGAGCTAAAACGTGAAGAACACAAACGTGTAGAGAATTATGCGCGATCGTTAGAGTTGATAAGCTCATCCGAATTTTTAGATCCGAAAACGCAAGATTTTCTATTCAAATTAATTGAAGACAACAAATCAATTCCTGTTGCACTTGTAGACGAAAAAGGCATTATTGTAGACACCAAAAATATTGATGAATCGATCGTAAAAGATTCGGTTCAATTAAAAAAATATGTCAACAAAATGAAATCGTCCGAACAAACAATCGATGTTGAATTAATCGGAACTAAAAATTATGTTTATTTCAAAAATTCAAAACTTCTTAGTCAATTACAATATTATCCGCTCATCATTATTTTATTGATTTTATTGTTTTTTGGATTTTCGTATTGGTATTTCAAAACAATTCGTGACACCGAAAAAAGTTATTTATGGGCCGGAATGGCAAAAGAAACGGCGCATCAAATTGGAACGCCACTTTCTTCGTTGATGGGTTGGGTAGAATTATTGAAATTGGAAGAAATCGATCAAACTTCGGTTATCGAAATTGAAAAAGATGTGGATCGATTGAAACATATTGCCGAACGTTTCTCAAAAATTGGTTCAACTTCTGAACTCAAACAAACTGATATTATTTCAACTTCCAAACAAACAGTGGATTATATTTCCCAACGCATTTCCAAAGGAATTGAAGTAAATTTTGTTACAGATGTAGAAGAATTTAATATTAATCTTAATTCTTCTTTATACAGTTGGGTTATCGAAAATTTGATGAAAAATGCAGCTGACGCCATGCAAAATAAGGGCGTTTTGGATGTCGATATAAAAACGAAGGGTAAATTTGTCGAAATTTCTATTGCTGATACAGGTTCTGGAATTCCGACCAAATTACAGAAAAAAATTTTTCAACCAGGCTTTACAACCAAAAAACGCGGTTGGGGATTGGGATTATCATTAGCTAAACGAATTATCGAAGATTACCACAAAGGAAAAATATTTGTTGCCAAATCATCCAAAGAAATCGGAACTGAGTTTAAGATTTTATTGAAAAAATAATCAGAAATATTACACAAAATCTTGATTATATAATGAGGTATACTTTTTGTGACTTTGTTAGAACGACAACTGTTTTGTAAAATTAATAATTATGAACGCAAAAGATGTATTGAAAGAATTACACGAAAAATATGATTTATAAGACTAGAATTTCTTCTGAAGCTGCCCAAGATATTGAACAAGCTCTTTCTTATTATTCAAACTTTTCTACATCTGCGGCAAAATCTTAAGTTTTGGAAACTTTGGAAATAATCCTTTCTATCAAGTGAACTATAGAAATTTGCGTTCAAAACCTTTTAGATCTTTTCCTTATTTGTTTTTTTTTGAAACTAATGAAGAAGAAAAAACTTTTTTATTTATGCAGTTTTTAATGCGCATAGAAATCCTACAAAATATCCAAAATAAAAAATGAGCTGAAAAGTTTTACTTTCAGCTCATTTTTTTAATATTATTTTCTAATATATCAGTATTAATTACTATTCTTTTACACCAATATAAATCTCAATTTCTGCATCAGCAGGATTTTGAGCTTTTTCGGTGTACAATTCGTAATCATATTTATACGTGCGATTTAGATTTGCATCATCATTCCAAATTTCTGTCCAAGTTTTCCCAACTGCTTCGTGCAATTCTCCTTTGGCAATATATTTTTTGAATGTTTGTGGCTCAAATTCACGACCAACCATACCTTCTGGAATTTCATCTAATGAAGAAACTTCTAAACCAATAATTGTCATATACTTTCCTGTAAAATCACTTTCGTAATCTGTGTAAACAGAATAAATATTAGAACTAATTGTATTTGGAATTTTAGTCATTATATTCTCACCAAAAAATTGATGCCACAGTTTTCCTAAATCTTCAATCGCTTGACTATCGTTATTAGACGTTTGAGTTGCTATTCCTATAATTTTTAATGTATTCATTTTATTTTTTTAAAATCCTAAAATCATTTTCGCAATTGAAAAATAAATCAACAAACCAAAAATATCATTACTTGTTGTGATAAATGGACCTGTAGCAATCGCAGGATCAACACCATATTTATGCAACATAATTGGAATAAATGTCCCAATCAAACTTGCTAAAATCATCACAATAACTAAAGCTAATACAATGGTTGAGGAAATTTCGTAACTCGTACTCATTAAAAAATGCGTCGCCAATAAAAGTACAAAAGCTAATAATGTACTGTTTAATAAAGCCAATAACATTTCTTTTCCTAATCTTTTCCAAATAGAACCCGAAATATTACTATTCGCCAAACCTTGCACAATAATCGCGGAAGATTGCACACCTACATTTCCTGCCATGGCAGCAACAAGCGGCGTAAAAAAGAATAATTGCGGATACAAATTCATCGCATCGCTAAAACTTTGCGACACATTAACTGCAACAAAACTACCTACCAAAGCCAATAAAAGCCAGGGCAAACGAGCGCGAGTTAATTTCAATATATTATCATCAGAATCGACATTTTGAGTAATCCCGGCTGCTAATTGATAATTTTCTTCAGCTTCTTCACGAATCACATCAATCACATCATCCACCGTAATTACACCAACCAAACGCATTAATTCATCTACAACAGGTACTTCGTACAAATCATATTTTTCGATTACTTTCGCAACCTCCATATCTTTTGTATAGGTCTTTACATATTGGATCTTTTCATTGTAAACATCTGCCACTTTTGTATTCGCAGAAGTCGTCAACAAACGCTTCAAACTCAATGTTCCAAGTAATTTTTCATCTTCATCAACAACATAAATTGAAAAAACCTCTTCTAAATCCTCAGCTTGTTTTCGCATTTGTTTTACTGCTGTGATTACCGACCAATCTTTGTTGACTTTTATCAACTCTTTTCCCATCAAACCTCCAGCCGTATCTTCGTCATAACGTAAAAGATCTACAATTTCACGGGCATGTTCTTGGTCTTCTAATTGCGCAATTACCTCATCTTTCTTTTCATCAGAAAGCTCATTAATGACGTCAACAGCATCATCGGTATCCATCTCATTGATGACATCTTCAGCAATTTCTTTTGCAGTAAGCGTTTTCAGGAATTTGCGTCGATCATCTTCCTCTAATTCAAGAAGGATATCTGCAGAAATTTCATTATCGAGTAAATCAATTACAAAAGACTGTTCTTTGGTCGAAAGCTCATCAAACAATTCAGCAATATCAGCGGGGTGCAAATCTTGCAACATCTCCTTAACCGCTTTAGCATTTTGCTGATTAATACTTTCGTTTAAATGTTCAATAAAATCTTTTGTAATTTTTACCTCCATAATCTATTTCATTCTTTTCGTTAACTCAATAAAATCTTCGACAGATAATTGTTCTGCGCGCATGTTCAAAAACTCGTGATCGTTTAAATCTTCAGGAATCCCCAAAGCTTTCAACGAATTACGAAGCGTTTTTCTTCTTTGTCCAAAACCAGCTTTTACCACTTGAAAAAATCGTTTCTGTTCAACTCCTTCAATTTCTGTTCGGTAGCGTTTCATAATAATAACGCCCGATTTCACTTTTGGTGGTGGTGTAAAAACGTGTTCTGGAACGGTGAACAAATACTCGCAATGATAATAAGCTTGCGCTAATACAGAAAGTATACCATAATCTTTTGTACCTTTTTTAGAAGCGATACGTTCGGCTACTTCTTTCTGAAACATTCCACAAATTTCGGGAACAGTATAACGCTCTTCTAAAGCTTTAAAAATAATTTGCGAAGATATATTATACGGAAAATTTCCTAAAATAGCAATTTGTTCATCAAACTTTGATGAAAAGTCCATTTTTAAGAAATCTTCGGAATGAATTTTAAATCCTGGGTAAAATGGTTGATAATATTCTTTTAAATATTCGACTGATTCTGTATCAATCTCCACAACCTCTATATTTTTCTTTGCTTGTAAAATATATTTTGTCAACACGCCCATTCCTGGACCAATTTCTAAGACACGATCATAACCTTCCCAAGTTAACCCTTCGGCGATGTCTCGTGCAATATTTTCATCATTCAAAAAATGCTGACCTAAATGTTTTTTAGCTTTTACTTTCAAAAATTCTAAATTTTAAGTTTTCTTTAACCAACTTACCGTAGAATATATACGGAATATCTTTCTTGCGAAATAAGTTTTTTTTATCTTAGCCCCAAAATTAACCCAAATGTCAAAAACGAACGATAAATTTGAGAAAAAAAGACTGCGATCTTCTAACATCACTGTTGTGATTAGTATTTCGCTTGTTTTATTTCTATTAGGTATTTTCGGCTTAATTGTCATTAATGCACAAAGTTACGCAGAACATCTAAAAAGAGAGTTAAAAATCGAGGCATATTTTAAAGATGTCGAAGATCCAAAATTAAAAGATAAGGAGCTTGATTTACAAAAATCTTATATCGATTCGTTGAAAGTGAAGTATCCTTTTGTTGAAGCTACACAGTATATCAGCAAAGAGGATGCAGCTAAAATTGCGAAAAAAGATTTGGGTACGGATGGTAGTGATTTCTTCGAAGAAAGTATTTTCCCTGCATCAGTTCAAATTACATTGAACCCTGCATTAATACAATCTGTTGAACAAATTGATTCTATTAATAAGGTATTGGCTAAAAATCCGATTGTAGACGAAGTAAAAAGTGACAAAGAAGCGATGGTAACGATTTACCACAGCATCAACAAAATTACTTTCTGGATTATGATTTTTGCTATTATTTTCTTAGTGATCGTTGTTGTATTAATCAACAACTCTATTCGTCTGAAAATTTACGCAAAACGTTTCAGCATCAAAACGATGCAATTAGTTGGTGCGCGTAGACGTTTTATTGTAAAACCTTTCTTGATAGAAGCTGCGATTTTAGGTTTCTTAGCAGCATTTATTGCAGCTATAGGATTAGGTTTCTTATGGTACATTTTAGCAACAAAAGTTGGTTTAGTACTTTGGAACCCAAGCTTCACTCCACTTATTATTATCTTAATTGGAATTGGAGTTATCATTGCCGTTTTCAGTACATTGTTTGCTGCATGGCGTTATTTAAGATTAAAAACTGATCAACTTTATTAATGAAATCAAATTCTATCGATACAACAAAAAAATCAGCATCTACAAATGATGCTGGTTTTACTTTTTTATTCGGAAAAAGAAATTACATTTTCATGGCAATTGGTGTTGCGCTAATTGGTCTTGGATTTTTATTGATGACAGGACACGATGCGAACACAAGACCAGACGGAACGTGGGATGCAAATTATTGGAACGACGAAATCTATTCTTTTCGTAGAATTAGATTAGCGCCATTTTTAGTTGTCGTTGGTTTCATCGTCGAGATTTATGCCATTTTAATCAATCCGAATAAAGAAAAATAATGAACACTTTACAAGCAATTATCATTGCTATTATAGAAGGTCTTACCGAATATTTACCGATTTCTTCTACAGCGCACATGGGATTTACCGCTGCGTTGATGGGTATGGAACCAAGTGATTTCTTAAGTATGTTTCAAGTATCAATACAATTTGGAGCTATTTTATCTATCGTTGTTTTGTATTCGAAAAAATTCTTTGACTTCAAAAACTTCAACATCAATTTTTACATCAAATTAGCATGTGCAGTTGTACCCGCTTTAGTTTTAGGAAAATTATTTGATGATAAAATCGAAGCTGTTTTAAAAGAACAATTCTATATTTCTGGAATGTTGGTTTTTGGAGGAGTTGTTTTATTATTTGTAGACAAATGGTTCAAAAATCCTAAAATTGATGATGAAAAAGACATTTCTTTAAAACAAGCTATTATTATCGGTTTTTGGCAATGTTTGGCAATGATGCCAGGAACTTCTCGTTCTGCTGCCTCTATTATTGGTGGTATGACACAAGGATTATCACGTAAAGCTGCTGCAGAATTTTCATTCTTTTTGGCTGTTCCTACCATGTTAGCAGTTACAGTTTATTCTGTTTTTGTAAAAACTTGGGGAAAAGAAGGTCCAACACCAATGAAAGGCTATGAAATGATTTTACAAGATCAGAATCATATTATATTGTTTGTAATTGGTAATGTTGTCGCATTTATTGTAGCATTAATCGCAGTGAAAACATTTATCGCAGTTTTAACAAAATATGGTTTCAAATTTTGGGGGTGGTACAGAATTATTATCGGAATTATTTTATTGATTTATTTCTCATATAATTCTCCAACACAAGCAGAAAAAGACAATGCCTCTTCAGTAGAAACTACAATGATTCAGCACAAATAAGATGAATGTAGAAAAAATACAAGAAGGTCACGTTTTTTTGATTGATAAACCACTTGATTGGACATCTTTTGATGTCGTAAATAAGATTCGTTGGAACATTAGAAAAGCATATAACTTAAAGAAAATAAAAGTTGGACATGCTGGGACTTTAGATCCAAAAGCTACTGGACTTTTATTGGTTTGTACAGGGAAATGGACAAAACGCATTGATGAATTTCAGGCGCAAGAAAAGACTTATACTGGTACAATTAAATTAGGTGTAACGACGCCTACATATGATTTGGAATCGGAAGAAGATCATACTTTTCCTACTGAACATATCACAGAAGAAATCATTCACGAAGCAACGAAGCAATTTATTGGAGAGATTGAACAATTTCCACCAATGCATTCAGCAGTAAAAGTAGATGGAAAACGTTTGTATGAATTAGCTCGCGAAGGTCAAGAAATAGAACGTAAAGCACGTAAAATAACGATTCACGATTTTAAAATTACAAAAATAGATTTACCTTTTGTCGATTTTGAAGTGAATTGTAGCAAAGGAACCTACATTCGTTCTTTGGCTTTTGATTTTGGAAAAGCAGTCAATTCTGGTGGATATTTAACAGCACTTCGTCGTACAAAAATTGGCGAATTTGATGTCATCAATGCTGAAAATTTCGCTTTAGAAAAAAGCTATTTTGAAGAAGAAAATACAACAGAAGAAGTATAAAATCAGAAAAGCTTGAACAAATGTTCAAGCTTTTTTTAGTTATAAAGTGATTAATACTTTATTTATTTCATCGCTCACTAATTTTGGCTTTTGCATCACCATAATATGTGTTCCGCCTTCTATTTGTATTGCATCTTTGATATATTCAATCGGAAAAACAATATCTTTTGTACCATGAATATGTGTGATATTTTCTTCGTGATAAGCTGTAGAATGTTCCCAGTTTACAATCTTATGAATCGACCAACTTAAATATTCTTTGTTTCGAAACTCAAAAATATCGTCAATATTATCTTTTTCTCGATCAGTATAATATAATTTTCGCATCATCATGTACGAAAATGTCCGATCCGAAGTTAAGAAACTCATCGGAATTATTTTGTGTGCATTAATAGAAGCCGAGAATCGAAATAACTTCGGAAGCTCTGCCCTATTCTTCACTGTCGAAATCAGAAATGTATGTTTTGGATTAATAAAACGATTCATTTCCTGCACAATTATTCCACCAAAAGATAATCCCATCAAAAGAAAATCTTCTGTGGGATTTATTTTATCTAATAATCTTTCGGTATAATGAGCCAAAGTTTCATCTTTCTCTGGATCTAACCAAGGAATATAAACTTGCTCAAAATCTTGTTCCAAGCGTAGATTTCGAAAAGCATTTGCGTTTGCGCCTAATCCACTTACTTGATAAATTTTCATACCTTAATTTATAATATATCTTTTTTCTTTGAGTAATCTGTTGGACGAACTCCAATTACTTTTTGGAATGTATTACTAAATGTTGGTAAACTATTGTAACCAACCATTGTCGAAATTTCACTGATTGAATACGTATTATCAATTAACAATTGTAAAGCGCGTAACATTCTTAAAATAGTGAAATATTGAACAAATGTCATATTCAAATCTTTTTGGAATAATCGTGATAATGATCGTTCAGAGAAACCGAATTCGGCTGTAATTTTCTTCATTGTAATCGAAGAATCCATATTATCATCTAAGAATTGAACGATTTTTTTCAGACGTTCGTCGTGTGGTAATGGAAGAGCTAATCGTAAACTACTTTTGCTTACTTTAGGTAATATTTCTTTAAAAGCTTGTGCAATTACATATTCGCTTCTGTTTTCTGGAACAATATCTCCTTTCCATTGGTTAGAAAATAATAAAAGCTCTAACAACAATCCATCAGCAGGATAGATTCCTACTTTTTTATAAAACGAATTATCACTTTCATTAATAGGGAAATATAAATTTCTCATAATCACCTCTGGTGTATTTGGGTGTATACTATGTTCCACATGAGGCGGTATCCACATATAGTGTCTTGCAGGTAAATAAAAAGTATCTTTTCCTATTTTTACATAAACTATTCCTCCCTCACAATAAAGAAATTGCGCTTTGTTATGTTTATGTTCTACCACGTATGCTTCCGAAATTTCCTTATGGTAACAGAAAATTGAGGTTGGTAATTTGTCAATTTCGGTTAGGTAATATCGTGTTTCGAACTTATTATCCAAATGTATATTCATAGTTTCTTTAATCTGCGAACTAATATAATAATTTATTTGATATGATGTATAATGTACACAAATAAAAATGTCCGAAATAGATAATTATTTGACTATTTTTAATATTAACTTTTTATTAATTAATCCAATATTTGTAATTCCCTTCGTTCAGAAGGGAACAATTATTGAATAGTATTAGAAAGAAAAAGTTGCATTATGTTGGAAAGAATAAAATTAACTAACTTACAGTCAAAAGTAATGACAGCAGAGGAGTCTGCCAAATTTTTTGAAGATGGAATGACTGTTGGTTCTAGTGGTTTTACAAGAGGAGGCGATACAAAAGTTGTATTAAAAGCTGTTGCGGAGCGTGCCAAATCTGAAAATTTAAAAATCACTTTAGTAACAGGAGCTTCATTAGGACATGGTACAGACGCAGCTTTAGTAGAAAGTGGAGCATTAAAAAAACGTTTACCATTCCAAGTAGACACTGTAATGCGTAAAAATATAAATGCAGGTAATGTTTTATTTATCGATCAGCATTTAGGAGAAACTGCTGAACATATTTTAGATGGACAATTTAAAATTAATTTAGGTGTTTTAGAAGTTGCTGAAATTTTAGAAGATGGTTCTTTAGTACCTACAACTTCTATCGGTAATAATGCTGAAATTGCTGCAAATGCAGACAAATTAATCATCGAGATTAACACGTCTATTCCTACAAATATCAAAGGTATTCACGATATTTATAGTGTAGAAGAATATGGAAAACGTACTCCAATTAACATCACTGCTTGTGATACAAAAATTGGAACAGAAACAATAAAAGTAGATCCTTCTAAAATTGTTGGAATTGTTTTTCACGACATTCAAGATGCTCCTGGAGACATTCAACCAGCTGATGAAGCGACTTCTGCAATCGCTCAAAACATTGTAAAATTCTTCGAAAATGAAGTCGAAGAAGGTCGTCTTACAAAATCATTAATGCCATTACAATGTGGTATTGGTAAAGTTGCAAACGCTGTTTTAGGTGGTTTAGAACATTCTGATTTTGAAGATTTAGTCATGTATTCAGAAGTTTTACAAGATTCTACATTTGACTTAATCGATTCTGGAAAAATGAAATTTGCTTCAGCATCTTCTATGACAGTTTCACAAGAATGTTACGATCGTGTAATTGGAAACATCGACAATTATAAAGATAAAATTGTTTTACGTCCACAATCTATTTCTAACTCTGCCGAAGTTATTCGTCGTTTAGGAATTATCGGAATCAATACATCTTTAGAGTGTGATATTTATGGTAACGTAAACTCAACTCACGTTTCTGGTACTCATATAATGAACGGTATTGGAGGTTCTGGAGATTTTGCTCGTAATGCATTTATCTCAATCTTCGTTACAGCTTCTATCGCAAAAGGTGGTAATATTTCGTCTATCGTTCCTATGGTTTCTCACACAGATCACACAGAACACGATGTAGATATTATTGTAACAGAGCAAGGTTTAGCTGATTTGAGAGGTTTAGCGCCACGCGAAAGAGCCATCGAAATCATCAATAACTGTGTTCACCCAGATTATAAAGCAGAATTATTATCTTACTTCGAAAGAGCTTGTGCAGAAAGAGGTGGTCAAACGCCACATATCTTAGAAGAAGCGTTCTCTTGGCACACAAGATTGAAACAAACAGGTTCTATGAAAAAAGAAGAATTATTAGTTTTAAATCATTAGAATAATAAATAATAAGACTATACTTTTTTTAAAGCATAATTCAGAATTTCTGGATTGTGCTTTTTTTGTGAAATAATGTAACTTTGTTAGAAGTCTAAGAAACATGAAAAAAATACTTTTAATAACACTACCATTGACAACTTTTTTCGCGTGTCAATCTAATCAAAACGAAAATCAGAATTTAGAACAAATTGATAAAAAATCGGCTCGTGAAGTTGTTTTAACAACCGAAACAAAAGGCGATTCTGTTTTACATATTACTAAACAAAAAATTTGGTCAAACGATTTGATGATTGCAGAAAAAGTAGATACGTTGATTACGCACAAACAATATACACCTACCGATTCTACTAAAATTCCTATTTACGTAACCATTCAATAATCTACCATGAATAAAAAAGAAAAAAGAGCAAGTAAAGTTGTAACTTTAGTGTTAATTTCTTCGGTTCTTAGTTCATGTATGAATCGTGAAGAAGCACCCGTTACGAACAATGCGCAAAAGGTATATATGCGTGCAGATTCTACTGCGCCTTACACAGATGTTACGTCAAATTATTCGTCGCATTCTGGTGGTTCACATCACGGCGGAATGGGAAGTTCGTTGCTTTGGTTTATGGCTTTTCGTAGCTTAACTGGTGGTGGAATGGGCTATGCAAGTCAAGGTTTGCATCAACAATCTAATGTCGGAACAAACGCGGCAAAAGCACAAGCGTACAAAAGTCAAACTGTTCGTGGTGGATTCGGAAAATCTGCTTCTTCTCGTTCAGTTTCATCTTAAACAAATTTTATGCAATTAAAAAGAATAAAAGCTGACGAAAACTGGCAAGAAAGGTTAGAAAATATCGGCTTTGGTTATCATACAGACGAAAATAAACAAACCTATTGGGTAGAAGATTATTATTATTCGATTTCAGAAAAAGAAGCGGATAAAATTTTTGAAGCGACAAACGAATTATGGGAAATGTGCTTGAATGCTGTCGAACATGTGATTCAAAATAATCGTTTGGACGAATTTAAAATTCCAAAATTTATTCAACCTTATTTGATTGATACATGGGAAAATGATGCGCCAAGTATTTATGGTCGTTTTGATTTTGCTTATGATAATGATCAATTAAAAATGTTAGAATTCAATGCTGATACACCAACTTCTTTGTTCGAATGTGGTGTTATACAATGGCTTTGGATGGAGAATTATTTTGGAGAAACGAAAGATCAATTCAATTCTGTTCATGATAAATTAATTGAAACGTGGAAAATGTTAAAACCTTATTTGAATGGTGAAACTTTACATTTTTCGTGCGTGAGAGAATCGTTAGAAGATTTGACGAATATCGAATATATCAGAGATTGTGCAATACAAGCCGGAATTAATACCAAATTAATTTACGTCGACGAAATCGGTTGGAATAATGTCAATTTTGTTGATTTAGAAGAAGAACCAATTACAGATATTTTCAAACTTTATCCGTGGGAATGGATGATGAACGAGTTGTTTGCGTACAACATCAAAAATGATGAAATCAACGCAAATTGGATAGAACCAGCTTGGAAAATGATTCTTTCAAACAAAGCTATTTTGCCTATTTTGTGGGAATTATATCCAAATCATCCGTTGTTGTTAGAAGCTTATGCAGATTCGCCGAATGAGATGAAAAATTATGTCAAAAAACCATTGTTATCGCGTGAAGGTGCAAATGTAGAAGTTGTAAAAAACGGCACTATTTCTGAACAAACTTCGGGCGAATATGGTGAAGAAGGTTTTATTTATCAAGCTTTAGCAAATTTACATCACGAAGATACGGGTTATACTATTATCGGAAGTTGGATTATTGGACAAGAATCGTGTGGAATTACTTTCCGCGAAAGTGACGAATTTATTACAACCGATAAAAGTCGTTTTGTTCCGCATATTATTGAGTAATGTTAACAACAATCAACGAAAATTGGAAATGGAAAGGCGTAAATGCTATCAAAATAATTGATCAAAATGATTTTGGAAATATTATTTTTCAAAACATTGATAATTCAATTTGGAGAATCTGCCCAGAAGAATTAGAATGTATAAAAATAGCAATCAATTTAGAAGATTTTAATAGTTTAAAATTAGATAATGATTTTATTATTGATTGGAATTTTGAACATTTAGTAAATAAATGCAAGGAAGAAATTGGTAATTTAGAACTAAATGAAAAATATTATTTAATAATTCCGGCTATTCTCGGAGGCAAATACGAAACTTCTAATATAAGTAAGATTAATTTCGAGGAATTAATAAGTATTTCAGCTGATTTAGCTTTTCAAGTAAATAATTTAGCAAATGGTCAAAGAATTATTTTCAAAACATTAAATAAATAAAAATTAAAAAGTCTAATTTCACTCCGAATTAGACTTTTTTAGTTGGAACAAAATCAAATAATTAGCTCAAAAATTGCAAATAGTTTAAAAATTCGTAGGTTTCATCGTATTTATTTCATAAATTATAAAAAGATTCTGTTAAAATGTTTTATCAATTAAAGGTTTAAGAAATAAAACGTTAGATAATTTTTCACGAATCAAAACCAACTAAATACAAACCAAAAAGTAGAAATATGGATTTTTTAGATGATTTGTTTAACTCTTCAACCCTTCCCACAGAGCGCATTTCGCGTATGCTCGAAGAAGATTTGTTTTGGCAAATTATAGAAAATTCTTTGCTCAATGCCAATAATTTGCAAGATCAAGAAAAGGCTTTGGAGCAAGAATTAGAAGATCTAACTGCCGAGGACATTATTGGGTTTCAACTTCGATTAGAGTTCTATTCGTATTCATTACATTCGCCTGAAATATGGTGTGCTGCTTGTATTATGAATGACGATACAGATCCTACGCATTTCTATTATTTCAAAAATTGGATTATTTCGCAAGGACAAGAATTGTTTGAAAAGGCAATTTTGAATCCTGATAATTTAGCCGATTATTTTAACGAAGGCTTTAACGAAGATGATTTATATGAATTTGAAGATTTTCATTTAATCGCTGATGATGTTTTCTACGAAAAATTTGAACACAAAATTATTGATTTTGTAGACAAAGAATGTTTTAAATTTTATACCGAAAAATCTCCAAAACCTGATTTTGATTGGGATGACGAAAATTTAACCAATTTACAAATCATTTGCCCAAGATTATTCAAAGTTTTTATAGAAGATTATTCTCCAGACGACGACGAAATGGAAGATGATTTTGATGATGAAGACGAGTTTTTGTAGTTTTTTTTCTAAATTTAACTTAATAAAGTTATCATTCTAAACTACTCAGTCATCTTTCACTCGTTTCAAGATCAGATCACAACAAAAATATTCCCTTGAGAGAAATGTAGTTGTGTTAAAAAACTAATCCTCTTTCAATAAAATCTCTACTTCTAAATATTCGTGGTAATTTTTGACAAAATCATGTTCAAAATCAATGTCTTCTAAGCGCATTTGCACGCCTTTTTTATCAACATCAATGTAATCTAAAATCGTTTGAACATTATAAAGTTCAAGATTATGAAACGTAGGATACAACGTAATTTGCTTTAAGGTAAGTGCCATAATAAAACAATTGATTCCATTAAAATTAACCCCGATATCAGCGAAATTCTTATAAAAAGCAATCAAATTTGTTTTGAGCTGAAGATTATAATTAAAACTTCTCAACTTGAAATTTTTTAAGACCAATCGATTCGTCGTTTTCAAGACAATTTCTTCTGTGATCTGAAGATTTTTACTCAATAATTCTAAAACTTGTTTATCCTCAACCAATTGATACAAAATATTCAAATATCGTTTAGCTTCATCAAATTCAAACAATTCCAAACTCACTAAAATTGATAAGAAAAGAAATCGTTGATTGGTAGGATACACAATTTCTATTTCTTTCAAATACTTTTGTGCTTCCTCAAATTTCAATTTATGAATATAATATTCGGCAATGTAGAAATTCGCCGCATACAAGTAATAATCTTCCTTTTTTGCTTCTAAAAGATACAAAATCGACTCTTCGTTGAAGTTTAAATTGCGCTGAACAACTCCTTTCAGAAAAAGTGCTTTTTTATCTTTTGGATATTCGTGTAGCAACTGATTTAATAAATCTTGTGCCTTAATTAATTGCTGAATCGGATTGTGAATAAACGAAAAACTTTTCCAAATGGGATATTGATTCTCATCCATCTCGTCGTCAAGAATCAAGAAAAAAATATCATTAAAAAGTTTATTGTAATCCACAGTATAAGTTTTTTAGTAGTGCTAAAATTAAGCTATTTTTAGGTAAAATACACGAACAAAATAAAAAATAGGTCGGTTCTAAAACTGTTGTCTTTTTACTTTTCCACTTTCAGTTCGTGGAAATTGATCGATAAAAACAATTTCTTTCGGTTGTTGGTATTTAGTTAAATCTGCGGAAGAAAAATCCAAGCTCCTCTCCTCTCCTTCCACAACTAAAATTAATTTCTGGCCTAATAATTCATCCGTTTTTGAAGTGATATAAAAATCAGAATTAATGAACGATTTCAGCTTATTTTCTATTTGTTCAGGAAATAATTTTATTCCACCCGAATTAATCACATTATCCGCTCTTCCAATCCAGTTAAATTTACGTTGATCGATGATTTCAACCACATCATTCGTTACAACTTGCAAACCGTCATAAGGCGTATCAATCACCAAACAACCGCGTTCATCTTGCGAAATATTTACCTCATCAAACGCTTCAAAAAATTGTTCTGCATTAGGATATTTTTGATTTGCAACTTGTTTAAACGCAATATGCGTAATCGTCTCCGTCATCGCATACGTTTCATAGACTTCGTTCTCAAAAGCAAACAATTCTTGTTTCACTTTCACCGAAAGAGGCGCTCCTCCTATGATTAACTTCTGACATCTTGAAACAAAATCTAACGAATTTTCGACTTGCATAGGCGTTAACGCAACAAAATCAATCGAGGTAAAATTTTGCGAAATTCCACGATTAATTTCATCCAAAGAAATATGCGAAGTTGGTTGCATACAAATCAATTTCAATCCGATTTCTACTGCACGAATCAACATCAATTTTCCAGCAATATAAGTAACAGGCATCACCAATAAAGCTGAATTTCCTTTTTCTAACTGCAAATATTTCCCCGTCATATTCGCACTTTTTCGCATATTTTCTTTGGTCAAAATAATCTCTTTCGGAGTTCCTGTTGAGCCAGAAGTATGCGCAATCATCACCTCAGAATCAGAAAACCATTCAACCAAAAAATCTTTAACCGACTGCTCAAATTCATTGGTAAATTGAATAGCGTTGACATCAAAATTAGGTTGAGAAAAATCTAAATACAACATTCTATTTATGATAACTTACACCTGCATTAATTTCGACATCCAACACATTATTAGCTGGCGGAATCGGACAATTGTAATGTTTGCTATATGCACAATAAGGATTGTACACTTGGTTAAAATCCAACGTTATTTCATTGGCTTTTGTACCCAAATCTTTTGTTGTCAAATCCAAATAACGTCCGCCTCCATAAGACGTCACGCCGTTTGTTTCGTCCATAAAAGGTAAAAACAAACTGTCAGCATATTTCTCCATAATTGGAGAAGATTGATAAACCGTCAACGTTTGTTCAACATTATCCAACATAAATGTCACCGTTCCGTATTCTTTGTAATTTTTGATTTTCTTCGCAGAAGTAGGAAACGGAATCACCTTTCCATCTTTGATTGGCGTAAATTTCGCTTTCACAATATATTTTTCGCTAATCGGAAAAAATGTAATTCCTTTGAAATTCGTTTTTTCTTCGTCTACCAATGGCGTCGTTTTAGGATCAGTATAAAAAGTAGCCAATTCGGTTTGATATTTTTGGATCGCAGCTAAATCAATTGTTTTTTTTGTCGTTTGACAACTCATTAAAACGATTGTTGCAAAAAATGCGATAATTATTTTATTCATGCTAATTTGTTTCGAAATAAATATTCTCCTCTTAATTCTAATCGACTTGGGAAATTGTTTGTAAACAAACCGCCTGTTCCCAATCCTTGTGGCATTTCTGGGTATAAAATAGCTGTCCATTGTGCAATAGCGTTTAAGCCTATATTACTTTCCAAAGCTGATGTTATCCAAAACGGGATTTCGTATGTATCTGCTGCATTAATCCATTCCAACGAACCTCTAATTCCGCCAACCAAACTTGGTTTTAAAATAATATATTGCGGTTTGATTTGTTCTAATAATTTGAATTTATCTTCTTGATGAACAATTCCGATTAATTCTTCGTCCAAAGCGATTGGTGTTGGTGTAGCAGCGCATAACTCTGCCATCAACTCTACTTGTCCTGCTTTGATAGGTTGTTCAATCGAATGTATTTTTAAATCAGCCAATTGTTGCAACACCCCTTTTGCTTCCTCAAACGTAAAACCTCCGTTCGCGTCTACTCTTAATTCTAATTGATCTGCAGAAAAATCTTGTCTTAATTGTTGAATAATCTTATGCTCATTTTCCCAATCAACACCAATTTTCAGCTTGATACAGTTGAAACCAATCGCTAATTTTTCTTTGATTTGTTCGCGCATAAAATCAATCGAACCCATCCAAATTAAACCATTAGTTTGAATACCTTGATCACCTGTCGAAAAAGCTGATTCATACATATCAGGATTCAATTTATCTGTATAATTTTCATTGTAACGATTCGCAAACATACTCTGAAAAGCCTGCTCTATACCAAACTGAATCGAAGGCCATTCACGCAATTCACGCCACAATTCATCAACTCCTAAGTCAATATTGTCACAAACCCATTGCAATTTTTCTTCATAATCAGGACGATCATCAAAACTCAATCCTTTAAACAATCCACATTCACCAACATATTCTTTCCCATCTTCTTCTAATGTAAAAAGATAGGTCAATTTCTCTGTCAAAACGCCGCGCGAAGTACCGCTTGGATTTTTGAATTTCAAAATATAAGGTTTAAAACTTGCTTTCATACTTCAAATTTAGTCAAATATGATGAGCTCCGAAAGTAGTTTTAGGAGAAATAATCTGTAAAATTTTCCTACCAATTAAGCATTTTCCAATGCAGCGATATCAAACTTTTTCATTTTCATAAAAGCTTGCATCACGCTTTGAGCTTTATCTGGATTACTCAAAAGTTTTGGTAAAACAGTTGGTACAACTTGCCAAGAAAGACCAAATTTATCTTTTAACCAACCACAATTCCCTTCTTCTCCTCCATCCAAAGTAAGATTATTCCAATAAAAATCAATTTCTTCTTGCGTTTCACAATCGATAACAAATGAAGTCGCTTCATTAAACTTAAAATTTGGACCTCCATTCAATCCCATAAACTTTTTTCCGTTCAACTCAAAAATAACCACCATCTGATTATCGGTTATAATTTTTGAGTTAGGAAAAATCGAACAATAAAAATTTGCGGCTTCTTGCGCTTGTCCATCAAACCATAGACATGGATAAATTTCATTTTTCATATTGTGTAGTTTTTAAATTGGTGTTAAATACTATTTTGTTCAGTAATTTAATCAAATATGATTATCTTGAAAAATAGTTTCAATAGAAATAATTGCCAACCATGATGAACATTGATAATTTGAATGTAGAAAAAGATATTCTACCTCTTTTTAATGTAACATTGAATTATAATTCACGTTCAACGTTACTCCAATTATTGGATACAAAACCGAAAACGTTACAAGAAGTCATAGATAGACAAAATATTATCAAAAGTTTTGTACAACAAGTGGAAGGAAAGTCGCTATACAATTATTCTAAAACGGAATATAACGAGGTTTTGAATACAATAAATAACGTTGAATCAGTCGATTTTCTAAAGATAAAATTCTATTCATCTGTTAAATCTACTCTCGAAAGTTCGCTAACACAACTTTATATTTTCTTCAATAAAATTTATACGTTTTTGCAATCGTTAGAAGTACAATTGTTTCCAACTAAATTTCGAAATCTATTAGACAATATGATTGCTACATTGATGTCAATTGAAACGGAAAAAAATTATCAATTCATTCGAAATAGAAAATTTAAGAGCAAGGAAATTCTAAACGCAAACGATTTATTGATTGAAAACAAAGCACAAATCAATTCATTTTTCGAGCAACTTCATCTCTTCGAAGCATATTTATCTATTAGTTTAAAAGTAATTGAACATCGATTTATTTTTCCGACTATTTCACCACAAAACGAACTCGATTTAGTTGACTTTTATTATCCATTACTCAAAAATCCTGTCAAAAATAATTTCAAAACTTCTAAAAATGTTGTTGTATTAACAAGTGCAAATATGTCAGGAAAATCAACTTTTTTTCGTGCAATTGCTTTTTGTAGTTATTTGGGAAATCTTGGACTTCCAGTTTCATGCAAATCAGCAACAATTCCTTTTTATCAAACTATTAGTATCAATATCAATCATACAGACAATGTGTTGAAAGGATATAGTCATTTTATGAATGAAATTATGAACCTAAAAAATTATCTCATTTCGAGTAAAGAAGCAGGTTATAGTTTTGCTATTTTCGATGAATTGTTTAGCGGAACAAATTCGATAGATGCAACGAATTTATTAACAAAAACAATAAAAGGTCTAGATTCACATCAAAATACCTTGACATTTATTTCAACACATCTCAATGAAATTCTGGACGAATTACAACAACTTGATAACACAGAATTTCTGCATTTGGAATGTATTATTGAAGATAATTTGCCAATTTATACCTACAAAATAAAAAATGGTTCTTCCGACATTCGAGTTGGACAATTAATTTTTGAGAAAGAAGGATTAGAAAAATTATTATAAAATATATTTTAAAATTAATAAATAACTTCTTACTTTGTTTTTCAAAGCACTTTTATGAAACAAAATCTTAAATTAATAATATTATTGTTTTTAATTACATCTTGTACGTATAAAAAAGGAATCAAGATTAAAATAATAAATGATTCTAGTTTTAAAATAGAAAACGTAAAATTTTCTGCTGAAAATTCATTTATATATGTAAAAAAACTTGAAAAAGGGAAAAATTTCAATAATGTACTTGATATGAACAATATTTCTCATGGTGATGGATCCTATCAATTAACATATAAAATTAACAATCTAACTAAATCTATTAATACTGGATATTTTACAAATGGTAAACCTTTAGATAAAAATATGCAAATAATTATTAAAAATGACACCGTTTTTGTTGATTATAAAATTAACAGTTTTTAAATTTTTATCAATCATACTTCACATTAAATATATTTAAGAATTGTTTAACATTTAGCCATGTAACTTTTCAAATGTTGTTGCGCCTTATTAATATTAATAACTTAATAACTTAATAACTTAATAACTTAATAACTTAATAACTTAATAACTTAATAACTTAATAACTTAATAACTTAATAACTATGAAAAAATACTTTTTTCCTATTGTTTGCATTGCAGCAATTCAAACGTATGCGCAACAAAATGTAAAAGGAATTATTCAATACACCAATCAAACACCTGTAGCTTTAGCAGATGTTGTGATTTCGCAGGGTGATAAAATTGTAGATGAAATCTCTACAGACGAAAATGGACATTTCTCAGTAGTTTTAGATGAAGGTTCGTATACTTTCAAAATAGAAGAAGCTGGTGTTACATTACATTCAGTTACGCTACAAGTTACTAAAAATGCTGATTTAGGTGTTATTTTAGTTCCAAAAAATGAAAATGTAACGTTAACGGAAGCCGTTGTAACAGGACAAAAAAAATTAGTTGAAAAGAAAGTAGACCGATTAATTTTCAATGTCGATCAAGCAGAAGGTGCAAAAGGAGGAAATGCCTTAGATGCGTTAAAACTTGCTCCTCGTATTAAGGTGGAAGAAGCGACAGACGCTATTTCTATTATTGGAAAAGGCTCGGTTAGCGTCATGATTAATGACCGATTAATGCAAATGAGTAGTGAACAATTGGCAAATTATCTGAAAACCATTCGAACAGAAGATATTGATAAAATTGAAGTCATTACAAATCCTCCAGCCAAATACGATGCGACAGGAAACAGTGGAATCATCAACATTGTATTGAAAAATGCAAAACAAGATAGCATGAATGGTTCTATTTCTACTTCGTACAATCAGCAAAAATACGGTGGATTTAATTTGAGTGGAAATATCAATTACCGCAAAGGAAAATGGACCTTAACTTCTAATATTTACAACGGTGCAGGAAATTGGTATGATAAAAGTAAAAATACAACTTTGTATCCCGACGAAAAATGGAGTTCGGATGACATCAATAAAAATGATAATAATTATTATGGCGGTCGAATTGGAGTCGATTATCAAATTAATGACAATTTAATCACAGGTTTCAATTTTAATATTTCGAAGAGTGAAGGAAAAAATAAAGGAGGTTCAATCTTTGATATTTTCGATTTAGAAAATAACACAACAGATCGTTATATGACAACGAATAGAGATGGTGGAAAGTGGAATTGGAATTATCTAGGATTGAATTACCATATCATCAAAAAATTCAAAACGGATGGACAAAAGTTAACCTTCGATTTTGATTATTCGAACAATGAAAATGATATGAATCTCAAAAATATCAGCAATGAGTTTAATCCTAATTGGACAGAAATTCCTGGTAAATACCAAAATAATTACAGCTTAAATAATGGTTCTTCAAACCGATTCAATGCAAGCATCGATATGGAGCATCCTATTAATTCGTGGAAGATGAATTATGGAACACGTTTACGTTGGGCAACAGATGAAGCAGAAAATCAACGATTTTTAAAACTTAATCCGAATAATGATTTCCATGAAGATACTGATTTTGCTAGCAAATACAAATACAAGGAAAATGTCTATGCGTTATACTATTCGATAGAAAAAAAATTGAGCGAAAAGTTAACAGGAAAAGTTGGTTTACGTTATGAGCATGCACAAGTGAAAAGTATTATGGAAGATCCGAAAGATAATTACGAAAAAACTTACGATGGCTTATATCCAACTGCTTATTTAATGTATCAATCTTCAGAAAATCATTCATTTACTTTAAACTATAGTCGTCGTGTGGATCGTCCATTTATTTGGTATTTAAATCCGAGAAGAACGAAACAAAATGAATATAGTTATTCGGAAGGTAATCCAAATTTAACACCTTCTAATTCAAATAATTTCGAGTTAGAACATGCGTACAAAGATTTATTGGTAACAAGTTTGTATTACCGCAATGCGAACGATCTTTTTGAACAAGTAAGCATAAAAGATCCTGATACAAAGATTACACTTTCTAAGCCTTATAATATTGGAAAAACATATAGTATTGGTCTAAGTGAAAACATTAATATAAAACCTTATAAATGGTGGAAAATAAATGCCTCGGCAGATGTTTTCTATCGTAAAACAACAAGTAAAATTCCGGAAATGAATTATACATTGGATGGAATGAATGGGGAATTTAGAATTACAAATAATTTAGATTTAAATAAAAAGAAAACACTTTTTGCGAATTATACGTATTCATATTACACTAAAAGTACAGATGGTTTGGAGAAATCTGGAGATTTTATGCGCCATAATATAGGATTAAGAGCAATGGTATTTAATAAGAAATTGCAACTTTCGGCAAATATCTCTAACCTTTTCGAAAATAGAAATGGAACTTACACAAATGTATCAAACGACGTAGTCAGCACAAGTATTAGTCAACCATTCAGAATGTATCGTATTGGAATTAGTTACAATTTCGGAAAACAATTTAATATAGAACGTTCAAAATCTAACCAAGAACAAAGCAGTAGTGGAGGAAATGGTTAAAATTTATTCCTGAATGAATAAAACCTGAACAAATCTGTTCAGGTTTTTTTTATAATAATTATTGATCCAATTCTATCAAAAGCTTTTTTAATAGAATAGATAAATTCTCTTGTTCTTTTTTATTCAAAATTTGAATTGAATTTTTAGCTTCATCAAATCTTTTTTTGATAGCTTCATCAATAATTTTCTTTCCTTTTTCTGTAAGTCCAGCCAAACTTATTCGTCCATCATTTTCATCTGCCGCACGATAAATTAATTCTAATTTTGTTAAGCGATTCAAAAGTGCTGTCATCGCTCCGGAAGTAATTACAACAGATTCCATCAATTGTTTTGGCGTTAATTGATAAGGTTCTCCTGAACGACGAAGCGTTGCTAACACATCTAAATCAGTATAATAGATTCCATTTTCCTTTAAAGCCAAACTTGCTCTATTCTCGAAAATCTTACCCAATTTCATCACTCTACCTACAATCTGCATTGCATCAACATCCAAATCTGGACGTTCTATATTCCAATCAGCAATTAATGCATCAATTAAATCTTTATCTTTTTTCATCACAATTAATTGAAAAACAAATGTACAAATTATCTTGATGTAAAGATAATTTGATATATTTTAAATATATCTTGATATAAAGATATATTTAAAATCAATAAGAAAATGAAAATTATTCAAACCGAAAATATGCCAATTGCAAATGGACATTACTCACAATGCATAGAACATAATGGAATTCTATATCTTTCTGGTCAATTACCAATTGACCGCAAAACCAAGAAAATTCCAACAACAATTTCAGAGCAAACTAACTTAGTTTTAAAAAATATCGAAACGATATTACATGAAGCTAATAGCGATAAAAACCATATATTACAGGTTCGAATTTACATTCCGAATATTCAATTGTGGGATGAAGTAAATACCGTTTACAGTAACTTTTTCGGAACTCATAAACCAACGAGATGTGTTATTCCTACAAATAAATTGCACTATGGCGCATTAATCGAAGTTGAAGTAACCGCAATCAAAAAATCCTAACGATGTACAAACAAGCTATTATAGAAACTCATCAACGAATTTCACCTTTTATTCACAATACACCAATCTTAACGTCAAGTTTATTGAACGAAATAGTTGGAGCGAAGTTGTTTTTTAAATGCGAAAACTTTCAAAAAATGGGTGCCTTCAAAATGCGTGGTGCAACAAATGCTATCATGCAACTTACAGACGAACAAAAGCAAAAAGGAGTTGTGACACATTCTTCTGGTAATTTTGCTCAAGCTTTAGCACTTGCAGCAAAAAGCTTGGGAATTGAAGCTTTTATTGTAATGCCCAAAACTGCTCCACAAGTTAAAAAAGACGCTGTAAAAGGATACAATGGGCAAATAATCGAGTGTGAACCAACTTTAGAAGCGAGAGAGAAAACAGCAAAACAAATCGAAATACAAAAAGGTGCAACGTTTATTCATCCTTCAAATGATCTCAATGTTATTCTTGGACAAGGAACTGCAGCGAAAGAATTATTAGAAATACATCCAGACCTGAATTATATATTTACTCCTGTTGGTGGTGGAGGTTTAATTGCGGGAACAGCTATTGCTGTGGAAAATTTTGGTGAAAATTGTAAAGTAATCGGTGGAGAACCTTTTGAAGCAGATGATGCCTATCGTTCGTTAGAAAGTGGAAAAATAGAATCTAACATTACAACAAATACAATTGCAGATGGTTTGAAAACAGAATTAGGTGATATTAATTTTCCCATCATCCAAAAAGGTGTAGAAAAAATAATACGTGTAACAGAACAAGAAATAATTGCAGCAATGAAATTAATTTGGGAACGTTTAAAAATTGTTTGCGAACCTTCTTCTGCTGTGGCTTTAGCTGCATTAATCAAAGAAAAAGAAAGTCATAAAAATATGAATATAGGGATAATCGTTTCTGGTGGAAATGTCAATTTAGACACTTTACCTTTTTAAAAATTTTTCTATAAATAATAAAAAAATAAACCCCTAAAACATAAATTTTAGGGGTTTTGTATTGTAAAAATATTCTATTAAATCGAATAATTACGATGTCCAAAGATCGAACTTCCAATGCGAACCATTGTACTACCTTCTTCTATCGCAATTTGATAATCTCCGGACATTCCCATTGATAAAATAGTTAGATTTTCGAAATTATTTTTCAACGAATCAAAGTTAGATTTTAAAGAACGAAACTCTTCTCTAATTTGATTTTCATCTTCCGTAAACGTTGCCATTCCCATCAATCCAACTACGCGAACATTTGGTAAATGCTGAACTTCTTCTTGCATAATTTGTTGAATTTCTTCTTGATCCAAACCAAATTTAGTTTCTTCATCTGCTATAAATTGTTGCAACAATACATCAATTACGCGATTATTTTTTTCGGCTTGTTTGTGAATTTCTTTCAACAATTTTAGACTATCAACTCCATGAATTAAATGCACAAAAGGCGCCATATACTTCACTTTGTTGGTTTGTACATGTCCAATCATATGCCAACGAATATCCTTTGGAAGAACTTCGTATTTATCACACATTTCTTGAATTTTGTTTTCTCCAAAATCTCGCATTCCAGCCGCATAAGCTTCTTGCAAATCCTCTACAGGTTTTGTCTTAGAAACCGCTACCAATGTCACATGAGCAGGAATTGTAGCTTCGATTGTTTTTAAATTTTCTTGAATACTCATTTTTTATTCTTTCAAATCGAATACAGCAAAACCGCTTAAAGGTTTTGGTTCGATATATGTACTTTTTGGAGGCATTTTAAGCCCTAAATCTGCAATCAATTGCAAATCCTTCACATCCACTGGATAGAAAGCAAAAGCAGCAATATAATCGTGATGATCAACCTTGTTTTTAAGTGCTTCCACTCCTTCTCTATTACGCGTTCCACATTCGTAATGAACACGTTTATCCTTTTTAGAATCTTGAATATTAAGAATTGGTTTCATCACATTTTCTTCGAAAATATACGTATCCAACTCGCTTAATCCTTCGGTTGTCAATAAGTTATTTTTGACATATAAACTATAAAATTGACCATCTAAATACATCACAATATGATGTTTTTTTGTTGGCACAACTAATTCATCAACTTTCGGAATAATTTCAAAATCAACTTCTAAAGCAGTTAAAAATGCTTCTGGAGTTAAGCCATTTAAATCTTTAATTAATCGATTATAATCATTGATAATCAAATCTTCATTCGAAACTAAAAGTGCTAACGTATAATTAAACGCTTCATCACCATAGACTTCATCTTTCGAATTTTCAACCGCAAATTTTGTGTATCGTTCCGAACTTTCCATACGATGATGTCCATCTGCAATGTACAATTCGTCCAATTTCTCGATCGAATCTTTTAATTGTTTTAAATTCAATCGATTATCAACTCTCCACAATAAATGTTGCGTTCCGTTTTCTTCTTCTATTTTTAGAATCGGCTTGCGTTTCATTTCTGTATCAATTAACAAATCTACACGTTGAGCAGGTTTATAAGTCAATAAAACAGGCTCCGCATGGAAGTGAGATTCCTTCAAATAATCAGCAAATAATTCCACACGACGTTC
Organism: Empedobacter falsenii; assembly: GCF_013488205.1. Classification (NCBI taxonomy): domain Bacteria; kingdom Pseudomonadati; phylum Bacteroidota; class Flavobacteriia; order Flavobacteriales; family Weeksellaceae; genus Empedobacter; species Empedobacter falsenii. Next base: position 868,199 of record NZ_CP040908.1, on the reverse strand, counting down.
CAATGTTTCTTCGTGTTTTTTAATTTTATTTTGACGATAATCATCAATATTCACCAAGCCCAAAAGTCCTTTTGTTTCGCGTCCATCAGGCTGTATCACTTGATAAATATAAAAAGAAGACTTGTCTTGCGTTAATATTTTTTTCGAAATAAAATTCTCGAAATTCTCGCGAACTTTTCTGAATTTTTCTTTCGGATCTTGAATCGTTTCGTCCCAAGTTGGCAAAATAATATGCAAAAAAGAGTGTTCTCTGTTATTGATATAATAGTCCAATTCTTCTTTCGAATATTGATTAACGGCAAGCGTTACAAATTCTTGAGAAGTTTCTTCTGTAGGTCGAATTCCTTTGAATGGTTTAAATTGAGGCATTTTGAATAGTTTTAGATAGAATGAAACTCAAAATTATTTTCCGTAAATCTCAACGATTTGCGAAGCTAATTCAGTTCCAATTCTGTCCTGCGCTTCATTCGTAGAACCTGCAATATGAGGAGATAACGACAACGATTCGTTCATCAACAAGCCCATTTCTGGTGTTGGCTCATTCTCGAAAACATCTAAAGCCGCACCTGCAACTTTACCATCTTCGATTGCATCAACTAACGCTTTTTCATCAACAACTCCTCCACGAGCCGTGTTAATTACAATCACGCCATCTTTCATTTTTGCAAATTCTTTCTCGCCCAAAATATATCCATCTTGCGCTGGAACATGTAACGAAATGAAATCTGCTTTTGTAATGACTTCATCAAAATCAACAGAAGTGATTGTAAACGTTAATTTTTGACCATCAAAAAATTCTAATTCGATGTCACGTGTTGCTGGAAATTTATCATACACTAAAATATTCATTCCTAAACCAATCGCTTCACGAATTACTTCTACACCGATACGACCAAAACCGATCACACCCATTGTTTTCCCTCTCAATTCGATTGCTTTTGCGTAAGCTTTTTTCAATCCATTGAAGTTAGAATCTCCTTCTAAAGGCATATTACGATTGGCTTGGTGCAAATTACGAACGATAGAAAACAAATGCGCAATCACAAATTCTGCTACCGATTGAGAAGAAGATGCTGGCGTATTAATGACTTGAATTCCTTTTTCGCGTGCATAAGCAACATCGATATTGTCCATACCAACTCCACCACGACCAATAATTTTAAGATTTGTCGCATCAATCAAAGGTTGACGAACTTTAGTCGCAGAACGTACTAAAAGTACTTCTATTCCGTTTTCGTTGATATAATTTTCTAATTGTTCTTGTGCTACGTGAGCAGTTATTACTTCGAAACCTTTTGCTTCTAAAGCTTCTATTCCTGCCTTAGAAATTCCGTCGTTTGCTAATATTTTCATGTTTTTATTATAGAATTAAGATGCGAAATTTTAGATGTTAGATAATATATTTCTCAATACTAATATCTAGCGTCTAATATCTGCTGATTAACCAAATTTTTGTTCAAATTGTTTCATTACTTCTACCAAAACTTGAACAGATTCTAATGGTAAAGCGTTGTACATTGACGCACGGTATCCACCAACATCGCGGTGACCAGCCAAAGAAACAACTCCAGCTTCTTTTAACATTGCGTCAAAATCAGCTTTGAAATCTTCGTTATTTAAGACAAAAGTAGCATTCATTTGAGAACGATCTTCTGTTGTAGCAGTTCCTGTAAATAATCCGTTACGATCAATTTCAGCATACATTGCATCCGCTTTTGCAGTATTAATTTTTGCAATCGCTTCTACTCCACCTTGCTCTTTTAACCATTGTAAATTTAACATAACACCGTAAATTGCAATTACTGGCCAAGTGTTAAACGATGATTCTTTTTTGATATGTGTTTCGTAGTTTAAATAATCAGGAATATTACGTCCTGTTTTACCTAATAAATCTTTTTGAACGATTGCAACGGCAGAACCTGCAGGTCCCATATTTTTTTGAGCTCCAGCATAGATTACTCCGAATTTAGAAACATCAATTGTGCGAGATAAAATATCCGAAGACATATCACAAACCATTGGAACTGGAGAATTTGGAAACTCTTTCATTTGTGTTCCAAAAATAGTATTATTTGATGTGCAGTGAAAATAATCTACATCTGAAGGAACAGTATATCCTTTCGGAATATAATTATAATTTTGATCTTTTGAAGAAGCTATAACTTCAATTTCTCCGAAACGCTTCGCTTCTTTGATAGCATTTTCTGCCCATTTTCCTGTTTGTGTATAAGCTGCTTTTCCGCCTTCTTTCAATAAATTGTAAGCTACAGTAGGAAATTGCAATGAAGCTCCGCCTTGCATAAAAACTACGTCATGCGTTTCTGGAACATTCATCAATTCTTTTACCAACGCTCTTGCTGTATCAATCACTTCTACCGCATCTTTGCGACGGTGAGAAATTTCTAAAATTGATGTTCCTGAATTGTTGAAATCTAAACAAGCTTGAGCCATTTTGTCAAAAACAACTTGTGGTAAAATGCATGGTCCTGCACTAAAATTGTGAATTTTCATAATTAAAATTGTTGTGTGTTTGTGTGTTTAATTTGTAAACAAATATAGTAAATCAAATGTGGAAAGAAGGGAATAATTACTTAACTTTTGAACAGAATACAAACAAAAAACCCTAAACTTATTTAGTTTAGGGTTTTTCTATTATTTGATTGAATATTTATTTTAGTATTGAACAAAATCAACATTCAATTCTTCTGCTTTGCGTTTGTAATATCCGTCAGCTAATTTATCTTTAATCTCAGCAAATGAGTTTAACGTATATTCGATGTGCTCGTCTTCGTGAGCAGCAGTTGGGATAATACGGAAAATAATCATTCCTTTTGGAATAACTGGATAAACCACTACAGAAACGAAAATACCATATTCTTCACGCATTTCTTTCGCTAATACAGTCGCTTCGATAGGAGAACCATTCAATACGATTGGTGTAACACACGTGTTAGAACCTCCAATATCAAATCCTCTTTCTTCTAATCCTTTCTGAATTTTTTCTACATTGTGCCATAACTTATCTTTAAGTTCTGGTTGAGAACGTAACAATTCAAGACGTTTTAAACCTCCGATTACCATTGGCATTGTCAATGATTTAGCGAAAATTTGAGAACGTAAATTATATTTTAAAATACGGATAATATCTTTGTTACCAGCGATAAATGCTCCGAAACCTGCCATAGATTTTGCGAAAGTTGAGAAATAGATATCAATCTTATCTTGACAACCTTGCTCCTCTCCAGCTCCAGCTCCAGTTTTACCTAAAGTACCAAAACCATGTGCATCGTCTACCAATAAACGGAATTTGTATTCGTCTTTGTAAGCTGCAATCTCTTTCAAGATTCCTTGTTTACCTGTCATTCCGAAAACACCTTCTGTAATCACTAAAATTCCACCGCCTTGTTTGTCAGCTAATTTACGTGCACGAATAATTGTTTTTTCGAAACTCTCGATATTATTGTGTTGATAAATAAAACGTTTACCAAAGTGTAAACGAACACCATCAACAATACAAGCATGACATTCAGCATCATAAACGATTACATCATTTTTAGATACTAAAGCATCAATTGTAGATACCATACCTTGGTACCCGAAATTCATTAAATAAGCAGATTCTTTTTGAACGAAATCAGCCAATTCTTGCTCTAATTGAGCGTGATAATCTGTTTGACCAGACATTGCACGAGCTCCCATTGGATAAGCCATACCATATTGTGCCGCAGCATCAGCATCCGCTTTACGAACTTCTGGGTGATTAGCTAAACCTAAGTAGTTATTGATTGACCAAGTAATTACTTTTTTACCTTGGAATTCCATTACGGGTCCAATTTCTCCTTTTAACTGTGGAAAAACATAATAACCTTCACCATAATCAGCGAATTGACCTAATGGTCCAGGGTTCTGTTTTAAACGTTCAAAAATGTCCATTTTATTATAGTTTAATTTTTTATTAATTGAAAAAAAGTAGAAAGTGAACGAACACTACCTACTTTAAATATTTAATTTTTACAAATATACGTATTATTTGATTCTTTCGACTGTTGCTCGAGCTTCTAAACCATTGAGTCTGCTATTTGTAAAGCCTTGCTCTGCCATCCAATCATCACTAAAGACTTTTGTCATATAACGTGATCCGTGGTCTGGATACAAAATTACAACTAAAGAATTTTCGTCAAATTCTCCAGCTTCAGCCAATTGTTTATATGCTTGTGTAGCAGCACCAGAAGTATATCCTGCCATAATTCCTTCTTTCAAAGCAATTTCTCTTGTGCGATAAGCAGCTTCTTCGTCTGTCACTTTGATAAAAGAATCAACCATTTCAAAATCTAAAGCTCCAGGAACCAAATTTTTTCCCATTCCTTCGATTCTGTAAGGATAGATATCATTTTGATCAATTTTACCAGTTTCGTGATAACCTTTCAAGATTGATCCATAAGCATCAACTCCGATGATTTTTACATCTGGGTTTTGCTCTTTTATATAACGTGCACTACCTGTCAAAGTTCCTCCTGTACCTGTACAACCGATTAGGTGAGTAATTTTACCCTCTGTTTGATTCCAGATTTCAGGACCTGTTGTTAAATAGTGAGCTTCTGTATTCCCTTGATTAAAATATTGATTAATATAAAGAGAATTTGGCGTTTCCGCAGCAATACGTTTTGCTACTTCGTAATATGATCTTGGATCATCAGCAGGTACATTCGCAGGGCACAAAAATACTTTTGCTCCCATCGCTTTCAAGAATGAAATCTTTTCTGCCTTTGTTTTATCCGATACCGCTAAGATACATTTGTACCCTTTTACGATAGCCACCATAGCTACAGCAAATCCAGTGTTACCTGAAGTTGTTTCTACAATCGTAGCACCAGGTTTTAATAGACCATTTTTTTCAGCCTCTTCTATAATATGTAAAGCTATTCTGTCTTTTGTTGAATGTCCAGGATTGTAACATTCTAACTTTGCATAAACTTCGCCTGGAATGTCTTGGTTAATTCTGTTTAATTGAACTAATGGAGTATCTCCAATTAACTCTAAAACGTTTTTATATTTACCAGTCATTTCACAAATATTCTTTTCTAACAAAAAGCAAAATTAAGGATTTTTTAATTAATTGTTAAAAGATTAACACGTAAAATTAATCATATTACAATTTTAAACTAAAATTCTTATGATTTACTCGTTATTAAATTAGTTATTATTTAAATTAAAAATATGTTCTAAAATTCTTTTATCAGCAAGTGTAAAAGCAATTTTTCTTCTTTCCATCATTTTTTCTGCAGCTTCACAAGCTTTATCAAAATTAAAAACAGGAGCGTTTGATTGTCCACCCCAACTATAATGTTTAATCATATTTGGTGGAAAACCTGATTGAAAAACGTTCGCACAAACTCCAACAACTGTACCAGTATTAAATTGTGTATTGATTGCAGATTTAGCATAATCGCCCATTATTAAACCACAAAATTGCAAACCTGTTTTTACAAATCTTTTTTGGTTATAACTCCATAACTTTACTTCTGCATAATTATTTTTCAAGTTTGAGTTATTTGTATCCGCGCCTAAATTGCACCATTCTCCAATTACAGAATTCCCTAAAAACCCATCATGTCCTTTATTTGAATATGCTGTTAAGATTGAATTATTTAATTCACCACCAACTTTACAAAAAGGACCAATCGTACAACCAGCGTATATTTTTGCACCCATATTTATTTTTGCATGCTCGCATAAAGCTAATCCGCCACGAATCATAGAACCTTCCATAATTTCGGCATCTTTTCCGATATAAATTGGACCTTCTGATGCATTCAAAATAGAAAATTCAACTTTCGCACCTTCTTCAATAAATATTTTTTCGGGAGCTAAAACTTGGTTGGTTGCTGATATTGGTTGAGAAGTTCTTCCTTTTGTAACTAAATCAAAATCAAATTCAATTGCTTGAAAATTGTATGTAAACATATCCCAAGAATGTTGTAGATGTATTACTTCATCTTCAAATTGAATAACGTCTGATGTGATTTTTGGAGTTTCTTCAGTTGATTTAACTGCTACAAGTTGATTGTCAAAAATTAGGGTTTGATTTGGTTTTAAATCCTTTATCGCTTCAATTAATTTTTCATTCGGAAAAAAAGTTGGGTTGATAAATGTATTTTCTGTTTGAAGTTTAGCAGGAAATTTTTCTTGCAAATAAGGTTTCGTTTGATAAGAAACCTCTGTATTTAGTATTTTTTCCCAACGTTCTGCAAAACTCAATATTCCCATTCTTAGGGCTGCTACAGGTCTTGTAAATGTTAGGGGCAAAAAATCTTCCCATTCTTCGCCATCAAAAAGAACTATGTTCATTGATCTATGAATTTGTGCAAATTTAAAAATAATTATTTTATAAGTCGATAATATCAATATAGATTCTATCGACAGCCCTCCTAAAATAAATCATTCAAAATATTTGGTCGATGTAAAAAGGTCGTCGTAATTTTAGGCACATTTTAAAAACATTTTTCATTTTGAAATCAGCTCCGATTCATTTTGGTTCAATCGCATATATATTAGACGATTACCTTGCAAATAACACTTTTTCTTCTATCTTCTTTTTGGTAGATGAGAACACTCATGTGCATTGTTTACCGCTATTATTAGCCGATTTGGACAATATTTCTGCTTACGAAATCCTTGAAATTGACTCTGGAGAAGAAAATAAAAACATTGATACTGTAACCAATCTTTGGTTAGCATTAAGCGAATTGGGTGCAGATCGTCATTCATTAGTTATCAATGTTGGTGGTGGAGTTTTAACGGATATGGGAGGTTTTATGGCCTCTACTTTCAAGCGTGGAATCAAATTTATTAACATTCCAACTACCTTATTATCGCAAGTCGATGCTTCTGCTGGCGGAAAAAATGGAATTGATTTAGAAGGAATGAAAAACATGATCGGGACATTTACACAGCCAGAAATGGTGTTAGTTGATCCTAAATTTTTGTTGACATTAGAACAACGTCAAGTAAAATCTGGTTTGGCAGAAATGTTGAAACATGGTTTAATCAAAAATCGTGATCATTGGGATAATTTGGTGCAATTACCTTCGCACGATGCTGAAGCTTTGGCGCCTTTTATCATGGATTCTATTCATATCAAAGAAAATGTGGTTGACAATGATCCGTATGAAAAAGGTGAACGCAAAATTTTAAATTTTGGTCATACAATTGGTCATGCCATCGAAAGTGAATCCTTAGAAACTGATTTTCCACTTTTACATGGTGAAGCAATTGTAATCGGAATGATTATTGAAACGTTCCTTAGTTATGATCAAGAATTAATTTCTAAAGCTGATGTAGAAGAAGTTTGTGAAAGTTTTTCGTCAATGTATGCTTTAAATACAATTGATATGAAAATTTTTCCGAACTTAATGGAATGGATGAAACACGACAAAAAAAATCAAAACAATTCAATCAACTTTAGTTTGATCAACAAGATTGGAAATTGTCGTTATGATGTAGTTTGTACTGAAGAAGAAATCAGACAAGCTTTTGAAAAATATAATCAATGGATTGCCTAAAAAAAAATATTTCTTTTTTTGTTGTTGGATTAATATTAAGCCTTATGGTTGCTTGTACATCTCAACACAAGAAAGAAGATGCTAAAGTAGAACAACCTTCAAACACTGTTACGATGAACGAAAAACCTCAATTCAATATCAATAAGTCAAACGAAGAATGGAAAAAAGAACTTTCTTCTGAAGAGTATTATGTTTTAAGAGAAGCTGGTACAGAACGTCCTTTTACAGGAAAATTCAACATGCATTTCGAGAACGGAATTTATACGTGTAATGCGTGTGGAGAAGAATTGTTTTCTTCTTCTTCTAAATTTGACGGACATTGTGGTTGGCCAAGTTTCGACAAAGAAATAAAAGAAGGTAAAATCGTAGAACGCGTAGACACTTCACACGGAATGAAGAGAACAGAAATTCTTTGTGGAAATTGCGGAAGCCACTTGGGACACGTTTTTGATGACGGACCTACAGAAACTGGTTTACGTTATTGTGTAAATTCGCTTTCGTTAGATTTCAAACCTGTAAAATAAAATCAAAAAGCTGTTTCGACAGCTTTTTTTAATGCAAAAATACTTTATGAAAATACTTCGTATCATTATCGTTCTTATCTTATTGTTATTAATTTATAACGGTGTTTACAATTACAATTTAATGGTGAATATAAGAACAACCGATCGTCCGATTAATCCATTACGCTATATCTTTTTCGGTTTTTATTTCTTCTTAATTCTGTTGAATTTGATTGAATATATTCGTGGAAAATTTACATACGGATCATTCAAAAAAGTAATTTATTATTTGATTTTCGCTGGATATTTAGCATGTATTTTTATGTTCAAATACAACGATTATCACATTCCTGGCTTACCACTTTTGGGTTATTTCACATTGGTCGGAACTACCTTATTTATGTTGAGTCAAATCATCAAAAACAAACCGCCATATAAACGCGTAAAAAAATAATTTTTCGAAATGAGTTTGGTTTCGGATAGAATTACGTTCAAACAAATTAATCAATTAGCGATTCCTGCTATTTTTTCGGGAATTGCAGAATCTCTTATTACCTTAACCGATATTGCGATGGTGGGTAATGTAAAAGAATATTCGGTTGAAGCACTTGCTGCTACTGGTTTAGTTGGTTCTTTTCTTTCAGGAATTATCTGGATTGTTGCCCAAACCAAAACCTCTATTTCGTCTTTGGTTTCGCAAAGTTTTGGTGCAAATAAATTGGAAAGTCTCAAAACTTTAGTTCCGCAAGCGTTGTATTTCAATCTATTTTTGAGTTTACTTATTTTTGTTCCAACGTATTTTTTTGCACAAAATCTATTCGAATTGTACAATGCAAAAGATTTGGTTCTTCAATTTTCAGTAGATTATTACAAAATCAGAGCATTTGGTTTTCCATTAACACTTATTTCGCTCACTCTTTTTGGAGCATTTAGAGGAATGCAAAACACCGTTTGGGCAATGAAATGTAGTTTAACAGCTGCATTTGTTCATGTCTTTTTAGACTATATTCTAATCTTTGGAGTAAATGGGATAATTCCCGCTTATCATATTAAAGGCGCTGCTTATGCAAGTTTGATTGCACAATTGATTATGGTAATTATGGCGTTTTACTACTATTTCACGAAAACTTCATTTGGATTAAATCCAGGAAAAACCATTCATCCACTTTTTAAGAAATATATCAACTTAAGTTTCAATTTTATTTTACGAACAGCTTCGTTGAATGTTGCATTTTTTCTTGCGAATTCTTACGCCACCGATTACGGAAAAAATTATATCGCCGCGCAAAGTATTTTGATGAATATTTGGTTGTTCTTTTCATTCTTTATTGACGGATATGCAGGTGCTGGAAACGCGATGGCAGGTCGTTTACAAGGCGAACGAAACTATCCTAAACTTTGGATTTTAAGCAAAGATATTTCCAAATATTCAGTTTTAATTGCGTGTATTTTAATTGCGATTTGTTTCATTTTTTATAATCAAATTGGGCAAATTTTCAATCAAGATCCAAATGTTTTGATCATTTTCAATTCTGTATTTTGGATGGTTTTACTGATGCAACCAATCAACACATTGGCTTATATTTTTGATGGATTTTTCAAGGGAATGGGCGATGCAAAACTCTTGCGAAACAACTTAATTATCGCAACATTTCTTGGATTTCTACCAACCATTTATCTTGCAGATTACTTTGGTTTAAATATTTATGGAATTTGGATTGCATTCGGAATTTGGATGTTTTTACGCAGTTTTCCGTTAATGTACATTTTTAGAAAACGAGTTTTAAATCAATAATAAAAGTCGCACTAAAACGACTTTTACTATTTCATCTAAATTCTATTTTCCTAAAGTGTTGAAATAAAAGATTTTTGAATTTTTCCGTTGAAATATGTCCTAGACATTTAATTGAAAAATCATCACGAATATAATTCATAAATCTTTAGAATTAGTAAAGATTTAAAAATCAATATCCCAAATTCCTACTACTCTTTCTAAATCAATAAGACCTGAAGCACAATTATAAAGAGTTTCCAAATATTGATTTTGAATTTCATTATAAGTTCGTTGAGCATCTAAAACCTCTAACAAAGACGAATTTCCTCTTTTGTAACTGTATTTTTTAGCCTCTAATATTAAATTCGCGTTTTTTAATATTTCAATATCAAATTGTTTCAACTGTTTTTTATAACCTTCATACAACTCATATGCTTCTTTTACTTGAGATTTTATCTCTAATTCTGTTTGTTTATAATTTAGCTCCTCTTGTTTAAATTGCATTTTAGCAACATTCAACTCATTATTATATTTATTCGAAAATTTCAATGGAATATTTACTCCTCCTTTAATTTGTGTGAACTGAGGAGTTTCTGCTATCAAATTTCTAACAGCTGTTGAATGCTCTAATCCTAAAATCAGTCCCAAATCTATTGCACGATTTGCTTTAGCTAACTCAATCATTCTTTGACTAACATCTTTACTTTGCAAGGTAACTAATAAATCTGTTCGATTACTTAAGGCCATTTCAGTCAAATTGATTAAATCAAAATCACGTTGAAACGTTTTCAAATCTCCTACTGTAGAAAATAAATCTGCATATTGATCGATTCCCATAAAAGTTGATAATCGAATTTTTGATGTAGCAAAATCTGTTTCTGCTTGTATTATTTCATTTTTTAATGATTGAGTTTCTAATCGACTTTGTCTTGCATCAGTTTCAGAAATCTCTCCTAATTTGAATCTTATTTCATCCGAATTTGCTAACTGATTCATCATGTTATAAGAATTCTCTTTTACATTCAACATTTCTTTCTGATAGATTGTTTGAAGAAATCCTAACGTTGCGTCTGCTTTCAAGTTTTTGAAATAATCTAAAAGAATTAATTTCGTTAATTCAAATTCACTTTTAGCTAAATTAATTCGAGCTTTTCTTTTTCCTCCTAATTCTAAAACCCATCCAACTTCTGCTGAATATCCAAGTCCCATTTTTCTTTTGGCTTCTCCATTATCAAAATATTCAAATTGAAGTTCGGGATCCGCAAATGCTTTTGCACTTAAAATTTCTGTTTCGGCAATATCTACATTAAAGCGCTCTGCTGTATAAGAAATATTGTTTGCTTGAACTGTTTCTATAAATTTTTTATAATCTAATTCGCTTTCATTTGTTGTTTGAGCAATTAATTTAGTATTTACTATAAATAAACTACACACAACTAATAACCAATATTTTTTCATTTTAATCTTGTTTTTGATTAACTGATTTTTCTACTGAATCTTTTCCCCATTTCTTTTCGATCATATAATACAAAGCTGGAAGGGCAAAAAGTGTAATGATTGTTGAGAATAATAATCCGTATACGATAACCGTTGCTAATGGACGTTGAACATCTGATCCTATTCCTGTTGCTAATGAAGCTGGTAATAATCCTAGAATCGCAACTGTGGCTGTCATCAAAATAGGTCTGAAACGATTTTTTGTACCTTCTATAACAGCTTGAGAAAGTTCCATTCCTTTATTTTTCAGTAAATTGATTTGAGAAATCATAATCACTCCATTCTGAATTGCAACTCCGAATAATGCAATAAAACCAACTGCTGAAGATACATTCAACGTCATTCCTCTTACATTTAAAGCTAACATTCCACCGAATATCGCCAAAGGAATAATTCCTATTAAAAGCAAAGCTTGTCTCAATTTACCGAATGCTGCATATAAAAGTATAAACATGACTAATATTGCAATTGGAATAATAACTGAAAGTCTTTTATAAGCTCTGTCTTGATTTTCAAACTGTCCACTCCATTTAATATGATATTGACTATGATCATAATCAATGTTTTGTTCTATTTTATTTTGAGCTTCTTTTAGGAAAGAACTTAAATCACGGTCTCTCAAATTCAGTTTTATTGTCAAATGACGTTTATTCATTTCACGCGTAATTGTACTTTCTCCTGTATTTAGCTTTACATCGGCAACTTGCGCTAATGGTATTTTTATACCATCTACATTTGTCAAAGTTAATTGTCGTATTTTTTCTGGTGTATTTCTACTATCTTCTTTATATCTACAAGTAAAATCATATACTCTATCATCTGAAAATATTTGAGAAATAGCTTTTCCTCCAATTGCGACTTCTATTAATTCTGAAACATCAGAAACATTCAATCCATATTGTGCAATTTTATCTCGATTAGCATGAATTTGAAGTTGAGGTAAAGGCGGTTCTTGATCTATTGATACATCAGCAGCACCTTTTACCATTTTTAATTCTTTCATGATATTCTCAGTTATTTTGCGTGTTTCAGTAAAATCTTTCCCATATATTTTTACAGCCAACTCACTATGTGCTCCTGAAATTTTATCCATAACCCCATCAATCATTGGTTGAGAAAAACCAACTGTATATCCTGGCATACTAGCATACTCTGATTCTAATTCTCGAATCAAATCATTCTTAGTTTTTCCTCTAGGCCATTCTTTATATGGTTTCAGTCCTATTGAAACTTCAAAATGAGATGCTGTCCATGGATCTGTTCCGTCATCATTTCTACCAGCTTGAACCATTACATAAGTAACTTCATCATATTTCATTGTATGTTCTCTCAATACATCGCTCATTTCTTTTGACTTCTCTACCGATAATCCTGGAGGTAATTCTACTTGTAACCAAATAGAACCTTCGTCTAATGTTGGTAAAAAATCTTTTCCAACAGAAATAGATAATACTATCGCGCTAGCAAGAATTAGAAGTAATGGTAGAATAACTTTTTTGGGTTTAGCAACTATTTTTTTGATAACCTTTGAATAAGATTTCGTCAGCTTTTCCAACCATTTATTATGATAAATTTTTCTTGGTTTTTTATACATTACAAATGCTAATCCTGGGATTAATAAAAGTGCAACTGATAAAGCTCCAAATAATGCATAACCAACAGTAAAAGCCATCGGAGTAAAAAGTTTACGTTCTACTCTTTCAAAAGCGAACAATGGTAAATAAGCTGTTATAATAATTAGTGTTGCAAAAAATATTGGTTTTGCTACTTGCTTTGCAACCGTTGAAATAGTTTTCTCCTTTAATTCTTCTTTTGGATTTTCCTCTCTTTTTTTCAAAACAGTTTCCATCATCACAATAGCTCCATCTACAATAATTCCGAAATCTATAGCTCCTAACGAAAGTAGATTAGCTGGAATAGATGTAAAATGCATTAATATAAATGCAATAAGCAATGAAATAGGAATTGTTATCGCTACTAGAAGAGCTCCTCTCCAACTTCCAAGAAATACAATAAGTACAATAACGACTAAACAAATACCTTCCATTAATGTGTATGAAACAGTATTAAGTGTTGTATCGACTAAATCTGTACGATCTAAAAATGCATGTATTTTTACATCTTTTGGCAACAAATCATTATTCAATTCATCTACAGCTTCATGAATACCTTCTAAAACTACAGAAGTATCTTCTCCTTTTAACAATAAAACTATCCCTTCAATTCCGTCACTATGATTTCGGCTTTTATCGCTATAACCTAAAATTCCTTTTCGTTCTAAGTTTCCATATTTTAACTCTCCAATATCTGATAATAAAACAGTTACACCTTTTTCTGATTTAATAACAATCTTACCAAAATCTTCTAAATCTTTTACAAGACCTATTCCTCTAATCACATATCCTATATCTCCTTGAGGTAATGTACTTCCTCCTGCATTAATGTTGTTTTTTTCTATTGTTTCTACAACATCATTTAACGATACATCATACTGAGTTAATTTATTTGGATCTATTTCTATTTGATATTGCGTTGTGATTCCTCCAAAATTTGTTACTTCTGCAACTCCTGAAACTTGATTAATTCTTGGTACAATAACAAAACGTTGTAAATCTGTTAATTCTCTTAAACTTTTTGTGTCACTTTCAATAATATAACGAAATACTTCTCCAATAGGAGATGTTAAAGGATCTAATCCTGGTTCAGCTCCATACGGCAACTCAATATCATTCAATCGTTCTTGAATTCTCATACGAGCCCAATAATCATCTACTCCATCTTTAAATACAATCGTAATTATAGATAATCCAAATGTACTTTTGCTACGCATAACATGCATACCTGGTAAACCATTTAGCTCTCTTTCTATTGGAATTGTTATTTGTTGTTCTACTTCTTCCGCAGCCAACCCAGGAACTTGAGTTACAACTTGTGAAGTTACATCTGCGATATCAGGATAAGCTTCGATAGATAATTGTTTCCAAGAATAATATCCAAAGAATGCAGCCAAAGAAAACAAAGCTACCATTAACCATTTTTTGGCAATCGCCATTTCTATTAGTTTATTCATCTCAATAGCTTATTTATTTTGCTCCCATTAAAAAGATACCTCCTTCAATCACTACTCTTTCTCCTACTTTTAAACCATCTGTAACACGAACAAAATCGTTATTTTCTGAAGTTCCAATTGCTTTTACATTTACTTTTCGATATTTTCTATCACCTATTTTCACAAAAACATATTGATTTTCTTTTTCTTGAAAAACAGCTTTAGCAGGAAGGATTATCTCTTCTTTATCTAGACTATTCAATGTTACGTTAACATACATTCCTGGTTTTAAAACAAATTGATTATTATCCGTTTCTATAAGCACATCAACACTCCTCGTTTCTTCATTTAATAATTGTCCTATATTAATTACTTTTCCTTCGAATATTTTTGATGGAAAAGCATCAACTGTAAATGTTATATGTTTTAACTCTTCTAAGAAACCTAAATTATGTTCTTTTACTTGTGCCGAAATCCATACCTTTGATAATTCTGCTACTGTAACTAAAGCTTCATGATCTTCTTTTATGAATTGTCCAACAACTAAATCACTGCTTACAACTCGTCCAGAAATAGGAGACCGAACAATTAAAGATTGCCCCATTCCTACTCTAGAAGATGAATTAAAAACTTTCAATGATGCAGCAGTTTGATCTGTTGCTATTTTCTTTAACTTGTAATCTGTCTCAGCCTCCTCTAATTCTCTTTTTACACCTACAGCATGATTGTATAAATCTTTTTGACGTTTCAAATTCATTTCTGCTTGTTTTAACTCTTGCTGAGCTGAAAAATATTCTTGCTGAGCTGAAAAATATTCTGAAGATTTTATTTCAAAAATGGGAGAGCCTTTTTGTACATCCTGTCCCAATGTGACGAAAGATTTTACTATGCGTCCTGCAAAAGGTGATGCTACCTGAGCAAATCGTTCAGGAATTGCTTTTACAACTCCTGTCGAACTTAACTCCGATTCTATCGTTTGAAGTTTTGTTGTTTCTAATTTCAATTTAGATTCTATTAGAGAATTTTCTGATAATTCTATTTCATTATTTACCCAATAAAAATCTGGATTATCAGTTTGCTCTGTTTTATTTTTACAACTATTCGTCAAAAACATTGCACTTCCTACTAAAAGCAGTATAAAATGAGTTAATCTTGTTATTTTCATGAGATATTTTTTCTGTATATTCTTATTACTGTTTATTATTTTTACACTTCGTTACTTATAATTTCCCAACGAATTTTCTGGACATCTTTTTCAATTGTTAATCGACTTGCTATTTTTTCTAAAAGACTATCTTGTTGATTTAAAGCTGATATTTCTGCTGAAATCATTACAGAATCATTTATTAAATCATCATCACTTGAAAGAGACTTCATCATAAGATTTTCATTATTCTCTATTGATCGCATTAGTAATACTCTCAAATGATTTTCTACATCATTTCTACATTTTATTACCAATAAATATTCAGTATCCTTGTGGTTTTTATTTTTGAAAGAATAACGATAAATGTGATTGCTAATTGGTCTTAATAATAGATGGGCTAACATTATAATTGAAGTAAGTATAACTGCTTCTATTGAAAGTCCTGAACCGACAAATAACCCAATTGCTGCTGAACACCAAATCGTAGCTGCAGTATTCAATCCTCTTACACTTAATCCATCTTTCATGATTACTCCAGCGCCCAAAAAACCTATTCCGCTGATAACATATGAAGCTATTCGTCCTACTGCATCACCTCCGATAGAATAAGACATTAATATAAACGCTGCTGAACCTACACATACTAAAGTATTTGTTCTTAATCCAGCACTTTTTTGGCGATATTCTCGCTCTAAACCTATTGCAGCTCCTAATAGAAAAGCTAATCCTAGCTGCATTGTAAAATTCACTAAATTCATTTTTTTCCTTTTTTAAGACAAACCTAAGTTTCAATTATCTCAAAAGCAGTTATAAATGAATCTTAGGTTTATTGTTTGACAAATTGGGAATCTGTTTCCATTATATTTTTTTCTGGTGCAAATCTACAATACATCAAAAGCTACTGCTGTTAGAAACCCTTTAGAAGAATATTAGAATTTTATTAGAACAAAAAAAGCCTGCTAAATAGCAGGCTTCCATTATATTTTTTTAATGATTTAAGTTTTATTATGACTTCTTCAATACGATCTGAAAAATAGTCTCTTTTCCTTCTTCGGAATATAATTCTAAACGAGCATCATGTAAATCGACAATTTTCTTTGTTAAAGGTAATCCTATTCCTTGTCCTTGAATATTTTTATGTTTATCACTTCTAAAAAAAGGTTTAAAAATCAATGCTAATTCTTCTTGATCAATTTTATCTCCTTTATTAATAAAATTAATTTTCACTTCTTTATCATCAAAATCAACTTGAACAATACAACTATTATCAATTGAATATTTGCAAGCATTTTCTATTAAATTAGTAAAAGCAACCTTTAATAAATACTCATTTCCTATAACTGCAACTTCGTTTTCTTCTTCTGGTATTCTAATAAAATTTAAATCTACTTTATACTCTTTATTGCTTTTTTGAATTTGCGCAACAGAATCTAAAAGTATTTCATCAATCCGAATCGTTTTAAAATTTATTTCCGAAGGATCATAACTTGCTTTTGCCATATCAAGTAAACTATTTGAAAGACGAACAATTCTTTTCGTATCATTCAATGCAAATTGGATTAACTGTTGATATTCTTCGTTAGTATGCTCTTTATCTAAAGCCATTTCTAACTCTGTTATAATTGCCGCCAAAGGTGTACGAAGTTCATGCGCAATATTAGAAACAAAGTTTTTTTGTGTATCAAAAGAGTTTTCTAATCGTTGCAACATTTGATTAATTGTTGTTGTTAATTCTGCTAACTCATCTCCTTTTGATTTCAATTCAATTCTCAAATCTAAATTCGAAGCAGAAATTTGTTTGGCTTTATTTGTTATTTCTTTTACTGGATTGATTGCTTTATTTGTAAAAAAGAAAGCAGACAAAATAATTAATAGCAAAGAAAAAATATAAATCAGTATGATGTTTTTCAATAAATTGTTCATCTTACTGTATCCATATTCGTCTAAAGCGGCCGCTGTTACAATGTAATGATTGCCATCTACAACATAATTCATTCCAATTACTTGCCATTTATCTTGATAAAAAATTACAAATCCTTTTTGTTGTATTTCATCAAATAATTCGTCAGTTTCTTTTACAAAATCTATTTCAACAGCATCATGATAAAGTAGTTTTTTGTTTTGATTATAAACCGCAACTTCTACTTCATTGATTGTTTGTCTATTATTATGATAAATATTATGTAAAACTTCTGAAGGAACTTTAGCTTTAAGAAAAAGATTTGATTTTGTAATTGCTTCTTTTTTCAATAATTCAAAAAACTCTTTTTCTCTATCTTTTTTAGCTGAATAATAAATAATAAAAGCAAAAAAGAAAAGTATTGCAGCTGTAAGTAGAGTGAATAAAATCGTCAGTTTAACTTTTATTTTCATCTTTTTTAAATATAAATCCCTGACCTGTTTTTGTGTGAATTAGTTTTGTAGGAAAATGTTTATCAATTTTATTTCTTAAATAATTTATATAAACATCAATAAAATTAGTTCCTGTATCAAAATGTGTGTCCCAAACATTTTCTGCTATTTCATTTCTAGACAAAACTCGTTCTTTGTTTTCTAACATATATTGAAGCAGTCGAAATTCTTTAGGAGTTAAATCAATTTCTTTTTCTTCTCTTTTTATAATTTTAGTATGAAGATTCATCTCTAAAGTATCATATTTTAATAAAAAGGATTGTGAATTATGATTAAAATTTCTTTTTGATAAAACCCTTATTCTAGCAACAAGTTCTCGCATTTCAAAAGGTTTCACCATATAATCATCTGCACCAGCATCAAATCCTTCTACTTTATCATCTGTTGTTCCAAGAGCTGTTAACATAATAATAGGAAGAAAAGGTTTCTTCTTTTTGATTTCTTGACAAAAATCTAATCCACTTAATTTAGGTAAAATTATGTCAGATACAATTAAATCATACTCTTCGCGAAGAGCTAATTTAAGTGCCATTTCACCATCATAAACTACAGTAACTTCGAATCCATTTTCTACTAATCCTCTTCGAATTAATTCAGACATTCTTTGATCATCTTCTACTACTAAAATATGCATACTACAAAAATAAGGTTTTAGTTTTAAGGATATTCCATTAATTTCAAATAAAAAAAATCTGCATAAAAACTTATTTTTTTATGCAGATTATATCTTTTATATAGATTCTTATTACGTTTTTTTTATGGCGTAGAAATAGAAGCTTGTTGAACTTTTCCGTTGAAATATTTCCAACCATTCAATCCAAAATCGACCAAATATTCGGCCATTTCATCTGGTTGCAAAGGCGCAATATAGCCCGGAAAAGCTTCCTCCAACATCTCTGTTTGCACCGCTCCCAACGCCACAGCGTTTATTCTTGGTCCATGATCTTTCAATTCTTCTGCTAATAATTCAGTCAAATTAACCGTTGCCGATTTTGAAGACGAATAAACAGACAAACCTGGAAATTTCACCGAACCTTGTACTGCTCCCATTGTCGAAATATTAACTACATGAGAAGATGTATCAAATTTTGGCATCAAAACTTGTATCAAGCGATAAGGCGCCATAAAATTAATCTGCCAAGAAGTTAACAAATCCTCTTGTTGCATTTCTATGAATGGTTTGTTGATACAAACTCCCGCATTATTGTACAAAACATCTACTTTATTCCAAGATTCCACAGCTTTCAAAACATCTGAAATCTCATCAAAATTAGCCAAATCAACACCGATAAACTGATATTGATTTTCTTTTGCAAAAGCTGTTAATTCCTTCAATTTATCTACATTTCGAGAGACTGTCAACACTCGATTTCCTAATTCCAAATGTTGTTTTGCCAATTCAAAACCAATTCCTCTACTCGCTCCCGTTACAATTATATTTTTCATAATGTTGTACAAAATTTACAATTTCTTCTATCGTTTCAAACTTTATTCCATCAAAGATGATGTTATTTTCTGTGATTTCAATATGATTTTCCGCATTATTTTCGACAGAAATTCCATTTCGAATTAAGGCATTTTTTACCCAAAAAGCCAATTCCGAATTTCCTTTTACACCAATCGTTTTAGAAAATGATTTTTGTGTTGAAAAACGATTATTTTTTTCATCATACGTTAAATTTTGGTTGGATAATTTTTGAATAATTTGATGTTCAAAAGCCATTTGTTCTGGAATATTTTCAAAAAGGTTTCCATTTTCAATCCACCAAATTTTATCCGCTTTTTCCAATGCAAAATCAACTTCGTGTGTGATCATCAAAAACGATTTATCTGTTTTCAATTTTAATTCATTCAACAAATTGAAAATACGATATTGATTCGCTAAATCTAAATTAGAAGTTGGTTCATCTAAAATCACCAATTTCGCATCTTGACACAACGCGCGCGCAATCATCACCAATTGCAATTGACCTTCGCTGATTTCATTCGCAAATTGATTTGCCAAATTCGAAATTCCAACCAATTCTAAAACCTCATCAATTAGGTTTTGTTCTTCCTCAGAAATCTTTTTCAAAACGTTGTGATAAGGCAAACGTCCCATCGCAACCAATTCCGAAACTTTAATTTTTGGAACAATCGACAAACGTGGTAAAACAACTGCAATTTGCTGCGCAATTTCTTGAGAAGATAATTTTTTGATCGAATTATTTTCTAAATAAATTTCTCCATTCAGTGTTTTCTGAAAACCTAAAATCGAATTAATCAACGTTGATTTTCCTGCACCATTTTTACCTAAAACAGCAACTAATTCATTCGAATTTATACTCGCATTTATGGTTGAAACAATTTCTTTTGAACCATATCCAACCGAAAGATTTTCTAATTTCAAAATGGTATTTTTCATCGCACTTCGTTTTTATTATTCAACAAAATACTAATGACAATTGGAGCTCCAAACAACGCGGTAATGATATTAATCGGTAACGTTCCGAACGGAAAAACTTCGGTCAAAATCGAGAATAATAACATGAAAAATATACCTGAAACGAAAATCCATCGGTACAAAATTTTCATATCACCTGTTCGTAACAATGTTCTACAAATATGTGGAACTGCCAATCCAATAAAACTAATTGGACCTGCAAAAGCCGTTGCTGAAGCCGTTAATAAAGCTGTTGAAATTAAAATTGTAAAACGTAATTTTTTGATATTAATCCCTAAAGATTGTGCATATTTTTCACCTAATAATAAGGCTGTAATTCCTCGTAAAGTAAATAATGAAACAATAATTCCGCTCAAAACAAATAAACCAAAAACGCCTAATTGTTCCCACGATAAACCGCTCAACGAACCGAATCCCCAAACTAAATAGGCTTTAATTTTATCGGAAGGAGCAAAATATTGCATCATGCCAATTAATGCGCCCGCTAAACCTGCAATCATAAATCCTATAATCACCAAAGAGGCAGATGATTTGATACGAAATGATAACGAAATCACTAAAAACAAGGCGACAATTGCACCTAAAAATGAAGCAATAATTGTAATCCAAGGATTATTGAGAAATTCTCCTAAACCAATCATCGAAAAAAGAAAAATCACAATCGCAACGCCTAAACTTGCCATCGAAGTTATTCCCAAAACAGAAGGTTCTGCCAACGGATTTTTGAATAATTCTTGCATCAAAAAACCTGAAATCGGCAACGAAATACCAACCAATAAAGCTGTTAATGATTTTGGTAAACGAAAATTGAGCACAAGATTGTGCAACATTTCGTCTGATTGACCAGAAAATACATTAAAAATTTCGGTGAAAAAAATCGAGACTTTTCCAACGCTTAAACTCAAAACAAAAAGTAAAAGTGTCAGAATTATTAAAACAAAAAATAGTGGTTTTTCTTTCATCAAGACAAAGATAGAAATTCTAATAATTTCTTAAAGTTTAATTGTGAATTGGTTTTTATTGAAAATTAATGATTAGTTTCGTTTCATGAATTTTAGAAGTTTCGTTTTAATTATCTCTTCGATTTTTGTGCTACTTACGCCATGTAGCATCAAAGCTTCTATTCATACTATTTTGGACGTAGAAAATGTTCATCAAACAAAAACTTCTCAAGTCAAAATCAATCAAAATCATTCGAATTCATGTTCTGTTGTTAAGTTTGAAACGATAAAAAAATCAACAAAAAATCTTGATGTTCCGAATTTTGATTTACCCGATTCATCGATTCATTTCATTGGGTTAGCACGTTCTTCATTAATCGAAGAAGATATAGATTCGAATGAAATTCAATCACCAAAAATACCTTTTTATCTGTTGTATAAGCAATTGAAATATTCGTTGATGTCTTAATTTTTCACAATTAATTTAGACAACAAATATTCAATCACTTATATAAAAATTCATGCAAAATAAATCTGTTTTATCAATGGGTAATGCTGTATTGGCGTTACGTTTAGTCATTGGTTGGACGTACTTTTCTGCCTTTTGGAGGCGTTTAATTTTAGAAAATAAACTCGATCCAGAAGCTGCGGGTTATATTGGCGAAAAATTCAATCATTTTTTACCAAATGCCCTTTTCATCAAACCACTTATTCAATATTTAGTCGAAAATCCTGAAGCGTTGCTTTGGAATATGTGGATTTTTACCATCGTAGAAGGCGTTGTTGGCTTACTCTTAATGCTTGGTTACAAAACACGAATCATGAGTATTGCCGTTTTCTTTTTGGCAATGGGAATTTTACTTGGTTCGGGCTGGATTGGTACAACTTGTTTGGACGAATGGCAAATTGGCGTTTTAGGATTAGCTGGAGGTTTTACGCTATTTCAGGCTGGTTCAGGAAAAATTTCGTTGGATTATTTCTTCAATAAAAACCAATTTATTCAACAAGAAAATAATTGGAATTCGATTTCATTCCAAAAATATAGACCTTATTTTATAGGTTTTAGTTTTTTTATTTTATTCGTTACTTTGTTTACAAATCAGGTTTTTCATGGTGGAGTTTACGGAACTTTGCACAATAAATCTGTCAAACCAAAAGTAGAAATCTCAAATTTAAAACAACATCAAAACAAGGTTTCATTTGATGTAATGCGAATAGAAGGCGCGGATGTTTATGGCTCTTTTTTGATTCAAATCGATTTTCATAATCATCAAAATGAAATAATTGAAAGTTTGGATATGAAAGAGTTATCAAATTTGGACAAACAACAAATTTCGAATTATTATGTAGCAAAAGTTACACCGCACAAACACAGTTTGGTGTTACCTTTGGGTGCGAAAGCAAATCTGAATTTTGATATTTCAGACAAAATTCACAAAGTAGTTTTAACCGATATAAGCGGATTACAATGGGAACAAACAATAACAAATTTATAGCAATGTTAAAAAGAAATTATTCAACAATTATCATAGGAGCGCTGGCTTTGGTCTTACTTTTTGTGCCAGAAGCAAAAGCAATGATGCAACAAGGTTTAATGAAATTAGGCTTATTTGAACCGAAATTAGAAAAAGTTGAACCAACAACTCAACCAAAATCTGAAGCGAATTATACGTTCGAAATGGTGTATGCTGATGGAAAATCTGTCAATATGGAAGATTTGAAAGGTAAAGTTGTTTTCATGAATTTTTGGGCAACTTGGTGTCCGCCTTGTATTGCGGAAATGCCATCAATTCAAAAATTGTATGATAAAGTAAAAGATGACAAAGACATCGTTATTTTGACGGTTGAAGTAGAAGGAAAACGTGATAAAGTAGCGAAATTTATGGAACGTAAAAATTTATCGTTGCCTGTAGTTTATCCAAATTCAACTATTCCTACTGAGTTTTTTAACGGTTCTTTACCAACAACTGTTATTTTAGACAAGAAAGGAAATATTGCACATACAACAATGGGAATGGCGGATTATTCTGGACAAGATATTGTTGATTTCTTGAATGAATTGAAAGCGATGAATTAATCTTTTAAGAATTATAAAAACATAAAAAAGCTTCGAGAATTTTCTCGAAGCTTTTTGTTTTGTACTATTTATATTTCTAATAAACTAATCGTAATCCTACACCAAAGCCCATATCGCTATCGTAATGAGTTCTAATGTGCATATTTCTGTTTAAGATATAGCTCAATTCACCCATATATTCTTTGTCGGTATTCCACATAAAACCAGCACGAACTCGTTTTGAGATTGGAATATCTTCGCGCATAAATTGCAAACGAACTTTTCCTGTATGATAAATTTCGGTTTGGAAATCAATCAACATTGGTAACTTATACACAAAACCTGTACTGAATAAACCTTTGTTACGATCGGTTTTTTGACTAAAAATATTCTTCTCTACATTTCCGTGTTCTGCTAACATTTTGTGTTGATTCCAATCAAATCCTACAAAAACCTGAAACCATTGATTTCGATCTATAAAACGTCCCAAATGTGTTTCAACCTCGTAACCGTGTTCTGGTTTGTAATCTATACTCCATTCCGAAGTCAATGCCCAACGCGCATCTTGCACCATCAACATACCATCTAAACCATTTGTTGCAAAATCATTTTCTGCCATAACATGCTTCATATTGCTTTCCATTTGCAACATTTTATACGCATGTTTTTTGTTCGGTAAATTCGGATTTTGATAATCTCCAACTTCAAAAACGCGGTTCATTCCGCCCATCATATGGTACAAAATATGACAATGGAAAAACCAATCACCTTCTGTATTCGCTTCAAATTCGATGACATTTGTTTCCATTGGCATAATATCCAACACATTTTTCAGCGGAGAATATTCACCATTTTTATTGATGACACGGAAATCGAAACCATGTAAATGCATCGGATGACGCATCATCGAATTGTTGTATAAGGTAATACGTAGAATTTCGCCTTTTTTGACTGGAATTTTATCCGATTCAGAGAATACTTTGTTATCCATACTCCACACATAACGATTCATATTTCCAGTTAATTCGAAACGCATTTCTTTTATTGGAGCATCTTTCGGAAGTGTTGTATTTTCAGGAGATTTTAGCATTCCATAATTCAAAGTAGTGATGTTTGAGGATGTATTTCCATGCGAAGAATGATCCATTCCACTCATTTCTGAATGGTTTTCAGCAGTATCTTTCTTTGATTTTTTGGATTTCTTTTTCGATTCGCCGGTAATTTCAGGATACATCACGGTATTCATGTCCATTTGCTGCAAACTCATTTTCATGCCCATATCGTTCATTGTTCCGTCCATATTCATCATGTCATTCATCATTTTCATTCCTTCAAAATACTTCAATTTTGGAAGTGGTTCCATCAATTGTTTCTTTCCATCACCAATGAACAACGAAGCCGAACCTGTTCTATCTTCAGAAGTTACTTGAAATTCGTAAGATAAACCACCTTTAGGAACTGTCACTACAACATCATAGGTTTCGGAAACACCAATAATCAAACGATCAACTTCTAAAGGCTCTACATCATTTCCATCATTTGCTACAACCATAATTTTTCCGCCCGCATAACGCAACCAAAAATAAGTCGACGCACCACCATTCGAAATACGTAAACGAACTTTATCACCTGCTTTGAATTGTTTCAGTTGACTTTCATTCTGAGCATTTATCAAGAATTTTTCGTAATAAACATCACTCACATCCATCGCCAACATACGTTTCCATTCGTTGGTCAATTTTGTTTTGAAATGCCCTTCTCGAATTGCTTCAGCATAACTTTGCGTTGAACCTTTTTTGATTCCCGCCCAGTCGTTTGCATTATGCAACATTCGCTGAATATTTTTTGGATTAAGATCTGTCCATTCACTCAACATTACAGGAATTGTAGGTAAATCATCAATTCCTTTTCGGAAAGTGGGATCATTTTTGCGTTTCTTCAAAATCATCGAACCATACATCCCTATTTGTTCTTGATACCCCGAATGACTATGGTACCAATGCGTCCCGTTCTGAATAATCGGAAATGAATACGTGTACGTTTCACCTGGTTTGATTCCCATTTGCGTCAACATCGGAACACCATCTTCTTTATTCGGTAACCACACACCATGCCAATGCAACGAAGTATCTTCGTTCAATTTATTATGTACGCGAATGACAGCCGTATCGCCTTCCGTAAACTCTAAAGTTGGCATAGGAATTTGACCATTTACCGAAATTGCTTTTCTATCTTTCCCAGAAAAATTAACAATGGTATCACGTACATATAAATCGTATTCCACACGTTTTTGAGCTTGTAAAGCAATCGCCGACGGAATAAAAAGTAAACAAAGTAATTTCCTCATGAGAATGATTGATTATAATTGACTAAACTTCTTATAATTCTCCTCATTTTCGAAATAATCAACATTTCCTTGTTGATCTTTCAAAACGATATACGCATTCGCTTTATCAATCTTTTTTCCTGTAAAAGGATCAGTTGCTTTACGAGCCGTTTCATCATTCGGAATTCTTTCTACACACATATTACAACACCCATAATACGTTTTTCCGTCATAAGGAACTTCAAACTGATCTTTGCCCATATACGCATTGTTCACCATACAAACTTGCTTATTCGGAACCTTATCTCCAACATTGTAAGCCATTGTTTGCGAAGGTTGCATCATATCTGACATCTGTTCTTCGAGAGCAATAACTGCTGGTTCTTCTGTTTTATTTTGACAAGAT